>CAVOMB010000017.1:0-35930 GCA_963696935.1 uncultured Thermoleophilia bacterium | reverse complement strand
TGACATCATCGCCATCGACGATCACGGTGCCCTTGCTCGGCGGCATTTCGCGGTAGAGCAGCCTGAGAAGAGTGGACTTGCCGCTCCCCGTCGATCCGACGATGAAGGCAAACTCCCCCTTGGCAACGGACAAGCTCAAATCATTGAGCGCCCGCACACCATTCGCATATTCAACCGAGACTCCATCCAGACAAATCATAGCTTGAACGTCCACGCAGCAATTATAGTCGAGGCAATGGGAATAGGCAACAGTGGTTAGGCCAGGGCAATCGCACTAAATCGACATCTGGATGCTAGTCACCCTCTCCTGGGGGAGAGGGCTGGGGTGAGGGCGCTTTTTCTTCGTAGATAGATTGCCCCCTCACCTTAATCCTCTCCCCCAGGAGAGGAAACACGCCTGTGCAGCATTGATAAATCTATCGGTGACTCATAATGTCACACATAATTCATGTATGCTTAGGCCCTGGTGGTTCGGCAATGGGCAACAGTGCCTGCATTCTCCACCATTGCCTGTTGCCTGCCCTTCTCCACTATTGCCTGTTGCCTATTGCCTGTCGCCTATCCACTGTATGTTATAATGGAATCGCAGCCGCACGTCCAGGGTCGCGCGGCCACGGGACTTCCAGCTGGTAGCGAGATCGTCGTCGACCGCAGCGGTGGGGTCACCCTTGTCGGAGCGTGCCCGCACCACCGGGAGCGCCGCGACCCCCGGGTCCGCGCGGCGCAGCCGCAGCAGGGCCTCGAGGAAGAAGGCGTCGCCGTAAGCGAGCCCACGGTCGACCACGCCCATGGGCTGCGAGTAGGTGCCGTGCAGCAGCACGGCCGGGTTGGCTTCCGTGGAGAGGTAGGCGGGCGAGATGAGGCTGCCGAGGATCGCCTGCGCGGCGGCGAGATAGGTAGCGCGCCTCTCGTCCGACGGATCCGTGAGCGCGAGGTCGACGATCCCCGAGGCGGCGATTGCGGCGGACGACGAGTCCCTCGCCGCGTCGGGGATGGCCGGGTCGGCGAAGTCCCAGTACGGGACCCGGTCCTCGGGCAGGTTGGCCAGGTACCAGTCGGCGACCTTGCGCGCCGCGAGCAGGAACCGCTCGTCCGACGTCGCGCGATACGCGGCCGAGAACCCCAGGATCGCCCAGGCCTGGCCGCGCGCCCAGGTGGAGTCGACGGAGAACGCGCTCCCCGCGCTGCGCTCCGTGATCTGCCCGGAGACGCTGTCGTAGTAGACGAGGTGCCAGGTGCTGCCGTCGTCCCGCACGAAGTCCCGGGCGATGGTCAGCGCGTGCTGCGTGGCGATGGCGGCAAGCTCGGGGCCGCCCCCGTTCCGGGCCGCCCACCACAGGAGCTGCGACTTCATCAGGCTGTCGATGATGACGTTGAAACGTTCTCCGGGCCGCGACAGCATCGCGCCCACTGTGGGGTCGTACCGCGCGGCCATAGTACGGGCCGCCCTGAGCGCGGTGGCCCTGAGCTCCTGGTCCCCGGTCAGCGTGTACCCGCGCGCGTAGCTCGGGAAGAAGAGCGCTCCCAGGTTGAGCGAGGCCGCAGTGACTTCGCCTCGGCCGATGGCGGCCTCGCGCCTGAGGGCGCGGTCGCGCCAGGCCGCGGAGCCGGTCATCTGGTAGCACGACCAGAGCCCGCCGGGCACGTAGCCCGCCGCCCAGCCGGCGGCCCCGCTGTACTTCCAGGCGTCTCCGAGCGTGTAGTAGGCATAGCGGCGGTGCGGCGTGGCGTCGTCGGTGGACGCGAGGCGCGCCCGTGCGCCGGCCTGGACCAGCCGCGCCCGCTCGGCGAAGGTCACGTCGTGCAGGCCCGGCGACGCGGCAGCCGGCGGCGCCGTGCACAGCACGCCCGCCACGGCGAGCGCCGCGGGCAAGATGATGGTCCTCCAGTGAAGCCGCGACACCTGCGCCTCCCGCGATGGGCGGCCGGACTCGCCCCCTACGGCCGCTTCCCCTGCAAGATACCTTCGCTCAGTCGCAGCGGACGGGTCAACCCGGTCCTCCCGGCCCTTCCCCGGTGTGCCCGGCCCGGGTAGACTTGCGGGCATCGGGCCGGGCGGGCGGAAGCGCCGCCCGGCGCACCGTCACAACCACTCGGAGGCCTCATGCGCGTGCTCGTGGTGGGCGGAGGCGGCAGAGAGCACGCCCTCGTCCATTCCTTCGCCCAGTCCCCGCTCGCGGACCGCATCTTCTGCGCCCCGGGCAACGCCGGAACCGCCTCCGAGGCCGACAACATCCCCATCGCCGCCGTCGACCTGACCGCACTGCTCGACTTCGCCAGCCGCGAGGAGGTCGACCTCACCGTCATCGGCCCCGAGGCGCCACTCGTGGCGGGGCTCACCGACCTCTTCGAGGAGCACGGCCTCGCCGTGTTCGGGCCCAACCGCGTGGCCTCGCAGCTCGAGGGCAGCAAGGTCTTCGCCAAGGAGATCATGGCCGACGGCGGCGTCGCCACCGGCGCCTACCGGCGGCACGAGCGCCTCGAGTCCGCCCTGCTCGACGTCGAGGGACGCGAGGACTACCCGCTGGTGGTCAAGGCGGACGGGCTCGCCGCCGGCAAGGGCGTGCTCATCTGCAAGGACAAGGCGGAGGCGCGCGAGGCCGTGCACGCCTGCTTCGTCGCGCGCGAGTTCGGCGACGCCGGCGACGTGCTCATCACCGAGGAGTACCTCACCGGGTCCGAGGTGTCGCTGCTGGTGCTTTGCGACGGCGAGACGGCGGTGCCGCTCGCGCCGGCGCAGGACTACAAGCGCATCTACGCCGGCGACCAGGGGCCGAACACCGGCGGCATGGGCAGCTACTGCCCGGTGCCCGGGTTCGAGCAGCAAGCCATCGACGCGGCCATGGAGCGCGTCGTGGCGCCGGTCGTCACCGCGCTCCGGCGCCGCGGAGTCACCTACCGCGGCGTGCTGTACGCCGGCCTGATCGTGACGGAGGCCGGCGTCAAGGTGCTCGAGTTCAACTGCCGCTTCGGCGACCCCGAGACGCAGGCGGTGCTGCCGCGGCTGGACAGCGACCTGCTCGAGCTCTGCGCCGCCGCCTCGTCGGGCGCGCTCGCCGGCGCCAAGGCGCTGTGGAAGCCGCAGGACTGCGTCACCGTGGTGCTCGCCTCCGCGGGGTACCCGGCGAGCAGCCACAAGGGCGACGTCATCAGCGGCCTGGCCGAGGCGGCCGCCCTGGACGACGTGACCGTCTACCACGCCGGCACGGCGCTGCAGGACGGTCAGGTCGTCACGGCCGGCGGCCGCGTGCTCGCCGTGAGCGCGCTCGGAGACGGCTTCGCCGCCGCCCGCGAGCGCGCCTACGAAGGCATCGGCAAGATCGCCTTCGACGGCATGCAGGTGCGCGCCGACATCGCCGAGCGCGCGGTCAAGGCGCGCGCCGGCGAGCTGGACCTGTTCCCGGCCGGCTTCACCGGCTGAGCCGAGCGGCAGCAGCGGGCTGCGCCGCCACCAAAGGAGAACTGACGTGGAAGAGACCAGGACCGAGGTCGAGACCGTCCTGCAGGGCATCCAGATGGAGCCCGTGCTCGTCGGCATCGTCATGGGCAGCGAGAGCGACCGCGAGGTGATGGAGAAGGCCTCGGCCGAGCTCGAGGAGCGCAAGATCAAGTACGAGATCAACGTGCTCTCCGCGCACCGCGACCCGGAAAAGGTGGCGCATTACGCCCGGACGGCGCAGAGCCGCGGGCTCAAGGTGCTCATCGGCGGCGCCGGCAAGGCGGCGGCGCTCCCCGGCGTGCTCGCCTCCTACACGAACCTGCCCGTCATCGGGGTGCCGATCAAGACCAGTGACCTCGGCGGCCTGGACTCGCTGCTGAGTATCGTGCAGATGCCGCCCGGCGTGCCGGTGGCGTGCGTCGCCATCAACGGCGCCCGTAACGCGGCGATCCTCGCGGCGAAGATCCTCGACGTCTGACGCCTGGGACGACCGCTCGCCCGCGCCGGGGAAGACTCCCGGCATGAGCAGGTCGCCGATCAGGCCGAGCATGGCTCCGGGACCGCCCGGAGCCGCATCCCCGGGCATCGCGTCCGGCCGCTTCGTGTTCCTCTCGGCTCAGCCGCCGGCCGGCCCCGACGGCGGCCGGTCGGCGGCACGGCCACCGAGCAGGCCGACCGCGCACTGCGGAACCTCGGCCACCAGCCGCGCTCCGCGGGCCCGTCGCTCGGCGACGTCCTGAGCCTCGAGATCCACCTCGTCGACTCCGCCGACCAGGCCGCGGTCGACATGGCGCTCGAGGTCTGGTTCACCCCTCCGCACCCTGCCCTGACTCCGGCCGGTGTACCATGGTTGCCCGGTGGTGCGCGGCTCCAGGTGGCCGCCATCGCGCAACGCTATGAGAGTCAGAGACGTGCCGAGGAACGACAGGCCCCCGAGCCCGAAGACCATCTCGGGCTTCCTCTACATCGCAGTGCTGCTCATCGCCGTCGCGCTGGCGTACGTCGCCGTGCGCGCGCTGCTCGCCTGACATCAGGCTCACACGAAAGGACATCCCATGGAGAAGCAGGTCTTCGCGTCTCCCGACGGCGCCCCCGCCGTCGGCCCGTACTCGCCGGCCGTAGGCGCCGGTGACTTCGTCTTCATCTCCGGCCAGATCCCGCTCGACCGCGACGGCAAGATCGTCGGCTACACGCCCAAGGACCAGGCGCGCAAGGCGCTCGAGAACCTGAGCGCCACGCTCGAGGCCGCCGGCCTGACCCTCGCCAACGTGATCAAGACGACCATCTTCCTCAAGGACATGGACGAGTTCGCGGCCGTCAACGACGTGTACGGCGAGTTCTTCGCCGAGCCGTACCCGGCGCGCTCCACCGTAGAGGTGGCGCGCCTGCCCAAGGACCTGCACATCGAGATCGAGGCAGTCGCGTTGCGTGGCTGACCCTCGCCTGCGTCGCCTGGGCGGCCCGTCGCCTCCTCCTGGCCGCCCGCATCGGCGCTGCCGCGCTCGCGCTCCTGCTCGCCGCCTGCGGCGGCGGCGCCTCCGAGAGCAGCGACCCGCTGGTTTGTCACCAACGGGCCGATGGTGCCGGAGGCGAGCACCGGCAACTTCTTGTACGCCCCCACCCAGGGCGGCAAGAGCTACTCGCTCAAGGGCTACCTCGCGGACGGCAGCACGCTGGGCAAGTGAGCCTCGCGCCTGGCCCTGCGCCGCGCGCGGTGTGAGAGAATCGCGCCGACGACAGACGGCGGCCGGCCCAGCACCGGCCCAGCCGTGACGCCGGCGGCCGCGGAGGACACCGATGATCGAGCGCTACACGCTCCCTGAGATGGGCGCGATCTGGACCGACGAGGCCAGGATGCAGGCCTGGCTCGACGTGGAGATCGCCGCCGTGAAGGCCTGGAACAAGCTCGGCAAGGTCCCCGGCGACGCGGTCAAGGAGATCCAGGCCAAGGCCGCGTTCGACGTCGACCGCGTCAACGAGATCGAGCAGACCACCAATCACGACGTCATCGCCTTCCTCACCAACGTGGCCGAGTACGTCGGCGACGCCAGCAAGTACGTGCACTACGGCATGACGAGCAGCGACATGCTCGACACGGCCCTGGCGCTGCAGATCAAGCGCGCCGGCGAGCGATCCTCGAGCGCGACCTCGTCGCGCTGGGCGAGGTGCTCAAGCGGCGCGCCCTCGAGTTCCGCGACACCGTGGAGGTCGGCCGCACGCACGGCATCCACGCCGAGCCCATCACCTTCGGCATGAAGCTCGGCATCTGGGCGTTCGAGGTCAGCCGCCACCTCAAGCGCATGCGCCTGGTCACGGTAGGCGCGTCGGTGGGCAAGATCAGCGGCGCGGTGGGCGCGTACAACAACATCGACCCTCGCGTGGAGGACCTGGTCTGCAAGGAGCTCGACATCGGCCGGGAGCCCATCAGCAACCAGGTCGTGCAGCGCGACCGGCACGCCGAGTTCCTCACGACGATCGCTCTGGTCGGCGCCAGCATCGAGAAGTTCGCCACCGAGGTGCGCCACCTGCAGCGCACCGAGGTACGCGAGGCGGAGGAGGCGTTCGGCAAGGGCCAGAAGGGCTCCTCCGCCATGCCCCACAAGCGCAACCCCATCCTCAGCGAGCGCATGGCCGGCTGCGCGCGCGTGCTGCGCGGCAACGCCCTGGTGGGCATGGAGAACGTCGCCCTGTGGCACGAGCGCGACATCAGCCACAGCTCGGCCGAGCGCGTCGTGCTGCCCGACAGCACCATCCTGCTCGACTACATGCTGCAGAAGTTCACCGGGCTCATCGACAACCTCGTGGTAGACGAGGCGCGCATGCTGGCCAACCTGGGCCAGAGCTACCGCCTGGTGTTCAGCGGGGCGGTCCTGCTGGCGCTCGTCGACAAGGGCATGCTGCGCGAGGACGCGTACCGCGTGGTCCAGGACGCGGCCATGCAGGCCTGGCGCGACGGCGTCGACTTCGGCGACCTCGTCAAGGCCAGCGACGAGGCGATGGCGGTCATGACGCCGGCGGAGATCGACGCCGCCATGGACCCGGACCAGTACCGCGCCGGCCGCGACGTCATCTTCAAGCGGCTTGAGCGGCTTGAGTTCTGAGCGGGCGAGGAGGATCCATGGCCAGGTGCCCAAGCTGTGACGCCCCGCTGAAGGACGGCGACTGGACCTGCGGTTCCTGCGGCGCCCCCGTCGCCGGCGCAGGGGGCCCGGCCTCCGCCTCTGACGGCGGGTACGGTGCGCCGGCCGGCCGGCAAGACTACCTGCCCGAGTACAGGACGCAGCCGGCGACGGCTGCTGCCGTCGCGCCGGAGCAGGGCTCGTCCGGCACGCTGCGTCTGGTCCTCATCGTGGCCGCGATAGCCATCATCGCCGTGATCGCGGTCTGGTTCTTCGCCCTGCGCGGGCCGAGCACCACCGGGGACGAGTTCGTCGGCTCCTGGACGGCGACGACCCAGACCGGCATCGCCACCTCCGTGATCGCCAAGCAGGACGACGCCTTCACGGTCACGCTGGCCGGATCGCAGCAGGGCCAGTCAGTGACCGTACCCGCGCACCTCGACGGGATGGATCTCGTGATCACGGTGGACGACTTCTCGCAGATGGCCGGAGAGGCCAACGCCGACCGGCTGAAGGACGTGCTCAAGGCGCTCGCCGGCGACTTCCGCATGGTGTTCGCCAGCGTCGACGCCAACGACCTCTCGCTCCGCATCGTCGGGACTTCGCCGTCGGGGGATGACTACGACCAGACCTTCCCCATGACCAAGAGCACGGCGGCCGCGACGCCGTGAGCGCCCCGAGCCGCATCCGGCCCGTCACGCGCGGCGACGCGCCGGAGATCGTGGATCTGCTCAGCGCCTGCGACGTGGCCGAGATCGGCGAGCCCGACAGCACCGTCGAGGACCTCGAGAACGACTGGGCCATGGACGGATTCGACCCGGTGAGCGACGCCTGGGTCGCGGAAGGCCCACACGGGCTGGTCGGCTACGCCTACGCCGGCGACCAGTTCCGCACCGGCGAGCTCGAGGCCGACCTTTGGGTGCACCCAAAGCACTACGAGCCCGAGCTCCGCGACCGCCTGCTCGGGCTCGCCGAGCGCCGGGCGGCCGCCATCGCCGTCGAGCGCGGCTACGACGACCCCCGTCTGGACGTGTTCTGCGTGGCCACCAACCGCACAAAGCGCGATCTCCTGAGGCGTCACGGGTACGCGCTGACGCGCACCGTGTACCGCATGACGGTCGACCTGGACGAGAGCGTGCCGGAGGCGCCGGCGCCGGAGGGCCTCGAGATCCGGACCTTACGGCGCGAGGCCGACGAGGAGACCATGTTCGCCACCATGCGCGAGGCGTTCGCCGACCACTTCCGGCAGAGCGACGAGCCGTTCGCGGCGTGGAAGGACCGGCTGCTCGGGCACCCCGACTTCACGCCCGAGCTCTGGTGGCTCGCGTGGGACGTCGCCGCGGGCGAGGCCGCCGGCGGGCTCATCGCCTACGACCACGGCGACCTGGGCTGGGTCCAAGGGCTCGGCGTGCGCGCTCCGTGGCGGCGCCGAGGTCTTGGCGCCGCCCTCCTCGCGCACGCCTTCGCCGCGTTCCAAGCGCGCGGGCAGGCGCGGGTCGCCCTCGGCGTGGACGCCGAGGGCGCAACGCGCCCACTGCGACTGTACGAGCGCGCCGGCATGCAGGCCGGCGTGGCCTACGAGCTGTACACGAGGCGCCTTGCCGGCTGACCCGGCGGCCGGCTAGCCCCGCGGGTGCTCCCTGCCGGGGCCAGCGACGGCTTGCTCGGCGGCGGGCCGCTCGCGCTCTTCCTCTTCCATGAGCGCCCGAGCGCGCGGCGAGAACCCGATGGCGCCGGTTCACCATGGCCGTGATGCGCCGGGATGTCCCCCGCGTGTGCGGGGACGACAGCGGGCGCGCCAGCACACAGACAGGCGCGTGAGGATGACCCCCGCGTGTGCGGAGATGACGGCGTTTGCTCCCCCTTCGCCGTTCGGCGCCTGGGATGACCCCCGCGTGTGCGGGGACGACGAGAACATCGGTCTGTCGATCGCCGGCGAGGAGGGATGACCCCCGCGTGTGCGGGGACGACAACCCGGAAGCTCCGCCAGGCCGGAGGGACCTCGGGATGACCCCCGCGTGTGCGGGGACGACAAATCGAGTCCGTGGTGTAGGGCGTATGCATCGGGATGACCCCCGCGTGTGCGGGGACGACTCGGGTCCGAACATCGCTTCGATCAGCGTGCAGGGATGACCCCCGCGTGTGCGGGGACGACCCTGTCGATCACGTTGCCGTCGAGGTCTTCCTGGGATGCCCCCCGCGTGTGCGGGGACGACGACCTCGAGACACTCCGTGAGTCGGTCGCCGCGGGATGACCCCCGCGTGTGCGGGGACGACGGCCAGCCACACGAGATCGTCTGCCGACTCGCAGGATGACCCCCGCGTGTGCGGGGACGACTTGCGATACTGTATCGAAACAGTATCGATACTGGGATGACCCCCGCGTGTGCGGGGACGACTCAAGTAGCCGACGCAAGTCGAGCGGACAGCCGGGATGACCCCCGCGTGTGCGGGGACGACTCACGGCCGTCCGCTGTGATGTAGCGGGCCTCGGGATGACCCCCGCGTGTGCGGGGACGACCAGGGTGATTGCGGCGGCCACGAGGTTGAGGAGGGATGACCCCCGCGTGTGCGGGGACGACTCGCCCGACATCGATAAGGACGTCAGGATGACGGGATGACCCCCGCGTGTGCGGGGACGACTCAAGTAGCCGACGCAAGTCGAGCGAGCAGCTGGGATGACCCCCGCGTGTGCGGGGACGACAACCAGCAGGCAGAAGACTCATACCGGCCTCGGGGATGACCCCCGCGTGTGCGGGGACGACAACGGAGCCGGTCGGCCAGATGGTCGTGACGCGGGATGACCCCCGCGTGTGCGGGGACGACAACCCGCCAAGGATGGTGGGGTGGTCACCAGCGGGATGACCCCCGCGTGTGCGGGGACGACATCGTGGCCTGTACGATGCCGGCCACGATGACAGGATGACCCCCGCGTGTGCGGAGACGACATCACCTTGCGCAGGACTTCCATCTGCTCATGGGGATGACCCCCGCGTGTGCGGAGACGACCCTTGCCTTGCGTCTTGAACGGATAGGTGTCGGGGATGACCCCCGCGTGTGCGGGGACGACCTTCCAGTACCAGTCCTTCGAGCCGTCTGCCCAGGATGACCCCCGCGTGTGCGGGGACGACGAACGCCTCGCCGGCGGTCGTGGAGGTGCCGCTGGATGACCCCCGCGTGTGCGGGGACGACCCGTGGCCAGACAGGTCCGGCCAGGTGGCGCGGGGATGACCCCCGCGTGTGCGGGGACGACGATGTACTTTCGGCTTTCACAGAAGCCGCCGTGGGATGACCCCCGCGTGTGCGGGGACGACCGGGACGTAGCGCTTGCCCTTCTGCGACTTCGGGGATGACCCCCGCGTGTGCGGGGACGACTCCATGGTGTCGTCTCCGCTGATCTCAGCCATGGGATGACCCCCGCGTGTGCGGGGACGACCGGCGGACGACGGACATAATCGCTTCGCAGCAGGGATGACCCCCGCGTGTGCGGGGACGACTATGACGGTCCAACCCGCCGAGCATTGATCGAGGGGATGACCCCCGCGTGTGCGGGGACGACTGTCTCGGTCTTGACGGGTCAGTCTGTTCATGGGGATGACCCCCGCGTGTGCGGGGACGACTTGCATCACTACGCTCATCTTCCCTCCCTCTCGGGATGACCCCCGCGTGTGCGGGGACGACGAAGTCAAACGCCCACTTCCGCGTCGGATGGAAGGATGACCCCCGCGTGTGCGGGGACGACCGGACTGTAGAACACAATCGTCATGGGGCACGGGGATGACCCCCGCGTGTGCGGGGACGACTCGAGCTGCATGCCGGCACCGCCAAGAACGGCGGGATGACCCCCGCGTGTGCGGGGACGACGCCAGCTCATACGCGCGCTGCACGCGCTCCACGGGATGACCCCCGCGTGTGCGGGGACGACTTGCCAATATGCTCTCTATCGAGAGGAACGAAGGGATGACCCCTGCGTGTGCGGGGACGACAGCGAGCCCTCGCCCTCGGTCTTCGCCTCCACGGGATGACCCCCGCGTGTGCGGGGACGACTACGCCACCAACTGCTGTCAGCGTGTAGCTCCAGGATGACCCCCGCGTGTGCGGGGACGACCACCACTCGTAATCGTCGTTCGCGTAGATGACGGGATGACCCCCGCGTGTGCGGGGACGACCATCCGCGCTCGAAAGCCCATTCGCCCTCATCAGGATGACCCCCGCGTGTGCGGGGACGACTGCGTAGCCGACCATAGCCATGATGCGGTCGCGGGATGACCCCCGCGTGTGCGGGGACGACCACGTCGCGAGCTTCGGCTCCATGCGGACGCAGGGATGACCCCCGCGTGTGCGGGGACGACGGAGGATGGCATCCTCGGCGGCGGGATCGTCGGGGATGACCCCCGCGTGTGCGGGGACGACTAGCGCTTCTGCGTCCATGCCGTCCCTCATCAGGGATGACCCCCGCGTGTGCGGGGACGACCGATGAGCGTCGCGTCCCCGTTCGCTCCGGCCGGGATGACCCCCGCGTGTGCGGGGACGACGCCTTGGGATGGTCGAAGACGGAGCGGTACACGGGATGACCCCCGCGTGTGCGGGGACGACGTCGACTCGAGCTGCAGACCGCGGGCGCCGCGGGGATGACCCCCGCGTGTGCGGGGACGACTACGCACTTACGCAGCGCATGGACAGGTCAGTGGGATGACCCCCGCGTGTGCGGGGACGACTCTCCCTCTTCTCTACATATGATCTGCACTATGGGATGACCCCCGCGTGTGCGGGGACGACGGGATGCAGAGAATGTCGGTCTTGCGGAAGAGGGGATGACCCCCGCGTGTGCGGGGACGACGGGATGCAGAGAATGTCGGTCTTGCGGAAGCAGGGATGACCCCCGCGTGTGCGGGGACGACACGGCGGCCGCGGTTTCGTAGAATTTCCGTTCGGGATGACCCCCGCGTGTGCGGGGACGACCTGCGGGCGGCCATCTCAAGCATGGGATCGTCGGGGATGACCCCCGCGTGTGCGGGGACGACCTTGGCAAGCGCGACGGCGACGTGTCTGACGTGGGATGACCCCCGCGTGTGCGGGGACGACGCGGTGAGCTTCCGGAAGCCGGCCTCACGACTAGGATGACCCCCGCGTGTGCGGGGACGACGCCTTGCGTGCCGTGTGTGCGTCGGTGGCCTGAGGATGACCCCCGCGTGTGCGGGGACGACTCAATGCGGCAGTCGTACAACTTCTCGTAGGCAGGATGACCCCCGCGTGTGCGGGGACGACGCGGTTTCGTAAAACTTCCTCTCGTTGCGGGCGGGATGACCCCCGCGTGTGCGGGGACGACCCCCAGAGCACATACGGGCACCAAATCGAGCCGGGATGACCCCCGCGTGTGCGGGGACGACGGCTGGTAGGCGAGGATCTTGCTGCCACGCGCGGGATGACCCCCGCGTGTGCGGGGACGACGCCCGGACCAATCATCGCGAGCGGGCGGACGTGGGATGACCCCCGCGTGTGCGGGGACGACATGGTGTCGCCGCCGTCGTTGTCGACGGCTGTGGGATGACCCCCGCGTGTGCGGGGACGACCGGCCGATGCTCCCCGCCAGCTCTTCCGGCTCGGGATGACCCCCGCGTGTGCGGGGACGACTCCTCTGTCGGATTCACCCATCCGCGTGTGTCGGGATGACCCCCGCGTGTGCGGGGACGACGCGCCGGGTACTCGGCAATGATGATCTGGAGCGGGATGACCCCCGCGTGTGCGGGGACGACCGGGCATACCTGCCCCAGCTCCTGCTGTGTATGGGATGACCCCCGCGTGTGCGGGGACGACCTAGGGTCGGAGTGGGAAGGTAATCCCGAGCAGGGATGACCCCCGCGTGTGCGGGGACGACGCTCGCGTTCCAGCCACTTTAGCGACGTTGGCGCGCCATCAGTATCAGTCCGTCCAAGTCAACAGGATTCCAACGAGCATGACCAGCCGTGCGGACCGACCACCCCTGCTCGTTTGCGGCTGGCTCAATCATGATCGCTTGGCCCACACCGATGCGGTCTGCAAGGAGACCCCAAACCCGGTCCCTAACACGAGCGCTCGGGCTGCCAACGAACACGCCTGTGGCCACCTCGACCATCCAGCGAGTGAGATGCCCCCGCAATCCGTCTGGAGCCGCAATCAGAACGACGACGGTCATCAACGAGATGGCGAGTCGTCGAGTTCCGGCCCAGTCACACCGATCAGGGAGTCGTCACCCCATTGGTCGGCGACCTCCGCTATCCAATTGATGCCACCCGGCACCGTCCCCAGGCTCTCATCCCACAGATCGTTGACATCCTCGTCGGAGAGGTCCTGCTCATCGCCAAGAAGCAGTTCCTTGATATCGCGGACAACGCGCCCCATGAGACCGCCGTCCGCCACCCGGTCGCGGAAGGCTACCCGAGCATCGCGCTCGTCTACGCGCCCAGAGGCGGCCAAGTCGAAGGCCAGCGGGATCGTGTACTCGGCCTTGTAGAGATCTGCGATGTCAAGCACGAACGAGGTCGCAAGACCGGTGTGGACAAAGCCGAGGGCCGGACTTGCTCCCATCCCCACAATCGCCGCGTGGCAGACGCCATACAGGCAGCTGTTGCCGGCCGAGAGGAGCCGGTTCACATCGTCCCCCGCGGCAAAAGGCTCGCCGGGCCGATAGTGCCGACCATTCCACTGCACTCCGGTCCGCTTCGCATGCTCCCGATAGAGACGCTTGACTTGGACCCCCTCGCGACCGCGTAGCCGCTGCATGGTGTACGCGCTGACGTCTTCGTCGGGGAACCGCATGCCGTACATCTGCCTTGCGACCCGCAGCCGATCTTTCGTCCGCGTGACCAAGAAGGCTTGCCGCATAAGCAGCTGGGAACTCCTGCTCATGCCAAGCCCCGCCGCGTACATCCTCACGCCTCGCTCGCCGACCCAGCAGATGGCGGTGCCTGAGTCGGCCAGAAGCCGTACCGCGCCGCTTGTGATGCGCGTCCCTGGTCCCAGCAGCAAGGAAGCGACCATCGCAGCCGGCACGCTCACCGTGCGTTCTCGGTTGACGATGACCACTGCGTTCTCGCTGCGGTCCACATGGCTCCGCTCAACGTAGACGGTCGAGACGCGATCCTCCACACGGTGCAGATCCTGCGGGTTAGCGAGCCACCACATGTCAGCGCTCGATGTCCTCCACACGGTGCAGATCCTGCGGGTTAGCGAGCCACCACATGTCAGCGCTCGATGGAAGCAGGCGTGGCCGGAGCCAAGGTGACCAGCCCGCACCCGTAGGCACGAGCGTGCCCAACTCCGGACAGCAGGGTGGCCAGCGCTGCATCCGGCTCGATGACTCGGACCCGCCCCTCATAGGTGGCAGTTTCAATCACGACACGCCGCTTGCTGTCACCGCGACTCGACTTGTCGAAGACGAGGCGCTTTCGCGCAGCGAGACGCACATCCGGGAACCCGGCCGTTGTCTCCAGAATCTCGAATCCCCATCTCTCAATACGGTCGGTCAACCAGGCGAGCTGGTGCGCCGCCGTTGTGTGCGCCACCCGGACACCACGCGGACGCGCTGCGGATGCTAGTGACTGCTGTTGAGCAGATGAAGGCTTGGCGGGGTGTCGCGTGGTACTGACCGGGTTCGCGCACAGTCGAAAGGCGAACTGCGCTCCAGAAGCGATCCGATGAAGAAGTGGCTCATAGGGCCTCACCAATGCCTGCGGCCCATCGGCCGAGGGCCACCCTCCCTGCTCGACAAGATGCTCCCACGACGGCTTCGATTCGGTCAGCACGAGCACGCCGACTCGATACGGGGACTCGTGCTCCACGCGCCACAGCACACGCTCGGTGACAGGCTGACAACTCAACCCGCCCAGCACAGCCGCATGCAAGACTTGCGGGTTACGCAGCATCCGTTGAGTCTGAGCACGAAGCGGGTTCAGCCACACTTGGGATAGGTACGGCATCGTCTACCACCTCAGGAGTGCGAAGGGATCATGAGCTGTGGCTGCGCTGTCAACGGTACGCGAGGACGTGAGTATCGACACCCATGTGCGCCGGACGGGCCGCTCGGTGAACGATCGACCCACCGGATCGAATGTTCGGGGAACATCGGCCGCAGTATCGTCGCCAGTAGGGTCGTCCACAACGATTGGCAGATCGATAGCCCGAGCGACGCCTTCTTGACGCTCCAGGCGCCGAACCTTCTCAGCGGACGCCTGCCAGGCTACGGTCTTGAGCACCGACAGGGGATCACCCATCCACAGCCCAGGCAGGCCCGCGGCGTGCTGACCATCCGTAGGCTTGAGCACCAGGGGTTGAGTCGGCACGCAAGCACGGCGGCCAAGCGCGAGGGGGAATGCGGGGCGCTCCAGCGCTTCGAGTAGCGAGCCGAGAAGGGCGCCTGGGCCGCCAACGGCAACCACGAAGACCGCATCCTGCAGGTAGAAGCGCTCAGTCACGTGAGTGAACTTGGCTGGCCCCGTCCGCTTCTGCACACCCTTCCCGGTGACAGTCGCGGATGGCAGCGGCACACCCCTGTAGTCACTCACCGTGTGGTAGTCACGCAGCAGCGACCCGGTCTCGTCGGTGCGCACTCCAACGGCAAGGTCAAGTAGATCGTCGATCGGTTCTTCTCGCGCACGTCCCTGAGCCGCGGCAAGAAGGCCGACTATGCCGCTCTTGGTTGGCGCATCCGCAGTCTCCCTACGGTTGAACTGGCTATGTACCCCCCATGACTGCAGGGGTCCTGCGAGACGCATGACGAGACAACGGGGCGTCTCCATCGTCACTCTGCCCCTTCAACAAGACGTTCGCGCGAAGCGGCAACAACGCCGGCGACCACCTCCGCGAACGGCTGCGGAGAGCCCATGGCCCGACGCATCGCGCCGGCTTCCCCTTCATCGACGGGCGTGGCGTATGTGGAGAGGACCTGCAATGGCGCAAGTCCCCAGAGTTCGGCAGCGCGCCGCATCTCTTCGGCAAGGCGAATGGCAGACTCGCCAGCGACGCCACGGTTAGCTCGCACGGGCGACTCGTAGGCCGAGACAAGATTGACGGGCTGGTCGCTGCGCAGCGCGACGCTGACCAGGAAGGGCGCGGTTCGGTGGGCGAAGGAATTCTCGTGACCCGCGGGCATGGACCTCACGAATGCCGTCAGGAACGTCTCAAGAGCGCGAAGCGTGTCTTCGACATCCCCTCCAAGGTTCACGAGCAGCTGATGAAGACCGACCGTGGCAAACCGGTAAAACGTCGCGGAGTTGAACTCCACCGTCCCGATCATTGCCGCGCCTGTTTGCTCCTTGGGATTCTCGTCATCCACCGCGGTGTAGTAGTCGAACTCGATCTCAACTGGGTGAGTGGAGAGCGCATGGGCCACCTGGGTCGCCGCGTCCACGTTGAGACCAGGGATGTCCGCGACCATGCGACCGAAGAGCGCCACGTCCATGGGATGCCCGGAGCCGAGGGTCTCCTTGATCGGGAGATCCTTCAGCGCCTCAGCAAGCGCAGTATCATCCAAGCCCGCCAAGCCATCGACCTGATCTGCCACCAGGTCGACGAGGCGCTCCACCTGGGGGCGCCCGAAGAAGAGCAGGTAGGCGGTGTCGCCTGCCTTCTTGCCCGCCTTGATATCAAGAGGAACGAGCATGTGTGTGGCGATCCTCGCGGAGGTCTCGGGGTCGATCTCGCAACGTTCACAAAGGCGTGTGGACAGCAGCGCGGCGATCTTCTTCGTGCGCGTGGCCAACTGCTCGCGGGGAACCTGCTCGGCGAACGCGGTCCTGGTAGCCCGTTTCCAGGCCTGCGACGAAACACGGGCGCGTCGTGCCCCACCGTACATGGCCTGTTTGGGGCTGCCGGCGTCATCGCGATTGAGATTCGACGGCGGAACGGTCTGCAAGACGTGGACATCGACGTAGGTGCGCGGAATCACGGCTTCTCCTATCAAGGTCGTCATTGAGTGCGGCTATTCGCTGCGGCCGTGGCAAGGTCCGGAGAATGCTCGTCGACGAGCCCGCTCTGCCTCACGAAGTACTGTGAACCCCAGCGCCGGCGGACTGCCGCCACGCGGTCCGGCCACTGCCAATCGCGCAGATCGCGGAACAGTAGGGAGTAGTCGAGCCCCGAGGTGACGCCGCGGAGTTGTGAGATGAGGCCACGGAGGTGCACGCTCAACTCGGCGAGCGACGTGGCTGTGGCGGCCGCCGCGAAGCGGCGATCCACCGCCTCTGGACTGAATTTGTCGCTGTCGCGCAGGGCTCTGATCGCCGAGCCGAGCCCGACACCATCGCGCTGTGCTGGTTGCGAGCGCGACTGCTGATGGACCGCGAACAGCGTCAGCACGGCATGCTCGGCCTGGAGACGATCAGTCAGCCGGCCATCCGCGGTCAGCGTGGTGTAGAACGGCCACATTTCCGGCACACTGCCGGCCTCTCTTCCGATTCCCCGCCGGAGCGCAGCAAGATCGCTGCCGGACGGAGTGTCGGAGGCACGCCGCCACGTGCCATCGCCAGCGGTGTGGCGTTCCCAGAAGTGCTCTCGTTGAGGCGGTCTGGTGTCGTTCACGGTCACGCTCCCGTAGTAGATGAAACGGACTCCGATTGACCTGAACTTGGCAGGCCCAGGATGTCACGCACCGCGGCGCGGTAGCGCGCCTCGGCGATACTGGGTTGAATGCCGCCCCTCTCGCCTGGACGACCGAGAAACGCCGCCGGGGGGACACTCGACAAAGCGGCCTCCACGTGTTCAAGAGAAATCTGTCGAGCTGCCTGTCGCCACGCGGCCTCGGCTTCGTCCACTCGGTCCGGTTCCCGCTGGAGACCGGCCAGAAGACGTCGGACGGTGGGTGACAGCTCGTGCATGAGGGTGTCGCCGAGTCGTTCTCCCTTGTCCCAGGGCACCTTGTCGCCACCGAGCGCGCGACGGAGATCGCCGCCCAGCCGATTAGCGGCATTGCGCAGTCCCTCCGCCTCGACTATCACGTCCATCAACAATCCGTGTACTGGCGAGTCGACTGCGAGAGCCGCGACCGGCAACGAGAATGCGGTCCGTTGTGACGTCTTCGACAATGGAGGACTGCGTGCCGTACACGACACCGACGGTGAGAGCGCGCAGCGGATAGCCTGATGCGAGGACGCCACCCACTTCGAGATCTGCTGCCTGCTGAATCAGAGCGCTCGTGGTGTCCTTTCCTGCGCCGGACTGCGCCGTCGCCAGCAGCGCGGCAAGGCCACGCCAAGCCTCAAAGCCAGCGCGGTGCCGAATGGGACGTCTCGCCGGTCGCCCCGCCTGCGGTTTATCGTCCTGACGCCACGCGGTGTGCGGTTCGAAGTCCGGCACTTGATCCAGTCGATCGCCGGCCGCGAGCACCACACGGCGAACAACCGTCTGTCCCCGGTCACCAAGCTCGGGAATCAACCGAATCCGGCGGGATTGCCACGTGAGAAGGTCGAGATCGCCGAGCGAAGGCCGTCGTCGCCAGACTGCCGTGGACGGCTCCGCACGCCATTGCGGCCGATCGTCGCCACGAAGCCCCTGGGGGATGATGCGCAGGTTCAGCAAGATGGTTTCAGCCAGCGAGCACCCCAACGGCACAATCACCCCGAGTTGGCCGAGCGGTCCGATGGGATTGCCGGTCGTCTTTCCGGCTCTGACCTCCGGGTCGCCCACCGCTCCGGACTTGATGGCTGCGGTATCCCAGCAATGCGTGGCCAGCAACGCGCGGACTGCCTCGGCCGGGGCCAAAGCAGGCGAATCTGCCTCAGTCCTCGCAGAGAACAACGGTACATTGTTGCCCGTCGCCACCGCCGGAAGCAGGAGAGAGACCGGCTTGGTCTCATCCTTGGCGGTGCGCAGGCCAGCGACCTGACCGAAAGGACAAGTCGGGTGGAACAGGTCGAATCGGTCAGCATGACAGTCCAGGTAGGCACCGAGCACACTCGCGTCCAAGACACTTGCCTCCCACCTCAGCGCCCATTCGTCCTCACTGCGGGGGGCGCCGAGCGCATCGAGCGCGACTGGAAGGAGAACCTGTCTCAGCACCGCAACTGCCTGCAGAGGGTCATCCATCGCGAGGCCATCGACCTCGTGCGCTCGCGTCAGCGCATCCAGCAGAGATAGATCCCGTCGTCGCCCGGCCACCAGCACGGGCACCCACGCCTCGTGAACCAAGTCGAAGGTCGTCATGGCCCTCCCTCACGTTGATCAATGAGCCCTAGCTCAGCGTCGTAGGTGAGCCGCCTTCCTCCGAGTCCAGCAGACATGTCGTCATCAAGGATCAGGGCACGGGCGTGGCGCAACCACGGATCGTCAACGCGCCAGCCGGGCAACGGACGCAGCTCGGCAATGGCGGCCTCAGTCAGCTCACGACTGGCCGGAAGTCGCACCGTCGCCTGCACGACCTCATCGAGAACCGCTTCATCGCTGACGGCCTCACCGTGCACGCCCAGAGACCGACCGCCCAGGGTTTGGTACCCTCGCTCGCTCCCGCGGACCAGAACAACCTCGACAGACATGTCGCCATCGCGGACGACCGCAGCCACCTTGTCGTCGTCACCCAGGTCAGCAACAGAGCGTTCATGCAAACCAGCCAGCGTGGGCGTGCCAAGGTAGTCGGGTCCGGACAGTAGAAACGGCTCTGCACTTGCCCGTCGATTGGCCTGCTTACGGTCCCACTCTCCGCGCGCTGCCTCCATCGCAGCGCCCCACGCGGCAGGCCCCACTTGCTCGTCTCCATAGCCACGATCGACGAGATGCGGAACATCATCCGGAATGGACCATCCGCCGTCCGTGGTGGCCGTACGCACCAGACCCGCTGCGCGAAACAGAAGGTAGTCGCCGTAGACGTAGGAGCTTCCCCTGGGGAAGGAAG
The DNA here is from genome assembly GCA_963696935.1 of uncultured Thermoleophilia bacterium. GTDB lineage: Bacteria > Actinomycetota > Thermoleophilia > UBA2241 > UBA2241 > CAIXSE01. The sequence continues at coordinate 16,510 of CAVOMB010000017.1, read as the reverse complement.
GCAAATCGGCCGTCAGGCTGGTCACGCCGGTCACCACCAGCCTCGGTGATCGCACTCGAGCCGGTCGATCTGTCTCGGGGCGTTGGTGCCTGTGCAGCCGCCCGACCCGCTGCAAGAGCAGATCGATCGGCGCCAAGTCCGTCACCAGGAGGTCGGCATCGATATCGAAGGATTGCTCGGCGAGCTGCGTTGCCACCACGACGAGGCGAGCAGGTCGCGGGTGACCCCCGGACGGTCCCAGCGCAGCGAGTACTCGCTCAGTTCGGTCTGCGCGCTCTCCAGAAGTGAGCCGGGCATGGAGCAGCACCACATCTGCACCGAAGACCCTCCGGAGGGCGGCGTAGGTCTGTTGAGCTTGAGCCACCGTATTGCGAACGACGAGCGCGATTCCGCCCTCGCACAAGGCCTGTGTCACGAGTGCGACAACGGGCTCTGGGGCTCCTTCTGAAGGCTCCTCGAGAACCTCCACCTGCACACGCAGCGACGCGCGCCAAGATTCGCTCGACCGTTGCTCGAAACATGGCTCGTCGCCAGCGACACAGACCGACAAGGTGTTCGGGTATCCTCCGGCAGACGGAAGATCCCCCAGGTCGATGTCGCGTTTCGCCAGCGCCCCCTGGAGATAGGCGCGCACGACATCGCGCCGCATCTGGGGTGGCAGTGTCGCCGACAACACGATGACCGGCACACCGGCGTCCGCCAACCAGCGAAGAGCTTCAAAGAGAAACTGCGACATGTACACGTCGTAGGCGTGGACCTCGTCCAGAACAACGACGCTGCCAGCCAGACCAGCGTATCGGAGCATGACATGCCTGGTACGAGTCGCGGCATGAAGGAGTTGGTCAACGGTCCCGACAGTGAGCGGAGTGAGAAGCCCTCGCTTGCGCCCCAGAAACCACTCTGCCGGAACCTCGCCGGTTCCGGCAGTGCTCTTCCCGGAGGCCAGCCCGTAGGTGTCCTCGCAGCCGTACTCGTCTGCATCATCGAATTCAACGTCCTGCTGAAGCTCATGCCACTCGCGGTTGAAGCGGCGCTTACCGTGAAGCAGTCCGACAGGGAGTCCGGGCTCAATCGCTCCGGCCCACTTGCGTACCTTGCTGAACATCGGATCGCTGGTCGCCTGCGTGGGCATGCCGACGAACAAGCCATCGGCGCCGAAACGACGCGCCAAGACCTCGACCGCCGCGAGAGCACTCTCAGTCTTGCCCTCGCCCATCGGCGCCTCCACAATCAGCAAGCCAGGCGCCGCCATCTCTTCCGCAAGTGCGACCGTGTCGACCTGCGACGGCCGCGCGTGGATCTTGAACCTTGCAGATAGCAGATCGGTCTCCGGACCAAGCAGGCCAGACGACCATCCGCCGCGCAGCTGAAGGCGCTGCCACGCTGCCGCCGCTCGCTCGCGCGCACCCTGCATCGAGACGTCACAGAATACGTCGACTCCAGGGAAATGGCGCTCGTCGCTGGCGATCCAGTCGGCCATGATCATCGCGCCCACCAGCGTGAACTGTTCGGCTCTGCGTGGCGTACGCGCCGGGGAGACGCTGGCCAGTTCCAGGCCAAGGGCCCGAACAACACCCGCGACCACCTCGTCTTGCGCAGCCTCCCAGAGCCCAGTGCCTTGTGCATTTCCTCGTCCAGGCACCTGAAGAAGCACGCCCGCACTCGGTATGCGGCCGTGGTGGCCGGCGATGAGCGGCCACGTCCAGTTCACCGCTGCGCGGTCCCAGCCCGCGTCCGAAAGCGCTCGCCTCAAGACGACCGCACCAGCAAGCGAATGGTGCCATTGCTCGGATCGGCGATCCAGAGTGCGCCACGTCAGGCCCACGTCCATGACCCGAACCGCCAGCTCGGGCGCCTTGGACTGGAACGCGGGAGACGCCTTGCCTACGTCGTGAAGCCCGCACAGAAGTGCAAACAGGTCTCTCCCCCGCCCGCCACAGACGGTGTCAATCCGGGACCTCACCGTCGGCGCCAGGAAGCCGTCCCAGATCAACTCAGCCACTGCGGCCGTGTCCAAGAGATGCTGTATCAGCAGGTTTGGCACCCCGTCAGCGTCGGACTTGGCCCAGAGCACGCCAAGAGCGCGACTCGCTATTGACTCAGACATCGAGGTGCCGCCCCAGGACTTGGCGAGTGAAGGCCGCCCCGGCTCGAATCGAGGGGGGAGTCGGCACGAAACAGCCAAATTGCAAGGGATCTGGACGCACTAGGTGAATGTCGACGTGGCGGCAACCCTGCGCCTGCGGCGCCTGCAGCAGCGCCCGCGCCTCCATGCCCGAATCCAGCATGTGAAGCGCCAAAAGAAGAGGTGCCCCCTCCGCCCCGGACTTGCCCGACAAGACTCGAAGATTCCCCAAGATTCCCCCCCTTGGGTCTCTCGACATGCACTCTCCGTGGTCCGACCATCATCCTACATTGTACGGAGAGGCCGGACGGATGTTTCGCAACCAACCGCTACCGTAGACGACCCATCATTCCTGCGCTCCAGAGGCAGCGGCACGGCTGCGATATCATCCGGGGCCATGACGTCCTGCCCCGACAACACGCGCGCAATCCGTCCGGCGAGACCGGGCCTGGACGCGGTCGTGCGCGTGCCGGGCTCCAAGAGCGTGACCAATCGCGCGCTGCTGCTGGCCGGGCTCGCGTCCGGCCGTTCGGTGCTGCGCGGGGCGCTCGAGGCCGGCGACACGGACGCATTCGCCGCCGGCCTGCGCAGCCTCGGCGTAGCCGTCGAGAGACGAGCCGGCGAGGTCGTCGTGGACGGTGCCGGCGGCCCGTTCCCCGCAGCCGAGGCCGACGTTTTCTGCGGCGAGGCCGGGACGGCCGCCCGGTTCCTGCTGGCGGCGGCCGCCGCGGGCCGCGGCACGTACCGGTTCGACGCGGCGCCGCAACTGCGGCGCCGTCCACTCGGGCTGCTGCTCCAGGCGCTGCGCGCGCAGGGCGCGCGCACGGAGCCGCCGGACGCCGGCGCGCTGCCGCTCACGCTCCGCGCCGGCGGGCTCGCCGGGGGCAGCCTGCGTCTGCCCGGCGACACCTCCAGCCAGTTCGTCTCCGCGCTGCTCATGGCGGCGCCGCTCGCTCGCGGGCCGCTGGACCTGCATGTGGACGGCCGCCTCGTCTCGCGGCCCTACGTCGAGATGACCTTGCGTATGATGGAGAGCTTCGGCGCCACCCCCCGCGCGGACGCCGGCGACCGGTTTCTGGTCACTCGCGGCGCGTACGCCGCCCGCGAGTACGACGTGGAGCCGGATGCCTCCAGCGCCTCGTACTTCTTCGCCGCCGCGGCCGCGACCGGCGGCCGCGTCAAGGTGCTCGGCCTGCACCGGGAGGGCGCCCTGCAGGGCGACGTCGCGTTCCTCGACGTGCTCGAGTGCATGGGCTGCGCCGTCGCCGACGAGCCCGACGGCGTGGCCGTCACCGGCCCGGCTGCGCTGGCCGGCCTGACCGTCGACATGAGCGACATCTCGGACACCTTCATGACGCTGGCGGCGATAGCCCCACTCGCCACCTCGCCCGTCACCATCACCGGCATCGGCAACGTGCGGCTCAAGGAGTCGGACCGTATCGCCGCGATGGAGGAGAACCTGGGCCGGACCGGTGTGACCACGGAGTCCGGCCCCGACTGGCTGCGCGTCTTCCCCGCCACGCCGCGCGGCGAGCGCGTCGACCCGCACGGCGACCACCGCATCGCCATGGCGTTCTCGGTGCTCGGGCTGCGGGCGCCCGGGATCGTCGTCGAGGACCCGGCCTGCGTGGCCAAGACCTGTCCGACGTTCTTCGATCTCTGGACAGCCCTGGAGCAGGAGACGGCGTGACCCCGCGCCCGGCCGCGTGAACTTCAGGACAGGGAACCGCGCCTCTTGGGCAAAGTAGTACAAACGCAGTCAGGACCACAGCAGACGTCACCCGGCCCCGGAGGGCGAGCATGGACGACGAGACAACGGGCAGGTTGCCCGAAGACGACGAAGAGCTGACCCGGGTGACTCCGCCTGACGACGCGACGAGCGTGATGCCGCCGTCCGACGACGAGGCCACGCGCGTGATGCCCGGCGGCGAGACGGAGGCCACACGTGTGATGCCGGCGGCGGGAGGGACCTCGTCCCCGCCGCCCCCCACCCAGCCGACCCTGGTCAAGTTCCACGGCCGCCAGCCCTCGAGCGGAGGCGGCGGCGTACCGTGGTGGGTCTGGCTTGTCGTGATCCTGGCCATCCTCGCCGCCGCGGCCACCATCTGGTTCCTCTACCTTCGGCCAAGCGGCACCTCCACGACCGCCGGCGAGGCGTTCGTGGGCAACTGGGCGCCGCAGGACGGCTCGGGCGGCGGCCTGGTCATCAAACAGGACGGCGACCAGCTCAAGGTGACCGAGTACGACTCTCAGCTCCAGGAGGCCGGGTCGACACCGGCCACGCTGAACGGCGACCAGTTCGACGTCGCGATCAAGGCCTCCGCCATCGGGCTCACCGACGTGACCGGCACTGTCCAGGGGACCTTGACACACGACGCCAACACCGACACCCTGACGCTCCAGTTCAAGGCCGGAAGCCTGTCGCTCAAACCGATCGTGTACGACCGCGTGGACGTGCTCCTGCCCGCCTCGGCGACCCCGAGCTCCAGTCCGTACAGCCCGTCGCCGTCGCCGAGCGTGTCACCGTCGCCGACGACCACCACCAGCCCGAGCCCGTCGACCTCTCCGTCACCGGGTTCCGACCAGCTGACGCAGGACAACATCGCCAAGATCCAGGTCGGCATCGTGGCTTGGGCCGCCGACAACAACAACCTCTACCCGCCGCCGCAGGACGTGGTGGACGGCGGCGGCCTCTCCCAGTACGTGAGCCCGTGGCCGGCCAACCCGTTCACCGGCCGGCCCATGGCGCCCGGCACCTCGCCCGGCAGCTACGTGTACGAGCAACTGAGCGGCGGGCAGGGATACAGGCTCACCGGCTACCTCAGCAGCGGCCTCACCTACACGGTGCCGTGAGCTGATCGGCACACCCCGATCGCGATCTGACGGGGCCGCCCGCCCTCCCGGCGGGCGGCCCCTCCTTCCGGGCGATACAATCGCCGCAGGGAGCGCAACGCCTCCGGCGACGTATCGCCGCGGCGCGCGCGTCTAAGCCCACGAGAGCCCCACAGCCCGAAGGCGGAGGGGCGGGATGTGTGCGAGTGACATACGACCCTGCAGAACGCGAGATCGACCAGCAGACCGTCCGCGCCGCGCAGCGCGGCGACTCTGAGGCGTTCGTGCGCATGCTCAAGCACTACGACAGCCGCCTGCGCGCCCTCGCGTTCCGCATCCTCCGCGACCCCGGGCTCATGGACGACGCGCTCCAGGACGCCTCGATCAAGGCCTACCAGTCGCTACGCGGGTTCCGCGGAGACAGCGAGGTCGGCACGTGGCTCTACCGCATCACCTACACCACGTGCCTCGACTACCTCCGCCGCGAGCGCCGCTTTCAGGTGCTGAGCGGCGGGGACGCGCTCGCCGACGCCGCCTGCGACGACGACCCCTGCGACATCGTCACCCGCTGGGCCGATCTGGAGGACGCGCTCGACCGCCTGCCGGTGGAGCAGCGCGTCCTCATCGTACTCGTCCACCAGTACGGCTACGACTACCGCGCGGCCGCGGAGATCGTCGGCGTGCCCGAGGGCACCGTCTCGTCGCGCCTGGCCGCCGCCCGCATGCGGCTGCGGCGGCTGCTCACGCGGCCGGCCTACGTCCGGGAGCAGACGTCGTGAAAGACCGGCGCAGCCACGTCTTCGAGTGGGGCGCCGCCGGTGCACCGCTCCGCAGCCGGCGGCACACCGTCGGGCTCGACACCTGGGACGACCAGCTGGGCCGCGAGTTGCGCGAGTCTCCTATGCCGACGCACGCGCCGGACCACTTCGAGCGCATCCGCGAGCGCATGCGCGACCACGCCGGCTCAGGCGGCCTGCCGCCGGCGCCGCCGGCGCGCTTCCGGTCGCGGCGCGTGCCTCCTCCGGCCCCGCCACGCCGCCTCGGCATCCGCTTCGCCGCCGTCGGCGCCGCGGCCGCAGCCGTCGTCGCGGCAGTCGCCCTCAGCTGGGCCGGCGTGCCCGGCATCCAGCGCTCCACGCCGCCGCCGGCGACCGCCGACACGGTGCTGGCCCGCGTCCAGACGGCGCTCACCAACCTGGGCAGCATCAGCGGCGATGTCGTCGAGTACGGCTCCGCACGCGGCCGCCCCTACGCCCACCGCATCGGCTCCTTCACGTACACGTCCCGCGGCGACTACCGCATCGTGCAGTCCAGCGAGGACGTCGCCTACACCTACGACGCCGAGAAGCGCATCGCCCGCCGCTACGTGTTCCGCGACGGCAAGGCGCTGTACTCCGAGGTCGCTCGCGACCTGCCCGACCCAGGCCCGTTCTTCAACCCCTGGATGGGCTCCACCCAGGTGCTCGACCGCAGCGTCGCCGCCTACGCCCGCGCGGTGATCGCCGAGCTCGACCCCGACGTGCCGGTCACGCCCGTCACATGGGAGGGCCGAACCGCGTGGTCCATCACCGTGCCGGAGCCGCTGGCCGGCGGCGGCAGCGACGGCACCGCGCGCGTCGTGGTCGACGCGCAGTCGGGCTACCCGCTGGCCGTCGAACACTGGACGAGCGACGGCGAGGTCAGCGGCACGCGCATCGAGAACGTCCACGTCGGCGGCGCGGTGCCGCGCAGCCGTTTCACCCTCGCCGTCAAGGTGCAGGACAAGCTGCTGCCGATGAGCGAGCGGTTCCGCCGGCTGACCCTGCCCCAGGCCGCGGCCCTGGGCGGCCGCGCCGCGACGGCCTTCACGCCGTACAGGCCGTCGTGGACGCCCGAGGGCTACGAGCTCACCGGCGTCACCGGCGCCGTCAACGGCGCGTTTCTCGGCCGGTATCGCCCCGTCAGGGCCGGAGAGATCGGGTCGCTCACGGTGGTGCTCACCTACCGCCGCGGGTTCGACCGCTTCTGCGTCGTCAGCCGCTGGCGCAGCGACAACCCACCCGGCTCCGACGACCCCTTCGACGAGAACTCCGTGGCTCTCAGCGAGTCCACGCGCGTGCTCCTCACCACCGGCAGCCTGCGCGGCGCCACCGCGAGCGTGGTGCTCGGCCTGCCGGACTGGCCGCACATCTACGTCACCACCGGCGCTGGCCACGACGTCTCCGTCAGTGTGGCCGGTGACCTCACGAAGGACGAGCTGGCGCGCTGCGCCGGCTCCCTGCGCCCGATAGGAGATTGAGCCCATGCGCACCGTCCGCGTCCACGAGTTCGGCGACCCCGAGGCCCTGGTGCTGGAGGAGGTGCCGCGGCCCGAGCCTGTGGAGGGCGAGGTGCTGGTCCGCGTCCAGGCCGCGGGCGTCAACCCCTTCGAGACCTACGTGCGGGCGGGCGCCTACATCGACCTGCCCGCCCTCCCCTACACGCCCGGGTGCGACGCCGGCGGCGTCCGCGTCGACACTGGCGAGCGTGTCTACGTCACCGACTCGCTGAGCGGCACGTACGCCGAGTACGCCCTGTGCCGCAAGGAGGACGTCCGCGCCTTGCCGGACGGCCTCTCCTACGCTCAGGGTGCAGCCGTCGGCGTGCCGTACTTCACCGCCTTCAGGGCGCTCGTGCAGCGTGCCGAGCCGCGTGCCGGCGAGCGTGTGCTGATCCACGGCGCGAGCGGCGCCGTCGGCATCGCCACGGTCCAGCTGGCCCTGGCCGCCGGCCTCAAGGTGGTCGGCACGGCCGGCAGCGAGGCCGGCAGCGATCTCGTCGCGGCCCAGGGTGACGTCCGCGTAGTGGACCACCGGGACCCCTCACACCTCGAGGCGGCCGTCGGGCTCACCGGCGCAGGCGGGTTCGACATCATCGTCGAGTTCCTCGCCAACGTGAACCTCGGGCACGACCTGAAGGCGCTGGCGAAGCGGGGCCGCGTGGTGGTGGTCGGCAGCCGGGGTGCGGTGGAGGTCGACCCGCGCGACCTGATGAACGCCGAGGGCGCCGTGCTCGGCATGCGCTCACCCAATGCGCGGCCCGAAGAGGTGGAGGCCGCGCGCGCCGCAGTGGACGCGGGACTGCGGAGCGGCGCGCTGAGGCCCGTGGTCGGCCGCGAGCTCCCGCTCGCGGAGGCCCCACGGGCCCACCACCTGATCATGGAGCGCCCGGCCCTCGGCCGGCTGGTCCTCGTCCCGTAGACGGCCGCGCCGCCGGGCGACGGCAGCGACGTCACTCCGGCGGGGCGGGCATGCGCTCGATCGCGGCCAGCCACGCCTTGCGGCCGCCCGGTGTCCCAGGGCGGCGTACCCTTGTACGCCTCCTCGAACCTGCTCACATCCAAGGCACTCACCTCCCGGTCCGGTCGCTCTCGGTCTCCTTGTCCCCCACGGCAAACCCGTGCGGCCCGCCTCCGTCGACGACGTTGATAGCATGTGGTCACCCTCCAAGGAGCCTGCAATGACCGACTACCGCGCCCGCAGCATGTGGCTCGCCGGCTTCCCCGGCGAGCTCGACCCCCGTCCCTCACTCACCGGCCCCATGGACGCCGACGTGGTCATCGTCGGCGCCGGGTTCACGGGCCTGTGGACGGCGTACTACCTCAAGAAGGCCGACCCGCACCTGCGCGTGGTGGTGCTCGAGCGCGAGATCGCCGGCTTCGGCGCCTCAGGCCGCAACGGCGGCTGGTGCCACACCACGTTCCCCGGCTCGCGCGAACTCGCGGAGAAGACGCACGGGCGCCGGGCCGTCGTCGACCAGCAGCGCGCCCTGCACCAGACCGTGTACGAGATCCAGCGCGTGGTGCAGGAGGAGGGCGTCGACGCGCGCTTCCACCTCGGCGGCCAACTGGACCTTGCACTGACGCCGGTGCAGCTGGTGCGCCTGCGCGAGGCGGTCGAGTACGAGCGCTCCTGGGGCTTCGGCGAGGAGGACTACCGGGCGCTCGGCGCCGCGGACATGCGCGAGCGCATCAAGGTGGCCGGGTGCCTCGGCGCCGGCTACACGCCGCACGGCGCCGCCGTCGACCCCGCCCGTCTCGCGCGCGGGCTCGCGGACGTCGTCGAGAAGCTGGGGGTGTCCATCTACGAGCACACCCCCGTGACGCGCCTCGAGCCGCACGTCGCCTCCACGCCGCTCGGCGACGTGCGCGCCGACGTCGTCGTGCGGGCCACGGAGGCGTTCACCCCCGAGCTGCCCGGCTTCGAGCGCACACTGGTGCCGATCTACTCGCTGATGATCGGCACCGAGCCGCTGTCCGACGCGTTCTGGGACCAGGTCGGGTGGACCGGCCGGGAGGTCTTCGGCGACTTCCGCTTCCTCATCTTCTACGCGATGCGCACCGACGACGGCCGCATCGCCATCGGCGGGCGCGGAGCGCCGTACCACTTCGGCTCGCGCCTCAGCGAGCAGTTCGAGCGCGACCCCGCCGTGCGCGACCACCTGCGCACGCTGCTGGGTGAGCTCTTCCCCTCCATCGGCGACGTCGAGGTCACCCACCACTGGGGCGGGGCGATCGCGGCGCCCCGCGACTGGTACACGTCGGTCGGCCTCGACCGGGCGTCCGGCATGGCCTGGGCCGGCGCCTACGTGGGCGACGGCGTGTCGACCACGAACCTCGCCGGACGCACACTACGCGACCTGATCATGGGGCAGCAGACCGAGTTGACGGGCCTGCCGTGGGTCAACCACCGGTCCAAGCAGTGGGAGCCCGAGCCGCTGCGCTGGATCGGCGTGAACGCGGCGCTGGCGGCCATGGGCAGCGCCGACGACGTGGAGTTGAAGACGGGACGCCCGAGCAAGCGGGCGACCTACGTCAAGCGGATGATCGGCGGCTGAGGACTAATCGAAGTACTTCGCCGGGATGTCCGTGTTCTCCGGCACCGGCGAGTACGGCGGGGCGGTCACGGGCTGCAGAGGCGAAGCGCTCTCGCTCGGCGACGGGCTGGGCGACGGGCTGGGCGTCGGCTTCGGCGGCTTCGGCAGCACGAAGCATCCCGGCGCGTGCTTGATGACGTACCGCACCAGGCGCCGCGAGTTGGGGATGTCGAGGTGGGCGCCGTCGTAGAACCCGCCGGCCGATCCGCCGAACGTGCTGATGTGCAGGCAGTTGAGCACCCTGAACTTCAGGTGGCCCGAAAGACGCTCGAGGTAGCCGTCGAGCCACCGCTCCTTGACCCCCCAGCCCACGGACATGAAGGCGGAGAGCACGCGCGGCTGATACGGCATGATCACGATGACCGGCTTGATGTGGTACGCGTTGAGCAGCCGGATGGTGCGCACGAAGTACTCCATGGAACGCGTGTGGTGAGGCACCTTGTGGTTGCCGGCGACGGCCATCATCTGGGGGTCGAGGTAGCCGTCGAGCGCCTGCTGCAGCGTCTGACCTGCGGCGCGCCTGGTGTCGTAGGAGTTCCACCACAGCATGCCGTCGTACCCGTACTTGCGGCCGTTGAGCACGTTGTGCTTGCCCTGCTTCATCGCCCAGCCGTACTTGGCCTTGATGAGCGCCTTGGGGAACGCCTGAGAGAGCCGCTCGTCGACGATGAGGCCGGGGTTCATGGGCGTGTCCATGAGATTGGTGGCCTGCATGCACCAGATGACGGTCGGCGGCTTGGTGGGATTGGTGTCGAGGACCCAGTCGGTGACCGCCCACGCGTCCTCCGGGCGGCCGTTGTGGAAGCCGAAGTTGAACGCGGTGAGCTTCGTGTACTTCTTGATGGTCGCCGGGTCCATACGGAGGCTCCGGGAGCCGCCGAACACCAGGACGCGCGGCACCTTGGGCATCTCCTGGTAGACGTCGCACTTGAAGCTGCGGTCCACGCCACGGCTGACGTAGCTCTTGAGCTTCCAGGTGGGTGTGCCGTCGTTGCCGAGGGCGATGGGGAGCGAGACGGCCAGCAGGACGGCTGCGCCCACCAGCACCAGCGTGAGCCGGCCTCGCCACCCACTTCGAACGAATCCCTCCACGTGCGACCCCTTTCGTCCCTCCAGCGTAGCAGCTGGGAGGGGCCGCCCTCAAACCGCGGCGCAGGCGCGTAAGGCGCCGCGCCCGCGGGTCACGGCGCCGTGTACGTGGTGCCGTCGGAGAGGTGGACGCCCAGCGTGAAGGACGTGCCGGCGCCGGGCGTGTAGACGTAATCGCCCACGCCGTCCCCCGGCTTCATCGGCGCCTGGTCGAAGGGGTTGGTCGGCCACGGCGCGACGAAGCTCCCCAGCGTGGCCTGAGACGCGTCCGGCGGCAGAGAGCCGTTCGAGGCGATGTACGCCTGGACCCCGGTCTTGATCATCATCAGCTGCGTCTTCACCGCCGCGTCCTTGGCCACATCGATCTTGCCGGTGGTGTTCTCCACCGACTGGTCCTGATAGCCGCAGCCGGGGAGCGCCGCGGCTGCGAGCAGCGCCACCGCGGCGATGAGCACAAGTGCGATCGTCCGTCTCATCCTGCCTGCCTCCATGCTCGCTGCGGCCGCGACGAGCGGCCCTCTCGGCCGGCGCGTGGCCGGCTCTGGTTTCATCGGCAGCGTTCGACGCGCACTGGAGCGCTCCTCGGGTGTTCACGTCGTGGAGGTGATGGGCGATACTGGGAGCATGAAGCTCTCCGACGGGTTCAGGCAGCCCCGCCTGCTCCGCCGCGACTGGATCGGCGACGCCGTGCTCACCATCGTCTGCGGCGTGGTCCTGGTCGCCGGGGTCTTCCTGCCTTGGGCCAACGAAGACGGCCGGGGCTTCGTCAACTTCAGCGTGCACGGAGCGACCGGTCTCAGGGGGGTGCTGGACACGCACTGGGGGGCTCCGGCGCTGCTGCTCGCCCTCGCGACCGTGGTGGTCGGAGTCGTGATGCTCCTGCTCCCGCCCCGACGTTTCTCGTGGCTGCTCGGCGCCCTGGCGACGCTGCTCGGCGTCGCCGTGTTCTTCGTCGCGCAGGACGCGGCCGCGCACATCGGCTTCCTCGACCCCGGCGTGGGCATGTACCTCACCACCCTCGTCGGGGTCCTGCTGGCGCCCATCGGCCTCGCGGCCGCGCTCGTCGCCCGCTTCCTCTCGCGCGCTGAGCGCGAGACGGCCGCCGCCGATGTGCTCCCTACAGTCCCGCCAGCTCCCGAAAGCGCTCCACCGAGTTGATCGGCACGCCGAGCAGCTCGGCGATGCGGAACTTGGCGGTCATGGCGTTGGGCTCACCGGGATGCAGGTTGGAGTGGTCGAGGATCCGCCCCAGGCCCTTCTCACCGCGTATCTGCTCCATCGCGTAGCTGTCGCTGAGGTCGCGGACCGTGCAGCCGAGCCTCTCGGCCACGTACCGCTTCGCCTCTTCCAGGCGCATCCCGCGTGACATCTGCATGCGCGCGACCAGGTCTCCGGCCGTGCGCATCCCGCCCATGCCAGCGGCGAGCGCGTGGGTGACGTCCATGCCTCTGGAGTCACCCGAGCCCACCTACAACCCGTCGCACTTGAGGATGTCGACGTGTGCCTTTGCCGCCCGGGACGCCGCGTCCTCGGGCGGGTAGCCGTTCACCGGCACGCCGCCGACGCCCTCACCGACGTTGGGATGCACGGGGATCCGCGCCACCTCCATCGCGGGCTTGGTCACGGTGATGGAATAGGCGGTGTTCCAGGCGCAGCTCTTGCCGGTGCGGATGTTGACCGCCGGCCCGAAGATGGTGGCGCCGGCGTCCTGGCAGACCTTGAGCTGCTCCTTCGGCCAGAGGCCGGCGAGCCGGCGGCCCTCCCACTCGAGCTCGCCGTGCACCCCGATCACGAACTCGCCGGCCATGCCGACCTCGATGCCGGCGTCCGGGTACTTCTCGCGCAGGTGCTTCACGGCGCGCAGCGTGCTGAAGAAGTCGGCGTCGCCGGCGCCGCCGGTGGTGTCGAAGTCCATGCCGTCGGCGCCGGCGTCCAGCATGCCCTCGCCCACGTGGACGAAGTCCTTGGTGGCGAGGTCCATGGCCTCGTCGGATGGCGGCGCGGGCGCCGGCGATGTCGCCCGTGCGGCAGCAGCTCGAACCAGTTGTCCGCCGGTCCGTCGGGCTTGCTGTAGAAGGCGAGGTTGGGCTGCGCCCCGTACTGCACCGGCGCCGTGCAGCATGAGCTGCACGTTCTGCATCACCTGCTGCTGGAACGGCAGGATCGTCTTGATCGCCTTGTAGCTGTACTCGATGTGCCACAGCTCGAGGATGTCCTGGCCCAGGCGCTGCTCGCTCTCGAGCAGGTCGAGGAGGTCGGTGCCGGTCATCTTGCTGCCGCCGCCGTCGCAACTGAGGACGACCTGGTCGCCGATGTCGACGGCGGTGAACGCCGCGCGCGAGGCGTAGACGTCCAGGAGGTGGTCGAGCTCGTCGGCGCCGAGCGACCGGGCACTTGGCCTTGCGCGCCGCCTCCTGTGTCGCGGCCTCGATGTCGGCGCGCAGCTCGCTGCGCGTCATCTCGACCATGAAGCCGTCGCCCATGCGGGTCGGAATCTTCGTCTCCACCACCATCCCCTTCCGTGGAGAGCGCCCGGGCGGCAGGCCCGGCGGCGCTCAGCGCGAATCGTAGCAGGAGGCGCACCCGGGCGAACGCCCGGGCCGGTTGACCCGTCTCGGACCCACGGCGACGCTGAGGAGGTGGAAGGGGCCCCGCTGGACGGCATGATCCGTCGCACGACACTCATTCTCGGCGTCACGCTGCTCGCGGCCGTCTGGCTGGGCGCGGGCGCCGCCGCGCCGGCCCGCGCCTCCACCCAGGACGAAGCCATGCGCCAGGCGGTGATGGCGCTGCGCGGCCTCATCGACCGCCATGGCGCCGCTCACTTTTTCGAGTACCCGACCCGCCGGGAGGTACGGAACGGCAGCGGCCTGAGCAGCTGGTGGCCCTCCGACCCGTGGACGGGCGAGCCCCTGAGCCCCGGCGCCGGCCCCGGCCACTATCGGTACGCGACGACGGGGGACCGCCGCCACTACCGCCTGGTCGGCTATCTCGGCGGCGGAGGCACCGTCGTCGCGACGGGCGGCATGCCACGTGAGATCATGCTCGCCTACGACCACCGCAGCGAAGAGGGCATCAACCTCATCCGCCAGTACATCGAGGACTACGCCGCCGCCCACCACGGCCTCTACCCGGCGCCGGCGGAGGTCGCGGCCGGCGGCGCCGTGGGCATGGAGCCGGCGCGCCGGTACTGGCCCAGCAACCCTTGGGACCACGCCATGATGGCCCAGCGCGACGACACCGGCTCCTTCTCCTACACAGTGGCGCCCGACAGGCTCTCGTACACGCTGAGCCTGCACCGGGCGCTGAAGCACGACTACGTCCTCGGCGGGGACCGCACCACCAGCCCGTGGCAGATGCTGCTGACGAGCCTCGAGGACCGGATCCTGCGCCGAGGCGCTCACGTCCTCGCGGGCTACGTCGTCGAGTGGGCGCAGCGACACGGCGGCGAGCCGCCGCGGGTGGCGGAGCTCGCGCCGGACGCCGCCGTCGGCGCCGTCCACTCCGACTGGCCCGTCGACCCCGTCAGCGGCGCCGCCATGCGGCCCGGGACGGCCCCGGGCGACTATACTTACGCACCGGGACCCGGAGCCGCCTTCAGACTCACCGTCCATCTCCACTCCGGCGACGTGCGCGCCGGCGGCCTGCTGCCGCCGCCCACACCACCGTGGCGCGACTCCGGCACAACGGAGTCCTGACCTCATGGGAGGAACCCTCATGACAAGACGCCTGATCGCGCTCGTCCTCGCGGCCGCCGTCCTCGCCCTGCTGCTCGCCGCGGCCGCGCCCCGCGCCGAGGCCGGCAACATCAGCTTCGTGGACAAACAGGTGCAGGCCGGCGGCCTGCTGATCCAGAACTACATCGACAAGTACGGCGTGGCCCACCGGTTCGTCTACCCCGACAAGTCGATGGTCAAGAAGGGCGGCGGCCTGCCCGACGCGACCCTGATGTGGCCCGCCAACCCGTGGACCGGCAAGACGATGGGTCCGGGAACTGCCCGCGGCACCTACACCTATGTGCTCGGCGCCGGCAGGACCAGCTACAAGCTCACCATGCACTTCTCCAAGGGAAGCTACATCTTCAAGGGCTCGCTTCCCTCCTGGCTGAAGGGCGAGCGCGACACCGCCTCGTTGCAGAACGTGCTCCTGCTCCAGCGGTATCTCGACGTCTACAAGGCCGCCAACGACTACTTCCCCGCGACCGGGTATTTGACCCCCGCGACCCTCAGCGGCTACAGCTGGCCGAAGAGCCCCTGGACTGGGACCGACATGGTCGACGGCGACGCTTTCGGGGACTTCTCTTACACCCGCCTGAGCTCGACGGACTTCATGCTGAAGGTCAAGCTCTCGAACGGGAGGTGGAGCCCGGCCTTCGGACCGGTCTCCGTCATCAGCCGCCTGACAGCGACGCCGGGTGGCTGAGACCGACGCCCGGCGGTTGACCGCGTTCGCGCCGCCCCCGTACGATGACTCAGGCTCGGGGGCGGCCGGGAACGGCGAGGCGCGTTTCCGCGGAAGCGCGGAGACGCAGGCGAGGAGGACCGATGACGCACGAGCAGGCCGCGCGGCGCGGGCATGTGCGCCGGCCCGCCCTCGCGGCTTCTTTGCTGCTCCTCGTGGTCGCCGCAGCGGCACTCGCGGGCGCGGCGGCTCCGGCGCGCGCCGCCGCTGCCTCGCCGCCGGCCGCGACCGTCCACGCAGCCGCCTTGGCGGGCGCGGCGGAGTCTCGGTCCCTCGACTTCGCCCTGGCCTCGCGGCGCGGCTTCCGCGGCCGCGCCGGGGACTGGGACCACGTCCGCCAGGTTGTCAACTGGCTGCGGTACCGCAGGCCGCCGAGGCATGTGGTGTACCTGCTCGGCGGCTCCGCCTCCCGTGAGTCGGTCCGTGACGAGGTCGGGTGGAGCAAGGGCCTGAGCACCCGGCTCGGCAGACGCGCGGCCGCCTGGGTGGTCTCCTCGAGCTGTCAGACCTTCGTCGAGGACGCGCGCGTCGTCGCGATGCTGCCCAAGGGCCGCGGGGTCGCCCTGATCACGGTCGGCATGTCGCGGTTCAACATGGACCACTCCCCCTCGAGTATGTCCAGGACCGCCGTCCGGACCAGGCTTCCGGGCGTGTGGTGGCAGCATCACTACGACGCCCGCAGACCGCTGTCGCTGGCCACCAAGCGGCAGTTGGTGACCAGGTGGCGCACCAACCATCTCGAGAGCTTCACCGAACGCTACCCGCACAGGCTCGCCGAGCTCGAGACCCTCATCCAAACGTGCCTCGACCGCGGCATCCGGCCGGTGCTGCTCGAGATGCCGCTCAACGCGGCCGCCGTCGGAGACGACCTGGAGGACGTGCTGGGCACGTACCGGCAGGGCTGCTCGGACCTCGCCACCAAGTACGACATCACCTACCTGGACTTCCTGAGGGTGCTCGGTCTGCCGTCCAACAACTTCTACGACCTCTGGCACCTGCTCCCGGAAGGTCGCGCCAGATGGCAGAACCGGCTCTCCCGCGAGCTCGTCTCAAGAGACCTGCTCTAGCCCGCTCGGCGGGCGGCGAAGAGGTTCCGCTTCACAACCATGC
>CAVOMB010000016.1:0-7969 GCA_963696935.1 uncultured Thermoleophilia bacterium | reverse complement strand
AGGGTGGTCCACAGACGGTGACGGCCACGCTCGGCTCACCGGCCATCTCTCCTTCACGTTCGAAGACCCGCTCTCGTCGCTTCCCGAGACGGCCCGCAACCTCCTGATCGCCGCCAAAGAGATTGTCGCGGAGGAGGGCTTCGAAGCGCTCACACTCAAGACCGTGAGCGAGCGGGCCGGCGAGAACAAGGCCATGGTGTCTTACTACTTCGACAACAAGGCCGGGCTCGTCGCCACCGTGCTCGACTCCGTGATCCATGACGAGTACCTCGACTCGCTGCACCGGATGAAGGACGTCGCTCCCGGCGAGCGCATTCCCCGGCTCGTCGAGGAGATGCAGCGCATGGCCGCCTGGGCCGAGGACTTCCAGGTGTTCTACGAGCTCCTGCCCCACGTGCTGCGCGACGAGGAGCTGCGCACCCGGCTCGCCATGCTGTTCCGCTGGTACTGGACGAAGAAGCTGGAGTGGCTGGGCGTCCCGGATGGCGCGGCCGGTCTCGGGGACCCGGAGCTCCTGGGGCTCGCTCAGCTGCTCAGCGCCATCATCGACGGCCTGGCGATCCAGGTGGCCGTGGATCCCGACATGGACCTCGCCAACCCGTATCGCGTGCTCGCGCGGATGCTGGAGTCTCTCGAGGTCGGTCAGCCGAGGCAGTAGCTGTCGAGCTGCCGCCGGACCACGGGGTCCAGGTCGTCCGGCGGCTCGTAGGAGTCCACAAGCTCGTTGACGCGCACTGCCGCCGCCGCGGCGAGGTCGCGCCCACCCTGCGCCTGCCAGGTCTCGTAGGGTAGCCGGTTCATGATGCCCCCACGGCGCTGCTCGCGCGCGTGGCGCCGCGTGTGGCCATGGCCCAGCACCGTCCCGCCGGGACCGGCTGCGGCTACGACGTCCAGCGCCAGCTGGTCCTCGTCGATGACGATCGGCCGCTTGGCGATGCGCAGCGCGGTCAGCACCTCGTCGTCGATGACGAACTTCTCGGGCGAGTAGCAGTTGAACGACGAGAGGATGCCGGCGGAGTGGAGGACGTACTGCGCGTTCATGCGCAGGACGGTCTCCACTGCCAGCGCCGACTCGATCCCGGCCTGGGCGTCCGGCACGTGCGCGTCGGTGATCGAGCCGCCGGCGCGCACCGGGACGCCCAGCCAGTGGCCGAGCCGCACCGTGGCCTCCATGAGCGTCCAGTACTCCGGCGCCCCCATCATCAGGGCGCCGGTCTGCATGGACGAGAGCGAAGAGGTGCCGCCGTAGATGAACGGGGCGCCGGATCGCGCGAGCTGTGTGAGCACCAGGCCGGTGAGCAGCTCGGCGTGCTGCACGGCGAGCAGGCCCGCGAGCGTGATGGGCGCCGTCGTGCCGCCCATGGCGCAGACGGCGACCAGCACGGGCTGGCCGAGGCGCGCCAGGCGCAGCAGCCCGCTCGCCCCGTCCGCGGAGAACTGCAGGGGCGAGGTCGTGTTGATCACCGTCAGGACGCGCGGGCGCTCGTGCCAGTCCGCGCCCCACAGGATCTCGTGCACGTCGAGCGCCACCCGAAGCTCTTCCGGCGTGGTGACGGTGTAGCGCGCGCTCTTGTCCGTGCCGGTGACGTGCGCGTGCGCCACCACGCGCGGGCGGATCTCGTCGGGCACGTCGGTCGGCTCGAGCGCGTAGGCGACGACCTGGACGTTGGGCGACAGGTGAGCCAGCATGATGGCGGTGCGCAGGTCGTCCAGGGTGCCGGGCCGGTACTCGCCATCCACGAGGACGAACGGCGGCCCGGAGGCGCTGGCCAGCACGGGAGGAGCGTCGAGCGCGATGCGCAGGTCCAGCTCCGGCCGGCGCCCGGCGACCGTGAAGGCGGCCGGGGCACTGGCGCGCGCCTGTTCGACGAGCTTCTCGCCGAAGCGCACGCGCTCCCCGTCCACACGGGCGCCGCTCGCCCGGAAGAGCTCGCGGGCCTCGGAGTCGAGGACGGCGCAGCCGACTTCCTTGAGGAGCTTCAGGGCTGCCTCGTGGATCGAGCGGCAGCCCTGCTCGTCGAGCGCGCACTGCGCCGGCAGGCCGGTCACAGAGGGAGCCTGACGCCGGCGCCGCGCTCGAGCGCGCGCTCGTAGAGCACGCGCGCGGTGACCATGTCGTCCACGGCGATGCCCATGTTCATCGAGAAGATGCGCTCGTCGTCCCGCTCGCGCCCCGGCTTCGTACCGGCGGCCAGGTCGCCGAGGTCGGCGTGGATGCTCGCCGGGATGCCGCCGAAGTACACGCCGTGGTCGCGCGTGGCGAGCAGTTGCGGCACGTCGTCGGCGCAGAACTTGTCGCACTCTCGCATGGCCGCGCTCGTCCAGGCGGAGTCGTAGTCGAGCGAGACCGCGAGGGCGCCCGGCCGGAGCACGCCGACGTCGAGATTTGGCGCAGGGTCGACGACGATGGGGATCGCCGTGACCACCACGTCGGCCGGTCCTGCCGCGCCGGCGGCGCTGTCGCAGGTGACGAAGTGCGGCGCCGGGAAGGCCGCCGCCATCTCGGCGATGAACGCCTCCGCGGCCGCCGGCAGCAGGTCGTAGCAGCGCACCTCGGCAAGAGCCGGCAGCTCCTCGATCAGCGCCATGAGGCTGGTGCGCGCCTGCACGCCGCAGCCGACGAACGCGGCGACCGCACTGTCAGCCTTGGCCAGGTATCGGGCCGAGATCCCCGCACTGGCGCCGGTGCGCATGGCGGTGATCCAGGAGCAGTCCATGACAGCGAGCGGCACCCCGGTCTCCGGGTCGTTCAGCACGAGGAGACCGGTGATGTACGGCAGGCCCCTGGCCGTGTTGGGAGGGTAGCCGGAGACCCACTTGAGGCCGGCCACCTCGGGCTCGCGCACGTAGGCCGGCATGGCGTGGATGAAGCAGTCCGCGCGGGTGTGGATGCCGGGCTTGGGCGGCATCTCCGTCTCGCCGCGGCCCTTGGCGGCGAACCCGGCGTCGAGGGCGTCGATGACCTCTCGCATGGTCATGCCGAGACCCTCGACGTCCGCCCTGTTCAAGTAGACGAGTTCCACGACGCAGCTCCCGTGCGATCTACGAGCCTGGGGAGGTCCGCAGCGGGGCGGCCGGCAGGCCGCCCCGCTGCGGACCCACAGACGACTGTGTCACTTGCCCGCCGCGACGTACGCGTCGACGAGCTCGTCCATGACCTGCTTGTACTCGGCCGCGAGCGGCTCGGGCGTGTGGTTGGCCATGATGTCGAGCAGCTTCTCGTGCGCCTTGTCGGTGGCCGTCTTGGAACCGGCGGCCTCCCAGTTCTTCTGCGTGTCGCGGTTGAGGAGCGTAGGCCTCCACTGCTGGCCGCGCACGAACTTCTTGGTGTGCTTGGCGCGGAGGAAGTCGCCGCCGTGGCCGGCGTCGGCGATGACGTCCAGGCCCAGCGTCTCGTCGCTGACCTCGATGCCTTCGAGCACGCGGCGGTTCATCGAGATGACCTCATCCTCCATGACCACGAGCTCGCCGGCGCCGGTGAGGCCGAAGTCGAGGTAACCGATGTCGTGGTTGAGGTTGGACCCGGCCTGCATCGAGATGAGCGTGAGCTCGGTGATGTCGATGCCGGCGTTGATGTCCACACACTGGGAGTCGCTGGTGCCGGCGTAGCCCCAGTTGGGGATGTCCAGCCACTTGGCCATCTCGGTGATGCCGAGGATGGTCGTGTAGTACTCGGCCGAGTTGTAGAGCGCCTGGAACGTGTTCATGTCGAGCTTGACCGGGCCCATGCCGGTGAGCAGCGGGGCGCCGGGCACGCGCAGCTGGTGGAGCACGGCGCCGAAGAGCGACTCGGCCACGGCCTGCACGATGTGGCCGGCCTGGGTCATCGGCGCCGTGGCGCCGGCGATGGGAGCCGGGGAGTAGATGAGCGGGATGCCCTTGTCGGCGCAGAAGAGCAGCTTGTCGAGCACCTCGGGCGCGTGCTGCAGCGGGCTGACGGGCTCGCCGTACTGGATGAAGTACGGCTTCTGGCGCAGCTCGTCCTCGCCGCCGCGGAACGCGGCCGCGATCTTCTGCATGACCTCGAGGTCCTCCACGCTGGCGGCGGTCATGACCATCGGCTTGGTCGTGTTGCTCACCATCTGGCGGAAGCACTCGAGGTAGGATGCGTAGGCCTCGACGTCGTGCGGGTGGGCGGCCGACATGATGAAGTCGATGTTGGGCAGGCCGTCGCACAGATGCGCCATGCGGGCGGTGTCGGCGAGCACGCTGAGCCGGCGCTCGCCGGTCCAGAAGTCGTAGATGCTCATGAGGTCCGAGCCGGTCCCGAAGTACGAGTTGGTGCCGCCCAGCTGCATGGCCAGCTCGCCGTTGCGGTCGTACACGTGGATCATCTCGGGGATGGTGTCGCGGGCCGCGGCGACGGCGTCTCGTGGGATCTTGACGACGTCGTTGGCCTCGATCGTGGCGCCAGCGCCGCTGACCAGCATCTCGCGCGCCTCGGCGTGCGGCACCGTCATGCCGATCTCGGCGATGATCGTGAGCGCGGCGTCGTAGATCTTCTGGCACTTCTCGTCGGAGAGCATCTGGAGGCGGCTCTCGATACCGACGACGGGCAGGTCTTTCATGGTGATGACTCCTTCGGGGGGGCTCAGGAACCTGCGGGCTCTGTTGATTCGAGGAAGGCTTTGAACGCGCCGAGGCCCTCTTCGATCTGTGCTGTGGTGACGCCTGAATAGGCCAGGCGGAGATGGTACCTGTTCTCGCCCGGCAGTGCCTTCCCGAAGTGCTGACGGGTGCAGAACGAGACGCCGGTGCGGTCGAGGAGGAGACGCCGGAAGTCCTCGTGGCCGGCGCAGCCGGTCAGGCGGACGGCGTCCGTGACGTCCGGGTACAGGTAGAACGTGCTCTCCGGGGTGTGACAGCGCACACCCGGCGTGTCGTTGAGCAGACGGAGCGCCGCGTCGCGGCGGCCCTTGAGCCGGGCCATCATCTCGCGGGGCCCGGCCTGATCGCCGGTGAGCGCCTCGAGCGCGCCGTACTGGGCGAAGTGGTTGGGGCACGACTCCATGTTCACGTTCATCTGCGTGATGACGTCGATGATCGCCTTCGGCCCGATCGCGGCGCCCAGGCGCCAGCCGGTCATCGCGAACTTCTTGCTGAACGTGTACAGGATGACGGTGCGCTCCTGCATGCCCGGGCGCGAGACGATCGACTCGCTCGCGCCCCGGAAACGCACGTCGAAGTACGCCTCGTCGCTGAGCACGAGCAGGTCGTGCCTGAGCGCGATCTCGGCGATGCGGTCGAGCTCCTCGGGCGTGCACTCGGCGGCCGTGGGGTTGTGCAGGTCGTTGAGGATGAGCAGGCGCGTGCGTGGAGTGATGCGCCGCTCGATGGCGTCGATGTCGATGGCGTAGCGGTCGCCGGCGTCGACGTACCCGTAGGGCACGGCGACCCCGCCCACGAACTCGATGAACGAGCTGTAGATGGGGAAGCCGGGGTTGGGATACAGGACCTCGTCGCCCATGTTCATGGCGGCCATGAGCCACTTGCCGATGACCGGCTTCCCGCCCGGCTGCACGGACACGTCGTCGGCGGTGTACGTGACGCCGCGGGCGGCGGCCACGTCGGCCGCCAGCGCCTCGCGTAGCGGTGCGATGCCGGCGTTGGGGCAGTACGTGGTCTTGCCGTCACGGATGGCTCTGTCCATCGCGGCGACGATCGGCTCCGCGGTGGGGATGTTGAGGTCGCCCAGGTGGAACGGGTAGATCGTCCGCCCCTGGGCGGCGAGCGCGGACGCCTCGGCCGAGACGGCGAAGACCGTCTCGGTGCCGAGCCGCGCGACCCGGTCGGCCGGCACGAAGCCGCCTCGCGGCGTGAGATCTTCAGCGAGCGAATGCATCACACGTCCCTCCCGCGTCCGCCGCTCAGCTCGCTGCGTCCGCCCATGCGCTGAACTTGTCCTGCTCTCCCTCGAGCATGCGGTAGCAGTGCTGTTCCTCGGGGAACGCGCCGCCGCGCACGTCGCTGACATACTCGGTGAGCGCGGCGGTGGAGATGCCGGCGATGTCGGCGTACTTCTTGACGAACTTGGGCGTGAACGCTTGGAACGTGCCGAGCACGTCGCTGACGATGAGCAGCTGGCCGTCGACGTCCTCGCCGGCGCCGATGCCGAGCACCGGGATGGGGAGCTCGCGGCGGATGAAGCCGGCGACCTCCGGCGGCACGGCCTCGACGAGGAGGAGCTGGACGCCCGCCTCGTAGAGGGCCCGGGCGTCCTCGACCACGAGCTTGGCGGACTCGAGCGTGCGGCCCTGCGCCTTGTGGCCGCCGAGCTGGCCCGAGCTCTGCGGCGTGAGGCCGATGTGGCCGCACACGGCGACGCCGGCGTCGAGGATGGCCCTCACGCGGCTCACCGTGCGGACGCCGCCCTCGAGCTTGATGGCGTCGACGTTGGCCTCCTTGAGAAAGCGGATGGCGTTCGTCACCGCATCCTC
This sequence comes from uncultured Thermoleophilia bacterium, assembly GCA_963696935.1. Taxonomy (GTDB): domain Bacteria; phylum Actinomycetota; class Thermoleophilia; order UBA2241; family UBA2241; genus CAIXSE01. The sequence goes on along the minus strand of CAVOMB010000016.1, from coordinate 1,532 downwards.
GTCGCTGGCCTGATAGCTGCCAAGCGGCATGTCGCCGACCACGAACGTATCGGGCGCGCCGCGGCGCACGGCTTCGCTGTGCACGATGCACTGGTCCATCGTGACCGGCACCGTGCCCGGGTAGCCGTACACGCACATGCCGAGCGAGTCGCCGACGAGGATCATGTCGATGCCGGCCGCTTCCTCGAACGTCGCCGTCGGGTAGTCGTAGGCGGTGAGCCAGGCGATCTTCTCGCCGGCGCGCTTCATCTGGTGCAGGTCGAAGAGACCCTTCTTGGCCATGGGGTGTACCTCCTGGAGTGCGCGATCGCGGGTCGTGCCGCGGATTACTCTTCTTCGAGGGCCGGCCAGCCGCCGTCCTCGACGGACTCGGCGAGGACGAGCATGGTCTCGAGGTTCAGGACGCCCGGGATGCGGGCGATGTCCACACGGATGAGCTGGCCGAGGTGGTCGAGGTCGCGCAGGGCGAGCTCCACGACCATGTCGAACTGCCCGGTGACGTGGTAGCACGCGCGCACGCCGGGCACCTCCTTGATGGCCTGCTCGAACTGCCGGATCGATTTCTCGCTGTGCTCGTGCAGGCGGGCGACGACCAGTGCGCGGACGGTGATGTCCAGGGCGGCTGGGTCGATGACGGCGCGGTAGCCGCGGATGGCGCCGCTCTTCTCCAGCCGGCGGACGCGGCCGAGCATGGCGGACGGGGAGAGGCCGAACTTGCGCGCAAGCGTGAGGTTGGACATGCGTCCGTCCTCCTGAAGAGCCAGAAGGACTTCACGGTCGAGAGCATCCACGCCTTCCCCCTCCGGGAGCCGTTGGTCGCCGCGGAGTCGCCTCCGTGGCCGTCGGACCCGAGTATTCAGTCTGATGTTCTCTCAGTCAAGCGCAGAAGTGAACATTCTTCCGCAGAAGGGCGAGAAAACGATTCGGATTGTGCGCGGAGCGGTCAGGGCTGCTCTGGCGTATCCGTTTCAGTCCCTGCGCTCGTCGCATCGACCCAGGCATCGATTCCCGCCAGCGCGGATTCGACCAGCCGATGAGGAGCCGCGGAGGCCGTGAGCGACGCACGGGCGATCTCGGCGAGTTGCGAGTCGTTGAGGCCGAGTTCGTCACGGCAGAGCCGATACTCACGGAGAATGCTCGTATCGAAGAGCAGCGGGTCGTCGGCGTTGACGCTGCAAGTGACTCCGGCCGCGAGGAGTTGCGGCAACGGGTGCCTGTCAAGACTCGGCGTGACTGAGAGCATGACATTGCTGGTCGGGCAGATGTCGAGACAGACGCCGCACATCGCTAGACGTGCGACCAACTCCGGGTCCTCGACGGCTCGCACGCCGTGCATGATCCGGTCGGCGTGGAGAACGTCGAGAGCGTCCGCGACGCTCTCGGGACCTGCGAGCTCGCCCGCATGCGGCACGCATTGCAGGCCCGCCTCGCGTGCCAGAGCAAAAGCGTCGGCGAACTGCGCAGGTCGATGAGCCGCCTCGTCACCATCGAGGCCGCAGAAACAAGACCAACCGAACCAGTAGAGGACATAA
>CAVOMB010000015.1:0-9112 GCA_963696935.1 uncultured Thermoleophilia bacterium | reverse complement strand
TTATGTAGCCTACTTGGTTCAGTTCGTGCTGCTCGGCAACCCCTGACGGCCGGGCCTGAGGCAGCCGAGGATGTACGTGGTGACATCGTCCGGACTCCGCGAACTGGGCAGCGGTGAACTCACGCACCGTGCCGTCCGGCTGCAGGATCTCGTAGGTGTCCGCCATCGGGCGCCTCCTCTTCTCTCAGGCGCGGGCCTCCGGGCTCCAGTTCCGAGGCCGCGGCCCTCGTCCAGGAACCAGGCAGCGAGCCGTGCACGGGCGCGACGCCCTGCGCGGGCACTGCCATCGGCACGCGCAGGCCCTCGATGACCTCGGCGACCATGCCGGCCTTGTCGGCGCCGCTCACCAGGAACCACACGCGGCGCGCGGCGTTGATGACCGGCGCCGTCACGGTGAGCCGCGGAGAGCCGTCGGGCGCCGTGGTCGGCACGCAGAACCCTTCCTCGACGGTGAGCGCCTCGCTGTGAGGGAACAGCGAAGCCGTGTGGCCGTCGCTGCCGAGACCCAGCAAGACGAGGTCGAACACAGGCACGTCCACGCGCGGCCGCATCTGGTCGGCCAGGCGGCGCAGCTCCGCGTCGTACTCGTGCGCCGCCTCCTCGGGCAGGTCCTCGCCGCGCATGCGGTGCACGTTCTCCGGCGCGATCGGCACGTGCTTGATGAACGCGTCGCGCGCCATACCGTAGTTGCTGCGCGGGTCGTCGGGCGGCACGCAGCGCTCGTCACCCCAGTAGAGGTGCGTGCGCCGCCAGGGGACCTTCTGACTGAACTGCTGGCGCGCCAGCAACTTGTACAGACTGCGGGGGGTCTCGCCGCCGCTGAGCGCGACGGCGAACCGCGGACGCGCCGCCGCCGATTCCTGCGCCGCGAGCGCGAACAAGTCGGCGACGCGCAGCGCGAGCGCGTCGCCGTCCTTCAAGATCTCAAGGCTCATAGGTCACCGTCCTTGAGGATCTCGATGCAGAGCGGCGCACCTCCGGCGCCCCGCTCCATACCTCCGTTACGTCGGGTAGTCACAGCTCGTCGCCTCCCTTTTCGGGCCGGCGCCAGGAGTGGCCGTCGCGGGCGATGAGCGCGTCCGCGGCCTCCGGCCCCCAGCTGCCGGCCTCGTAGATCGAGATCTCACGGTACGGCTTCGTGGCCCAGGCGTCGAGCACGGGGCCGACGATCCTCCAGGCCTCCTCGGCCTGGTCGCCGCGCGTGAACAGGGTCGTATCGCCCTCCATGGCGTCGACGAGGACCGTCTCGTAGGCGCTGAAGGGGAGTTCGTGCAGAGTCGTTCCATAGCGGTAGTCCATGGCCACCGGCTGCAGCGCCACGTCGTGGCCGGGCAGTTTGGACTCGATGTTGAGCGAGAAGCCCTCGTCCGGCTGCACACGCATGACCAGGACGTTGGGCTGCAGCCCGCCGCCCGCCATTGCGTCCTTGAAGAGCAACACGGGCGGACGCTTGTAATGGATGGCGATCTCGGTGACGCGTCGCGCCAGACGCTTGCCGGTGCGCAGGTAGAACGGCACACCCTGCCAGCGCCAGTTGTCGACGTGCAGCTTGAGCGCGGCGTAGGTCTCCGTCCACGAGTCCGGCGCCACGCGCTCCTCGTGGCGGTACCCGGGCACGCGCTCGCCCTCCACGTCGCCGCTGACGTACTGCGCGCGCACCGCCCAGTCGCCTACGGCGTGGGCGGGGATGGGCCGTACCGCGCGCAGCACCTTCATCTTCTCGTCGCGCACGGCGTCGGCGTCGAAGGCGACCGGCGGTTCCATGGCGACGAGCGTGAACAGCTGGATGAGGTGCGGCGTGATCATGTCGCGCAGCGCGCCGGCCGTCTCGTAGTAGGGGCCGCGGTGCTCGACGCCGAGCGTCTCCGCGGCCGTGATCTCCACGAAGTCCACGTAGCGCCGGTTCCAGACCGGCTCGAAGATGCCGTTGGCGAAGCGCAGGACCAGCAGGTTCTGCACCGTCTCCTTGGCCAGGTAGTGGTCGATGCGGTAGACCTGCCGCTCGTCGAACACCTGGCCGATCACGTGGTTCAACTCGCGGGCCGTCTGCAGGTCGCGGCCGAACGGCTTCTCGATGACGACGCGGGACCAGCCGGCGTGCACGTCGCCCTGCCCGTGGGCCGAGTCGTAGGCGCCGCGCCGCGCCAGGCCCGCGGCGCCGAGGCTCTTCACGATCACCTCGAACTGGCTGGGCGGCGTGGCCAGGTAGTACATGCGGTTGCCGCGCGAGCCCTTGCCGTCCAGCTCGTCGAGCACCGCAGCCAGCCGCTCGTAGCCGTCCGGGTCGTCGAACTGGCCCTGAACGTAGCGCGGGTTGGCCAGGATGCGCTCGCACATCTCCCCGTCGACGACCTCCACACCGTAGTAGTCGTCGATGGCCTGCTGCATGCGGTCGCGGAACTCGGCGTCGGTCATCTCCTGCCGGCCGTACCCGACCAGCGTGGTGCCGAACGGCAGGATCCCGTGACAGCCGAGGTCGTAGAGCGCCGGGACGAGCTTGCGGTGCGCCAGGTCGCCCGTGACGCCGAACATGACCAGGCTGCAGGGGTCCGGGTCGCGCTCGCCGCCGAACGGCGAGGCCGACCCGGACGGCTCGACCCGCCCCGTCACCTTGACGGCGCGGTCGTCGCTGTAGTCCGGCTCGTCGTAGGTCAGGTGCTCGCCGGGCTCGTGCTCCACCGTCACTCCTTCTCCTTGACGGCGTGGCCGCCGAACTCGTTGCGCAGCGCGGCCAGGACCTTGCCGCTGAAGGTGTCCTCCTGGCGCGAGCGGAAGCGGGTGAAGAGCGCCGCGGAGATGGCCGGCATGGGCACGGAGTGGGCTATGGCCTGCTCCACCGTCCAGCGGCCCTCGCCGGTGTCCTCGACGTACCCGGTGATGTGCTCCAGGCCCGGGTCCTTCTTGAACGCGTCCGCGGCGAGTTCGAGCAGCCAGCTGCGCACCACGCTGCCCTGGTTCCACAGGTCGGCGATCTGCGGCCAGGTCAAGGTCCCACTCGGTCGCGTTGAGCAGCTCGAACCCCTCGGCGTAGGCCTGCATCATGCCGTACTCGATGCCGTTGTGGACCATCTTGACGAAGTGCCCGGAACCGTGGCCGCCGCAGTACTGGTAGCCGTGGCCGGGGGGCGCGAGAGTCCCGAGCAGCGGCTCGATGACGTCGAACGCCGACTTGTCGCCGCCGACCATGAGGCAGTACCCGGCCTCCAGCCCCCACACCCCGCCGCTGGTGCCGGCGTCGAGATAGCGGATGCCCCTGGCCGAGAGTTGCGCGCCACGCTCGATGTCGTGCTGGAACGGCGAATTGCCGCCGTCGATGAGGATGTCGCCCTCGTCGAGCAGCGGCGTCAGCTCGTCGATGGCCGCCTGCGTGGCGTCGCCGTAGGGCAGCATGATCCAGATCGCCCGTGGCGCCTGCAGCGCCTTGACCACATCGGTGAGCTCCTTGACCGGCTCGGCGCCCTCGGCGGCGAGCTCCTCGGCCTTCGCGTAGGTGCGGTTCCACACCACCACGCGGTGGCCGCCGAGCAGCAGCCGCCGCGCCATGTTGCCGCCCATGCGGCCCAGCCCGACCATCGCTACGTCCATCGTTGCCTCCTCTTCATGCCGGGCCAGGTCCGGCTTCGCACTGTGAAAGGGCTCCCGCGAGCAGCGCGCCGAGGCGCTTGAGCGCCGCGGCGGGGTCGTCGCCGAGGCACACGCGGAGCGCGCGGCAGCCGTGCGCCCGCAGGGCGCCCAGGTCACCGCGCGCCTGCGCCCGCTTCAGCACGCTGAAGCTGTACGGCTGACCGGGGATCTCCACATCCACCGGGTCGTGCCCCACCAGTTGCAGGAACAGACCGGTGTTGGGCCCGCCCTTGTGGAGCTGGCCGGTCGAGTGCAGGAACCTGGGGCCGTAGCCGAGGGTCGTGGCGAGCTTCAGCTGGTCGCGGACCCCGAGGCGAAGCGCCTGCAGGTCGTCCCAGACGGCCTCGCCGGGCTGCACGTAGGCCTGGAGCGCCACGTAGTCACCGGGCCGCGCCTGGGCGAAGAACTCCTTGAGCGCGGCCGGCAGGGCGTCGTCGTGCACGGAGTAGGCCAGACGGCCCTCCCCCTCCGGCAGGTCCTCGAGCAGCTCGCCGCTGGCGATGTAGCCGGCGAGCAGCCGTTTGGTGTTGTCCTTGCTCTCCTGCACGTTGGGCTGGTCGAAGGGGTCGATGCCCAGTACGCGCCCGGCCGTAGCCACCGCGATCTCCCAGCGCAGGAACTCGCCGCCGAGCCCGTACTCGTCGGGCAGTTCGTGGCCGGCGACCGGGTACCCGGCCTCGGAGAGGTCCATGAGCTGTCGCGCCAGGCCGCTGGCGGCCACGCTGCCGAGGCCGACCTCGACGAAGATGCGGTCCTCGCCGTACACGGCCGCATCCCCGAGCTGCTCACAGTCCACCGGCAGGATGCCTCTGCCCTCCTTGCCGGTGCTCTCGGCGACGAGCTGCTCGATCCAGGCGCCGAGCGCCCGCAGCGGAGGCTCGGCGACGATGGTCAGCTTGTCGCGGCCGGCGAGCGCCGCCTCGCCCAGCAGCGCCCCCAGGCGCACGGCGGAGTTCTCGCCGGCGAGCACGTCCGGGCCGCAGGCGACGGCGACGTCGCGCACGCCGTCCAGCAGCCGCTCCAGGTCGACGCCCATCAGGGCGGCCGGGACGATGCCGAAGAAGCTGAGCGCCGAGTACCGGCCGCCGATGTCGCCGGGGTTCACGAAGATGGCGCGGAACCCCTGTGCGAGCGCCTCCTCCTGCAATGACGTGCCCTCGTCGGTGACTGCGACGAAGTGGTGCCCGGCGTGGTCTCCGTCCAGCTCCTTGAGGCGCTCGTAGAAGTAGGCGTGGAAGCTCGCCGTCTCCGTGGTGCCGCCGGACTTGCTCGAGACGATGAAGAGCGTCGTCTCGAGGTCCACGGCGGCCTCCACGGCGAGCACCGCCGCGGGGTCGGTCGAGTCCAGCATGTGCAGCTCCAGGAAGCCCTCGCGCACGCCGAGCACCTCGCGTATCACCTCGGGCGCGAGGCTGGAGCCGCCCATGCCGAGCAGCACCGCGGAGCGGAAGCCCTCGGCGCGCAGCTCGTCGACGAACTCCGTGAGCCCCTCGACCTGCTCGTGCACGCCCTCATAGACGCTGAGCCAGCCGAGGGCGTTGCCGATCACGGTCTGGTGCGCCTCGTCCCCGGGCTTCCACAGGGTCGCGTCGGCCTCCCACAGCCGCTCGCCGTACTGGTCGGCGTCCAGAGACTCCAGACGCCTGGCCACGGCTTCGTCCAGCCAGGCCGGCAGCAACCACTCGCGCATCAGTCAGCTCCCTTCGGCGAGCAGCCGCTCGCGCTTCTCTTCGACGATCGCGGTGAGCCCGTCGAACGCCTCGACGAACAGGTCGATGCCCTGGTCCTGCAGCGCGGCGCCGGCCCGCTCGAGGTCGATGCCCATCTGGCTCAGCTCCCGCAGCAGCCGGTGGGCGTCCTCCACGTGGCGGTCGATGGTCTTCGCCGGCACGCCGTGGTCCTTGAACGCCTTCCAGGTCTCCTCGGGCATCGTGGACACGGTATCCTCGCCGATGAGCTCGTCCACGTACATGGTGTCGGGATAAGCGGGGTCCTTGACCCCGGTGCTGGCCCACAGCACCCGCTGGATCTTGGCTCCGGAGGCGGCGATGAGCTGCCACTCGCGGCCGTTCAGGTAGCTGCGGAACCGCTCGTAGGCGATCTTGGCGTTGGCCACGCCGGCGCGACCCTTGAGGGACCGCAGGCGCCGCCGCTCCGCCTCGTCGGCGGCGGCCTCCGCGCGCTCGTCCAGCATGCGGTCCACGAGCGTGTCCACGCGAGAGACGAAGAAGCTGGCCACGGACGAGACGGCGCGGATGGTCTCGTTGCTCTGCAGCCGCTCCTCGAGCGCCTCGATGTAGGCGTCGGCCACGGCCTCGTACTGGCTCAGCGAGAACAGCAGGGTGATGTTGATGTTGAGGCCGTCCTTGAGGCACTGGAGGATGGCCGGGACCCCCTCCCGCGTGCCCGGGATCTTGACGAACACGTTGGGGCGGTCGACCTCCGTGAACAGGCGGTGGGCCTCCGCGATGGACGCCTTGGTGTCGCGCGCAAGGTTTGGTGAGACCTCGATGCTGACGAAGCCGTCCTCGCCGCCGCTCGCCAGGTACACAGGCGCGAGCACGTCGCAGGCCGCGCGCACGTCCTCGATGATGAGATTGTCGAGGATCTCCGGCGCCTCCAGGCCTTGGCGGGCCATCGTCAGGATGGCGTCGTCGTACTCCCCGCCTCCGCCGATGGCCTTCTGGAAGATCGCCGGGTTGCTGGTCACACCGCCGAGTCCGTCCCGGTCGACCATCCTCTTCAGCCCGCCTCGCTGGATCAGCGCGCGGTTGATGTAGTCGAACCAGGGGCTCTGACCCAATCGGTGGAGCTCCGCGAGCCGGCTATCAGAGGGCACGGCCATCACTCTCCTTTCGTGGGCTGAGCCCGGGCGTATCGTTGTCGCGGACGTCACGATGGCCGCGCGGGCCGCCGGCGCCGCGGCGCCGGCCCTCCGCGCGGCCTCGACCTATCCCATTCCCACTCGTGCGTGTTTTCAAGGCTTGGGACGACTTCAGTAGTCTCCGCCCTCCGGCACGATGCAGACGAACGAGAGCGGCGCGTCCGGCGCCGCCCGGAACTGGTGCTCGTGGTTGGACGGCACGTAGGCGTACGAGCCGGTCTCGAGCGAGTGCTCCTCGCCGTCCAGGAAGAGGACGCCTCTGCCGCTCGCGACGAAGTTGATGTGCGGCCAGTCATGGCTGTGCCTCGGCGTGTGCCCGCCCGGCTCCACGTCGAACAGGCGCATCACCCACCCGTCCCACCCGTCCTCGGGTGACACCAGCACGCGCTTGACGACGCCCTCGATGCCCTCGCCGGCCATCGGCTTCGCCTCCAGGCCGGCCTTGTTCCCTACCACCCAGCGATCGCTCATGTGCGTGACTCCCGTCGGTCGCGGATCATCCTGCGCCGGACTCTACCCATCCGGCAGGCTGACGCCACCCCGGTGAGCCAGGGTACATGCAGAGAGCGCGGCAAGCCCCGGCCGCACTCGCGGCGAGCGAGAGGAGGAGCGATGAGCGACCACGACGCGAACAAAGTGCTCGTGAGGCGCTACTTCGACGAGCTCTTCAACCGGCGCGACCTCAGCGGCGTGGCGGACGTCCGCGCGACGGACTACACGGAACAAGCGGTCGCGCCGCCGGGCCGGCCGGTTGAGGCGTGATGCTCGAACCCGCTCCGCTCAGCAGGGCGCAAGCGCGAGCGTCATGGAGAGCGGGTGGGCGGTCGAGCCCGCCCGGCGCGGCCTTGACGACGAATCCGGCCGCCTCGTAGAGCCTCCTGGCGGCCGCGTTCTCCGTGTAGACGTTGAGCGTCGCGACGAGCTCGGCGGACGTCACCTCTCCCGAGCGCACCAGCTCGGCCAGCCCCAGGCCGTCGTACTCGTCGCACTGCGGGAACGCACTCACGGGGAACCGCCGCCGCCTCCGCCGCCTCGGGTTGCGCACCCATTCTACTGCGCGGCCGAAGCCCCGCTCGAGCGCTGCCGGTGGCCGCACCACCGGAGGCGGCTCCCGCCGGCCGAGGACCGGGGGGTAAGGCCACGGAGGGTCGGCACCTTCGACGGCGCCATCCATGGCGCCATCGAAGGTGCCATCGGCGGTGCCATCCGGGGCTCACACCCCCGGATGCATACACCCCGTCTCGGCTCGCCGGACCGCCCCGCTACATCACACCTTCTTGACGCCGGCGATGAGCTTGCCGGCCACGTCTTGCGCATCGCCGTACACCATGCGCGTGTTGTCGGCGTAGAACAGCGCGTTCTCGATGCCGGCGAAGCCGGCGCCGCGGCCGCGCTTGATGACGAACGCCTGCTGCGCCTTGTCCACGTCCAGGATCGGCATACCGTAGATTGGGCTGCCCTTCTCGCGAGCGGCAGGGTTCACGACGTCGTTGGCGCCGATGACGATGACGGCGTCGGCGGTCGGGAACTCGCCGTTGATCTCGTCGAGGTCGTAGATCATGTCGTAGGGCACGCCGGCCTCGGCGAGCAGCACGTTCATGTGCCCGGGCATGCGTCCGGCGACCGGGTGGATGGCGAACTTGACCTGGATGCCCCGGTCGGTGAGCAGCTTGGCCAGCTCCCAGACCTTGTGCTGGGCCTGCGCGACGGCCATACCGTAGCCGGGGACGATGATGACCTTCTGCGCGAAGGCCAGGGTGACGGCGGCGTCATCGGGGGTCGACTCCTTCATCGTGCCTTCCACGCCGGCCAGTTCCTGGCCCCCGGCCGCGCCGAACCCCGCGAAGAGGACGTTGCCGATGGAGCGGTTCATGGCCCTGGCCATCAACTGCGTCAGCAGAGTGCCGGCCGCGCCGACGACGATGCCGGCGATGATCAGGGCGCCGTTGCCGAGCACGTAGCCCTCGAAGCCGACCGCCAGGCCCGTGAGGGCGTTGTAGAGGCTGATGACGACGGGCATGTCGGCGCCGCCGATGGGCAGCGTCATGAGCACGCCGTAGAGCAGTGCGACGACGTAGAAGGCGGCCAGCGTGAGGCCCTCACTGCCGCCCATGTTGCCGGTGTGCTGCAGGGCACAGCAACCTGCGAGTGCGTCAGCAGAACCAGTGCGATCAGCAATATTCCGCCGACGACGCCAATCTCGCCGGGGTCAGACGTCTGGTTGCGAAAAAGCCAATACCGCCCACACGCCGAGCAGCGCGAGCCAAATCTCCCCCGTACGTTGAAGGGCGCGGACGCGGTTCATGCACGCAAGATTACAGCGTCAGTTGCTGGGCGGGGCCGCGCGCAGCAAACTGCCAACAACTGCGGGCGTCCCGTGGACCCCGAAACGACCCCTCAGGCAACGAGCTGAAGTCACGCGGGTTTGGCGGCGATAAACAGCTTTTCCCGCAGCCGTGGCCCGCAACATGCGACGCTGGGTTCCTCCGCGGTGAATTCGGTCAGAGAGAATCCGGCGTGCTCAATCCGGTCCCGGACATCGCGGCCGAACATACGCACATGATCGAACTGCCCGAAATACTGGTGCGGTCATCCGGAGACGTG
>CAVOMB010000014.1:0-9911 GCA_963696935.1 uncultured Thermoleophilia bacterium | reverse complement strand
CACCAATTGCCGACGGCCGCTCCCGTCTACGGCCGGATGCGCCGGCGGCGAAGGCCTCGGCCGCGCGTCAGGTCGCCGGCACCACCGCGTCGAGACGCGCCGCCAGACCCTCCGGCAGCGGCGCCACCGAGTGCGCCAGCAGCAGTTCCTTCGCCCGCTGCGTCGCCTTCTGGGTCGCGTCGAGCCCACCGCCCTCGAGCCAGCGGTCGTGGCTGGCGCGGTTGAGCACCTTGGCGCGCCACTGGTTCTGGCGCAGGTGCTTGCGCGTGTGGCGCTGGCCGAGGTAGTCGCCGCCCGGGCCGACGGCCTTGAGCACGTCGACGGCCAGCTCCTCGTCGTCCACCTCGATGGCCTTGAGCAGCTGCCGGTTCCGCGAGATGAACTCGGCGACCAGCACGACCTCGGCGAGCGAGCCGGAGAGCCCGAAGTCCATGTAGCCGACGTCGTGGTTGAGGTTGGCGCCCAGTTGCATGGAGAGCTTGGTGATCTCGTCGGCCTCCATGCCGGCCTGGGCGTCCACGACCTGTGCGTCGGTGTGGCCGCTGAACCCCCAGTTGGGGATGTCCAGCCACTTGGCCATCTCGACTTCCATCGCGTACGCGCGGATGAACTCGGGGGAGTTGTACGACGACTGCGAGGTGGCCATGTCGAGCGTGTTGGGGCCTTGGCCGATGACGAACGGCGCACCCGGCGCGCGCAGCTGGTGCATGACAAGGCCGAACAGCGCCTCGGCGATGCCGAGTGTGATCTGGCCGGGCGTCGTGATCGGCGCCGTGCCGCCGGCGACCGGCGACGGGCAGTAGGTGGACGGCACGCCCCTGTCGGCGCAGAAGAGCAGCTTGTCGACCGTCTCGAAGGGGTGCTTGAGCGGGCTGACCGGCTGGTTGTACATGACGAAGTATGGCTTGTCGCGCAGCGCCTGCTCGCCGCCGCGGACCTCGCAGGCCATGCGCCACATGGGTTCGACCGTCTCGACCCCGCCGGCGGTCATGACCAACGGTTTGGTGGTCGCGGCGATCATGGCGCGGAACTGCTTGGGGTAGGCCTCGCCGGCGTCCATGCCGTCCGGCCACGCGCCCGACATGACGAAGTCGATCTCGGGCAGCGCGTCACAGAGGCGGGCCGCCTCGGCCACGTCCGCCATCTTGCCGAGGCGGCGCTCACCGGTCTCCAGGTCGTGCAGGTGCATGACGTCGGAGCCGTTGCCGAAGTAGGAGCGCCGGCCGCCGAGGTCCATGGCCGGCTCGCCGGCGCGGTCGTACACCGCGAAGCTCGCCGGCGCCGACTCGCGGGCCTGCTCGACGAGGGCCGCCGGCACGTGGATCATGCCCTCGGCGTCCCTCGTGCACCCGCCGTCGAGCATCACCTGCTCGCCCTCCTCATGGAGCACGACCATGCCGATGTCGGAGAGGATGCCGAGGGCCGTGTCGTAGATGCGCTGCTTCTGCTCCCCGGTGAGGAAACTGACGCGACCGGCGCCGATCTCCTTGCTGCTGTCTGCCATGGTCACTCCCGAAGCGATGTGGACGGCGGCGAGGCGGCCGGGCTGCTGCACCGGGGCCGCCTCGCCGAACACTACACCGTTGGTCGGGCTACTTCACGCCGAGTTCGCGCTCCGCGCCCTCAATAATCGAACGAAGTTCTGCCGCGACACTATCGGGCAGCGGCTCCGGCTGGTGCGTCTCGAGGATCCGCCGGGCCTCGGCGAGCGAACGGTCGTAGAGCGTGGACGAGCCGGCGGCGGCCCACTCCTCGCGGACCCGCCGGTCGATGAGCTTCGACGACGACTGCCCGCGCATACCCGCGTAGGTGTCCTCGTGCGAGAGGAAGTCCTTGAAGGGCCCGACCTCGCCGATGACGTCGACCGAGAGGGTCGCGTCGGTCACCGGGATCCCCGGCACGCAGAACTTGACCATGCGCGCGAACTCCGCGTCCATGACCAGCTGCGCGTAATCGATGGTGACGCCCGACTCCAGCATCCCCAGCCCGTAAATCAGGTTGGCCCCTGCCAACGCCGGCAGCAGGCTGGTGATCGTCTTCTCGTGACCGGATTGGGCGTCCGCCACTTTGGAGTCGCCCTACGCACCGGCCACCCAGCTGGGCAGCAGGTAGAAGCGCGCGAGGCAGGCGACGCCGGCGCCGATCATGCCGCACTCGGGGCTGCCCACCGAGGCGCTGGCGAAGCGCAGGTCCATGGCCGTGGTGGACGAGCCGTAGATGACCGGCGCGCCACGCTGCGTCAGCTGCGCCAGCGTGATGCCGCTGAGCACCTCGGCGTTGTGAGTGACGAGGGTGCCGGCGAGCGACACGGGAGAGGAGCCGCCGGCCATCGCCATGGAGAGCACGTTGACCGGGATGCCGGCGCGGGCGCCGGTGATGATGATCTCGCAGGCGTCCTTGACCAGCTTCAGCGGGCTCACCGGGCAGGTGAGGAAGCTGAGGATGGGGCGGCGGCGCAGCGCCTCCGCCCCGCCCGCGATCGCCGCCGCCATGTCGATCATCTTGCGGGCGCAGAAACCCGAGAGCGGGCCGATGGTGGCGTGCTTCGTCGTGTTGCTGAAGATCGCCTCGGCGTTGTGCAGCGCCGCCGTGTCCGGCGGCACGTCGTGGGCGCCGAGCGGCCGCTCCACCACGTCGATCTCGGGCAGCGCGTCGATGATCTTCGTGCAGTCGGCCACGTCCTGCTTGAGGCTCTCGTGCAGCTGGCCGGTGTACGGGTCCACGACCTGGATGCCCTCACCGAAGTTGGTGAACCCGACCCGGCCGTCCTCCAGGACGACGTCCCGGGCCGGGTCGCGGCCGCACATGACGACGGTGCTGGGCGCCGAGCGGACCGCGTCCTCCACGAGGTGCGCCGGCAGGCGCACGATGTTCGTCTCGCGGTCGACCTCGGCGCCCGCCGCCGCGAAGATCTCCCGGGCCTCGTCGTCTTCGACGAAGACGCCCGTGCGCGACAGCACTTCGAGCGTCGCGCCGTGGATCTCGCGGAGCTCGTCGTCGGTGAACACCTCGAGCCTGAAGCCGCCGCTTTTGCGCGCTCCCGCGCGCGGGTTCCTGATCATGGTCAGCCTCCCGCCGTGCGTTCCTTGAACTTCTCGACGCTGTTGATCGGCACGTCCAGCACCCGGGCGATGTTGAACTTGGCCTCGATCTGGTTGGCCTGCCACGGCTGGCTGATCGCGTAGCTGTGCACGCGGCCGAAGCCGTGCTCGTTGCGCACGTCGGTCATCGCGACCGGGTCGGACAGGTCGAACGGGGTGACGCCGAGCTTGTCGGCGACGTACTGCTTGGCTTCCTTGAGGCGCATGCCCCGAGTCATCTGCATACGGGCAACCAGATCTCCGGCTGCCCGAATACCGCCGATGCTCGCGGCTTGCGCGTGGGCGTTGTGCATCCCGTGGGGATCGCCCGAGCCCACCTACAACCCGTCCACGTGCAGCAACTCGACGAACGACTTGGCCGCGCGACACACGGCGTCCGACGGCAGGTGCACGAACATCGGCACGCCGCCCACGCCCATGCCGGCGTTGGGGTGGACCGGGATCGTCGCCACCTCCATGCACGGCTTGATGAGGGCGATCGCGCGCGCCATGTTCCAGGCGAGCGACTTGCCGGTGTTGATGTTGACCACCGGCCCGAACATCGTCGCGCCGGCCTCCTGGGCCAGCAGCAGCTGGTCCTTGGGCCACAGGCCGGCGAGGCGCTTGCCGCCCCACTCGAGCTCACCGTGCATGCCGAGCACGAACTCGCCGGCCATGCCGAGCTGCACGCCCATGTCCGGGTACTTCTCGCGGATGATCTTCGTCGCGCGGAGCGCGGCGAGGAACTCCGGGTCGCCGGAGGCCCCCGTCGTGTCCCAGTCGATCGCGTCCGCGCCGGCCTCCCACTGCGAGTCGGCCAGCTTGACCATGTCGACCACGGCCATCTCCACGGCCTCTTCCGCGGCCGCCCGGGCCTCGGCGATCCTGCCGAGCGGCAGCAGCTCGTTCCAGTTGTCGCAGGGGCCGTCCGGCTTGGAGTACAGGCCCAGGTTGGGCATGACGCCGTACTGCAGCGGCGCGATGGTGCAGAGCTGCGCGTCGTGCATGTACTGGGCCTCGTAGGCCAGGATCGTACGCACGACCTTGAGCGAGTAGTCGCCGACGCAGAGCTCCAGCAGGTCGGCGCCCATCCACTGCTCGTAGGACTGCAGGTCTTGGATGCGCGTCGCATGCGTCTTCATGCCGGTGCCGTCGCAGCTGAGGACGATCTCCTCGCCCACGTCGACGCCGATGAACCGCAGCGGCGACGCGTAGATCTCCAGCAGGTGGTCGATCTCGTCGTCGGTCAGCAGCGGCACCCTGGCGCGTTTGGCCGCGATCTCCGACCCCGCGATGAGATCGGCGCGGACTTCGCTGCGCGTCAGCCGCGTGAAGGTGCCGTCGCCCATGCGGGTCGGCACCCGGGCCTCGTTCGTCATACGCTCCCCCTCGTCGCGAACGCCCCCCAGCTGCAGGTGGCGCACTAATCAACCGGTCAATTAGTGTAAAGTCCACCTGAGCGACAGCACAATGTCAAGAACGGGAGATGGCGGCGATGAGAGCGCGTACGACGTGGCTGACGGAGGACGAGAAGGGCCGGATCGTCGACCAGGCGCTGGAGCTGCTCGCCGGTACGGGCATGCGCTTCGCCGGCTCGGCCCTCCTCCCCGAGCTCGCGGCACGTGGCGCGAGCGTGGACGAAACGAAGGGCGTCGCGCGCCTGCCGCGCGAGCTCGTGGAGTGGGCGCTCGCGCAGTGCCCGCGCAGCATCCTGATGGCCGGCCTCACCGAGACGGATGACGTGCTGCTGGACGAGGGCGAACCCTTCCACTTCTCGCCCAGCGGCTGCGTGGCGAAGACGCTCGACTTCCGCACCGGGGAGCGTCGCGCGAGCACGCTGCAGGACGTGCGCGAGTGCACGGCACTGCTCGACGAGCTGCCGAACCTCGACATCATGTGGACCCAGGTGAGCGCCTCCGACGTCCCGCTCGAGCAGCGAGAGCTCACCGAGTACTTCACGCTGCTCACGGAGACGCGCAAGCACGTCACCTTCGTCGACTGCCCGACCGAAGTCGACGCGGTCGTACGGCTGTGCGAGACACTGGCGGGCGACCTGGAGCGCTTCCGCGCCCGCCCGCGCATCTCGACCGTCTGCACCGCCGCGTCTCCACTTCAGGTCGACGGCAGGCTCCTCGATGTGCACGCCGCACTGGCGCGGATCGGCGTTCCGATCGAGGTCTACTCGATGACCATCGCCGGCGCCACATCGCCGGTCACGCTCGCCGGCACCGTGGTGCAGGGGCTCGCCGAGTTCCTCGGCATCGCGACCGCTCTGCAGGTGGCGGCCCCCGGCGCGCGGCTTATCTTCTGCTTCGGGTCCGGCGTGCTCGACATGCTGCGCACCACCTTCGCCCTCGGCTCCCTCGAGAGCGGGCTCATGGCCGCGATGGCTACGGAAGTCGGCCACCACATCGGCGTGCCCGTGCTGTGCCCGGGCCTCTCAACGGACGCCAAGCACGCCGGCATCCAGGCCGGGTACGAGAAGGCGATGAAGGCGGCGACCGTGTGCGCGGCCGGCCCGGACATCGTGACTGGATGGGGCCTCATCGACTCGCACAACACGATGTCGCTGCCGCAGTCGGTCATCGACAACGAGATGGCCGGCATGCTGCGCCGGCTCAACGCTCCCGTCGAGGTCTCCGACGACACCTTGGGGGCGGCCGCGGTCAAGGCCGCGGGCCCGGGCGGCGGGTTCCTCGGCCAGAAGGACACGGCGCGTCGCATCCGCGCCGGCGAGCACTTCATGCCGGCCGTGTCCGACCGGCTCTCCTACGAGAAATGGGCCGCTGAGGGCGGCGACGCGTACGCCCACGCCTGTGCAGCTCGTCGAGACCACCCTTGCCGAGCACGCCGCCAAGGCCGCATACATCGACGGCGGCCAGCTGGACGCACTCGCGGCGATGTGCCGCGTCGACGAGGACACCGTACGGCAAGCCCGCCGCGGGTGACGAGGAGGACCCATGAAGCAACGGATCGGCTACATCGGGCTCGGCGCCCTCGGCAGGCACCTCGCCGGCAGCCTGCTCAAGGCGGGGTTCCCGCTCACCGTGTACGACATCGACAAGACGTGCGCCATCGACCTCGAGCGAGACGGCGCCGTCTGCGCCGACTCGATCCCCGAGGTGGCCGCGGCATCGGACACCGTCATCACCTGCCTGCCTTCGCCCGAAGCCGTGAACGCGGTCATCACCGGCGATGACGGCGTCCTCGCGCATCTCGCCGCCGGTGGCACCTGGATCGAGATGAGCACCAACGACGCGCACGAGATCCAGCGGCTGGCCGCAATGGGCGCCCAGTGCGGCATCGAGACGCTCGAGTCGCCGGTCACCGGCGGCGTGCACCGCGCCGCCGCCGGGATGGTCACCGTGCTCGTCGGCGGCAGGCCGGCGGTCTACGAGGCCCACCGCGACGTCTTCGACGCCATGGGCGGCCGGGTCTTCTACGTCGGCGACCTCGGTCAGGCGTCGGTGATCAAGGTCATCACCAACATGCTCGCTTTCATCCACCTGGTGGCCGACGGCGAGGCGCTCATGCTGGCCAAGAAGGGCGGCGTCGACCTCGGACTGGCCTGGGAGATCATCAAGGCCAGCTCCGGCAACAGCTTCGTGCACGAGACCGAGGGCCAGCTGATCCTCAACGGCAGCTACAACATCAACTTCACCATGGACCTGGCCCGCAAGGACCTGCACTTCGCACACATGATGGGCCGCGAGTGGGGCGTGCCGCTCGAGCTGGCCAGCGTCACCGAGCAGCAGTTCGCACGGGCGCGGGCGATGTACGGCGGCGGCGCGCAGTCACCGATGGTCGTCAAGATGCTCGAGGACGCCGTGGGCACGGACCTGCGCGCCCCCGGCTTCCCCGACGAGTTGGAACCGGAGTGAAGCCGGAGGGCCACCAGTGACCACCGGAAGCAGGCCGTCTGTCGCGGGGAGGCATGTCGTTTGGGGGTCGGAGCCTTCGTTGGCACCTTTGTTGGTGCCATCGATGGCACCATCCAAGGCTCATACCCCCGTGCTGCATGACCCCCCGCGACGCGGTCACATAGCGCGACGTGGCGACATCCCGCACGGTCTTCCAAGCAGCCGGGACTGACGAGGCGAGACGAGCAGATATGCAGCAGGATGGTTGCCCGGCGGCAGGATGTTCTCCGGGCAGCTTGACTTGACGAACATCCGGCCGAATACTCCGGCCCCGAGAGTGACGGAACGGCACCAAAGGAGAGACCCGTGACGGAGATCAGCGACTTCACGATGGACTACTTCTCCCTCAAGGGGAAGAACGCCATCGTCACCGGCGGCAACACGGGTCTCGGCCAGGCCTTTGCCGTGGCGCTCGCGACGGCCGGCGCCAACCTCTTCGTGCCCAGCATCATGGACGACGACGGCACCACCGGCCCCCTCGTGGAGGAACGCAGCGGCCGCTACGAGTTCATGAAGGCGGATGTCACCAAGCCGGGCGCGCCGGCCGAGATCGTCGCCGCCTGCATCGACCGGCTCGGCTCGCTCGACATCCTGGTGAACAGCGCCGGCATCTGCCCGATGGCCTCCGTCCTGGACTTCGGCCGCGAGCAGTGGGACGCCACGGTGGCCGTGAACCTCACGGCCGCCTTCGAGATGGCGTACGAGGCGGCCAAGGTCATGATCCCGCAGCGCTCCGGCAAGATCATCAACATCTGCTCGCTGTTCTCGTTCCTCGGCGGCCGCTGGTCGTCCGCATACGCGGCCACCAAGCACGGTCTCGCCGGGTTCACCAAGGCCTACTGCGACGAGCTCGCCGAGTACGACATCCAGGTCAACGGCATCGCCCCGGGCTACTACGCGACCGAGATCACCACCCAGACGCGCAGCGACCCGGTGACCAACCAGCGCGTGCTCGACCACATCCCGGCGGCGCGCTGGGGCGACACGGCCGATCTCATGGGTGCCACCGTGTTCCTCGCCGGCAAGGCGTCGGACTACGTCAACGGGCACATCCTGACCGTCGACGGCGGCTACCTCGTCCGCTAGCGGGAAGGAACCGGACGATGGCTGGCAAGTACCTGATCGGCATCGACAACGGCACGCAGAGCACCAAGGTCGTCATCTTCGATCTCAAGGGCGACGTCGTGTGCGAGGCCAAGCGCACGCTCCTGCCCATGGAGCACCCCCAGCCGGGCTACGCGGTCCATCCCGACGACGACCTCTGGGAGTCGATCGTCGCGGCCAGCCGCGAGGTGATGACGCAGTTCCCGGGTGACCCGGAGGACATCGTCGGCGTCGGGCTGTGCACCATCCGCTGCTGCAAGACCTTTCTCAAAGCCGACGGCACACTGCTCGAGCCGGTCATGAGTTGGATGGACACGCGCGCGTACCAGCCGTGGCTGCCGGACGACCCCGAGCTCGCCTGGGCGACCACCTCGTCCGGCTACATGACTCACCGGTTCACCGGCGAGTTTCGCGACAGCGCCGCCAACAACATCATCCTGCAGTGGCCCATCGACACGGACACGTGGCGGTGGGATCCGGCGCTGTTCGACGAGTTCAACATGCGCCCGGAGCTGCTCGTAGAGCTGCAGATGCCGGGCGATATCGCCGGCTACGTGACGGCCGACGCGGCGGCCGCGACCGGCATCCCGGAGGGCCTGCCGGTCGTCACCACCGCGAACGACAAGGCGGTGGAGGCGCTCGGCTCCGGCTCGCTCGACGAGCGCACCGCCCTCATCTCGCTGGGCACGTACATCGCCTCCATGGTGCACGGCCACGAGAACCGCCAGGACGCCGTGGACTTCTGGACCAACTTCGCCTGTGTCCCCGGCACGTACCTGTACGAGAGCGGCGGCGTGCGCCGCGGCATGTGGACACTCAGCTGGTTCCTCGACCTGCTGGGTCCCGAGTTCGCCGCCGCGGCGGCCACCCAGGACACCTCGCGCGAGGAGTACCTGGAGCGCGAGGCCGAGCTGGTCCCCGCTGGGAGCTGCGGCCTCATGACGGTCCTGGACTGGCTCGCCCCCACGGACAAGCCCTACCGCAAGGGCGAGATCATCGGCTTCGACGCGCGCCACACCCGGGCCCACGTCTACCGCTCGATCCTCGAGGCGATCGCGCTGACGATGAAGGAGAACGTCGACGCCATGTGCGCCGAGCTCGGCATCGAGCTGCGCGAGATCGTCGTCTCCGGCGGCGGCTCCAACAGCCCGCTCTTCATGAACATCTTCGCCGACGTGTTCGGCGTGCCCGCCTCGCGCAGCGTGGGGAGCAGCGGCGCGGCCCTCGGCTCCGCCATCTGCGCCGCAGTCGCGACCGGCGTGTACCCCGACTTCCCGACCGCCGCCGGCGCGATGAAGCAGAGTCGCGAGTCCTTCGCGCCGAACCTGGAGAACCACGAGGTCTACCGGTGCATGAACGAGCGTGTGTACCGCGTCATCCACGACGCGACGGACCCGATCCTCGAGCAGTCCTTCTCGATCTTCCACTGACCAGCAGCCCCACCGAGACGCAAAGGAACGCGACATGTCACTGAGCAGAGAAGCCATCGTGGAGGGCCTGCGCGGCGTCGTGGGTCCGGACGCGGTCGTCACCGACGAGCGCGTGCTCGTCGAGAGCAGCGTCGACAACTTCCGCAAGCTTCAGAACATCTTCGATGTGCACACGATGCCTGTGCCGGCAGCGGTGGCGCTGCCGAAGAACGCGGATCAAGTGGCCGGCATCCTGAGCTGGGCGAACGAGAACGGCGTCAACGTCATCCCGAGGACGGGCGGCACGGCGACCGAGGGCGGGCTCGAGAGCGCCGTGCCCGACAGCGTGATCATCGACGGGTCGGCGATGAACCAGATCGTCAACGTCGACCCGTACA
>CAVOMB010000013.1:0-4201 GCA_963696935.1 uncultured Thermoleophilia bacterium | reverse complement strand
GCGGCTCGAGGTCGGGGTCCCCTGGAGCGCGATGCCCGTCTGGGGGCTGCAGTACTCGGAGGACGAGCTGTGGACGGTCGTCCACTACCTGCGGACGATGTTCACGCAGACCGAGCCCGGTCTGCCCAAGCTCCCCGAGGGCAAGACGTTCACGTACCCCGAGCTCTACAAGCAGCAGGTGATGCCGAAGACGGCGTCGTTCGAGCGCGGCAAGGCCCTCTACGCCAACATGTGCTCGCAGTGCCACGGGCAGGCGGGCGACGGCAAGGGCCCCGACGGGCTGTATCTGGCTCCCAAGCCGGCCAACCTGCAGGACCAGGCCACCGACCTCGACCCGCCGTCGGCGCTGAACAGCATCCTCACCTTCGGTATCCGGAACTCGGCGATGCCCTCCTGGGGTGAGTGGCTGCCCATCGACCAGCGCTGGGACCTCGTCAAGTTCATCGTCGAGGGCTTCCAGAAGGGCCGTCCGGTGACGTCCAGCGTGCTCGGGGACGGCCAGGTGCCCTACGAGTACGTCACCTACGACAACGGCATCTTCCAGGACGAGGGCGGCACGCTCTCGCCCGCCAACGGCAAGAAGCAGTACAACACCTTCTGCTCGGGCTGCCACGGCGCAGACGGCCAGGGCAACGGCTCGGCCGCCGCCGGCGGCGTGAGCGGCGCCCCGGCCGCGTTCCCCGCGGGGATGGCGCCCGGCTACATCTACTGGCGGGTCGCCGCCGGCGTCCCCGAGTCGATGATGCCCGGCTACTCGGCGCTCGAGCACCAGTCTCAGGTCACGACCACCGACGTCTCCGGCGGGTCGCAGTCCCTGACGGAGGCGGACCTGCGGGACATCACGGACTACGTCGGCAAGCTGGCGCCCGGCAAGACCCGGTGAGGACGAGGAGGCGAGGCGAGATATGGCACTCGGAGTATGGCTCATCGTAGGCTGGATGATCTTCATGGTCGGCGTCGGCGTCGCGCTCTTCATCTGGGGCTGGCGCAGGGGCCAGTTCCGCGACGTCGAGGCCAGCAAGCGGACGATGCTCGAGGACCGTGAACCGGAGCCGTGGCCGCGCAAGGCGCCCGGGCGGCGGCAGGCAGAGGGAGGGGAGGTCACATGAGCGAGGCGCCGCTGCGCATCGACTGGCTGACGTTCTGGATCATCTTCGCGACCAGCGTGTTCCTCGTCTGGTCGATCGCCGCCGCGCTCGAGATCTCGCGCGCCGGACGCCGCCGCAAGGCCCCGACGGAGAAGGGGGAGCTGGCCCCGCAGGGTCCCCAGGTCACCGAGGAGAAGCACCGTCCTGGAGGCGTCATCGACGTGTTCAACAAGAACGTCGAGGAGGGCGAGGGCAGGTTGCCCATCCTGGCGTGGGTCGTCCTGATCGGCGTGCCGATCTGGTGGCTCAGCTACCTGATCATCTACTGGAACAAGCACTAGGGGTGGCGAGGTGCCTTTTCACATCTACATCTACCAGACGCAGATCGAGCTCACCCAGGAGCAGGCGGGGCAGCTCGACATGGGCGAGGAGATCGAGGCGCTGGCGGCCTCGGTGCGCCTCGAGCTGCCGGGCCAGCCCGGTCTAGTCAGCGCGGTCGAGATGCACTCGTTCGACCGGGACGCTCCCGTGCGCGTGATCTTCCAGAGCGTCTGGGAGAGCTGGGGGGACCTGCAGCGCCACCTCGGCTCCGGGCTGAACGCCCAGACGATGCTCGAGGAGTGGGGCGAGGGGTACCTCACCAAGTCTCCCGAGTCCCAGGTCTTCAGACAGATCGGGGTCTAGGGGTGCGCCGCGCGCCGCGAGCCGGCGGCGCCGGCCGGCGCCACGCGGCGCCGGCCGGCGCCCGGCGTGCGATAGCGGCGGCGCTCTGCGCCGCCGCTATCGTCTGCGCCGGGTGTGGAGGCGCCGCGGCTCCTCCGGCCGTCGTCGGCGAGGGCGCCGGCGGCGTCACGGCGCGGCTCGCCCTGTCTCCCGAGCCGGCGCCGGTCATGAAGCCGGTCCAGCTTTCGGTCACGCTCTCCGACGCCGGCGGGCAGCCCGTCGTGGACCGGGCGGTGAGCTTCGACCTCTCCATGCCGGCCATGACGATGGCTCCCAACCGCCCGCGGGTCACCGCCGCCGGCGGCGGCGTGTACGAGGCGACCACCCTGCTCTCGATGGCCGGAGAGTGGCGGCTGACCGTGGAGATCGGCGGCGCGGGCTCGCCCCAGACGATCCCGCTCACCTTCTCCGCGCAGTAGGCCTCGCGCGTGGATCCCACCGGCGTGTCACTCGGCGCTCTGGCTCTGGCCGGCCTTGTCGGCAGCTTCGGACACTGCATGGGCATGTGCGGCCCGCTGGTGACCATGCTCGGCGTCACGGCGCGCCGCGACGGGTCCCGTCTGCCGGCGCCGGCACACCTCCTGTACCACGCGAGCCGCATCGCCGTGTACGGCCTTCTCGGGCTCGCGGCGGGCGCCGCCGGCTCGTTCATCAGTCTCGGTGGCAGCCTCGGCACCGTCGCCGGCGTGCTCAGTATCGTGCTCGGCGCCGTCGTCGTGGTCCTCGGAGTGTCGTTCCTGGCACGGACCGGCTGGGCCGGGCGCGCGCTGTGGAGCGGCGACGTGCTGACCAAGGCCATGAGCCGCGCAGTGCAGCGCGGAGGCACGCTCGGGATCGCCACCCTCGGCGCGCTCAACGGACTTCTCCCGTGTGGGCTGGTGTACAGCGCGCTGCTCGCCGCGGCGGCCGGCGGCAGCGCGGTCCGCGGCGGGGTCGCCATGCTCGTCTTCGGGGCGGCGACCATGCCCGTGCTCATCGCTCTCGGGCTGGGCGCGTCGCGGCTCGGCGTGCGCACGCGAGGCGTGCTCACGACGCTCGCCGGCGTGCTCATCATCGTCGTCGGCGTCCAGCTCATGTTGCGCGGCGCGGCCGGGCTCGGGCTGGCTCCGCACCTGCACTGGCGAGCGCTGGTCCTGTGGTGAGGCTCGACTCCGGCTGCGACCTCTGCGGTCTCCCTCTGCCGATGACCCCTATCGTCGCGGTCGTGGACGGGGCCGAGAAGAGCTTCTGCTGCGAGGGCTGCCGGCGCGTGTATCAGGTCGCCGCCGAGAACGACATGCTGGCCGACGTGGTCCCCGCGTCCCGGCCTCGCCGTCGATCCTTGGACGTGGCTCTCGGCCGGGGCGAGACCGCCTACTTCTCACTGGACGGGATGTGGTGCTCGGGCTGCGCCCTGGCCGCGGAGCGCGCGCTCGGCCGGCGCCCCGGAGTGTTCAGCGTGGACGTGAGCTACGCGGCCGAGCGCGGGCGCCTGCAGTTCGATCCCGCGGCGGCCGACCCGGCTGACGTCCTGGGCGTGCTCGGCCGGATGGGTTACGACGCGCGCCTTCTCACGGAATCGGGAGGACGCGTCCGCGAACGTCTGGAGGAGCGGATGCTGCTGCATCTCGTGGTCTCCGTCCTGCTCGGCATGCAGGTGATGCTCATCTACATCCTGCGCCTGTACCCGCTCTACTCGCGCGGGCAGTTCGACACGACGGAGGTCGAGGCGTTCGAGTACGCCGTCTGGGCGCTCACGACGCCGGTGCTCTTCTACGGCGGCATTCTCGTTCCTGCGCGGCGCCTGGCAGGCGCTGCTGGCGCGCACCGCCACCATGGACACCCTTGTAGCGCTGGGCACGCTCAGCGCCTACGCCTACAGCGTCTGGACGACGGTGGCGGGCGGGGGACCGACGTACTTCGACTCCGTCGGCATGATCATCGCGATCATCCTGCTCGGGCGGTATCTCGAGGTGGTCGGCGGTGCCCGGGCGCGCAAGGACGTGCGGCAGCTGCTCACGCTGCAGCCCGAGCGCGCGTCGCGGCGCCAGGCGGGAGACTGGGTCGACGTGCCGGCGGCGGACCTCCGGGCCGGCGACGTCGTGCTCTCGCGTCCCGGAGAACGAGTCGCGGCGGACGGTGAGGTCGTGGAGGGGTCCGCCGCGGTCGACGAGGCGCTGCTGACGGGCCAGTCCACGCCGGTGGAGAAGGAAGTCGGCGCGGCCGTGCTGGCCGGATCGCTCGTCACCGACGACGCCCTGGTCTATCGCGTGACCCACCCGCCGGACTCGACGCGCCTCGCGCAAGTGACCGCGCTCGTGCAG
This sequence comes from uncultured Thermoleophilia bacterium, assembly GCA_963696935.1. Classification (GTDB taxonomy): domain Bacteria; phylum Actinomycetota; class Thermoleophilia; order UBA2241; family UBA2241; genus CAIXSE01. The sequence goes on along the minus strand of CAVOMB010000013.1, from coordinate 87 downwards.
GAGACCCTCACCGCGAAGGCCCCCGTGCAGCGCCTGGCGGACCGGGCCTCGGCGGTCCTCGCCGAGCAATACGCGACCAAGGGCTAC
>CAVOMB010000012.1:0-13819 GCA_963696935.1 uncultured Thermoleophilia bacterium | reverse complement strand
TGGGCACGCAGTCGGCGTAGCTGATGACCAGGCCGAGGCCGACCGCGGCGGTCAGCAGCCCGTCGTGCTCGCGGATGACCGACGGGCTGTCGAACGCGCCGCGACCCGCCTCGGCCTCGCCGACCCACCGCAGGGTCGTGCCGTGCACCTGGCCGGGCACGACCAGCCGCTCCTGCGGCACGCCGATCGCGGTGCACAGCCGCCGCCGGTTCTCCAGCACGTTCTGGCGATCGTCGTCCACGGACAGCCCCAGGTTCAGGCTGTCGAGCGGCGGCGCGGAGACGCCGCCCGTCCGCGCCGGGAAGGCTGCACGCACGCCGCCGCCCTGCCACGCGAGCCAGCTCACGCCGTCGCCTTGCTCCCAGCCGAACCCGTTCACCGCTGCATCCCCTCCGGGCTCACGGCAGCAGCTTGACGAAGAGGTTGAGCACCGCGCCGATGGTGTTGTCGTAGAACGCCGGCACTCTCCAGATCACTATGAACAGCAGGATGAACGTGTAGGTGCCATAGCGATCGAGAGCGACCCAGTGCTTGTAGGCGTTGCGCGGCAGAAAGCCTCCCAGGACCCTCGAACCGTCCAGGGGTGGGACGGGGATCAGGTTGAGCGTGCCCAGGATCACGTTGAGCAGCAGCAACTCCACGAACAGCCTGGCCACGTAGATGCTCCACGTGTACGTCAGCCAGATCAGCCCTACGGCGACGAAGGCGACGGCGAAGTTGGTGAGCGGTCCCGCGACGCCCACCCAGGCCATCCCGCGCTGGCCGTCCTTGAAGTGGCGCGGGTCTACCGGCACCGGCTTGGCCCAGCCGAGAAAGGCCGTGCCGCCGGACAGCAGGTAGCTCCCCGCCAGCATGAGGGTGCCCCACGTGTCCATGTGGGCGATGGGGTTGAGCGTGAGCCGCCCGTGCTCCTTGGCCGTCGGGTCGCCCAGCAGATAGGCCACCCAGCCGTGCGCCAGTTCGTGCAGCACGAGGCTGACGATCAGCAGCGGCGAGATGATGAGGAACTGGACGATGAGGCCACTGTCGATGGTGTTCACGCAGGCTCCCGCATCCGCGCCGCGGCCTCGAGCTCTTGCGAGCGGCCGGCGACGACGCCGTTGAGTTTGAGGTGCAGCACGCTGCGCAGGACGTCGCCCATGCGCGGTCCCGTGGTGAATCCCAGGCCGATGAGGTCGTCGCCGCGGATCTCGAGGCGCACGTGCCGGCTGACGTCGACGAAGTGCGCCAGGCGGTCGGCGGCGATGCCCGACCCGTCGAGCGTCATCGCCGCAAGCACGGCCTCGAGCGGCTCCGCGGCCGCCAGGTCGTAGAGCTCCGCCTCGCTCGGCCCCCGCGAGATGCGGTCGAGCAGGCGCCGGGCGACGACCTGCGCGCGGGCCAGCACGGAGGCGTCCTGCCCGCGCAGGCGCATGCGCTGCGCCCAGGCGGAGACCTCCTCGGGGTCGAGGTCGCGGAGCAGCCACACGAGGCGCAACCGCCAGCTCGGCACTTCGGCCTGCACCGCGTGGCGCCGGCGCAGGTCGTCGCCGCGCTTGATAAGCGCCCGGGTGCTCTCGTCGACGCGCAGGCGGCCGTGCACCGCCGGCCAGACGCCGAGCTCCTCGGCGCGCCGCAGGGCGAAGTCGACCTTCTCCTCGTCGAGCAGGCTGACGAGCTCGTCCCGGAGGCGCGCCGACGAGAGGTCGCCGACCAGGTCCATGGCGCAGCAGGCGCGGGCCAGGTTGAGCGTGTGCTCGTCCATGCGCAGGCCGTAGCGGCTCTCGTAGCGGATCGCGCGCAGGATCCGTGTCGGGTCCTCGATGAAGCTCAGGTTGTGGAGCACCACGATGCGGCGGGCCAGCAGGTCCTCGCGCCCGCCGAAGACGTCGAACAGGTCGCCGAACGTCTCCGGCTTCAACGACACCGCCATCGCGTTGATGCTGAAGTCGCGGCGCGCGAGGTCGCTGCGGATGCTCGCGTGCTCCACCTTGGGCAGCGCGCCCGGGTACTCGTAGGACTCGGCCCGGGTGGACGCCACGTCGACCTTGAGCCTTGCCTGAGGCGTGCCGGCGACCACCACGGCGGTGCCGAACTTCTCGTGCGGCCGCACATGGCCCCTGAGCCGGCCGGCGAGCTCGGTGGCGAAGGCGATGCCGTCACCCTCCACCGCGAGGTCGACGTCGAACCCGGGCACGCCGAGCAGCAGATCGCGGACGGCGCCGCCGACGAGGTAGCAGCCGCGCACGCCGGCGGCGACGGCCTGGACGTGGCGGAACAGCTCGTCCAGGCCCAATTCCCCGAGCGACCCGGCGAGATTCACGGTGGGCGGCGCCGCAGGCTCCGGGGCGGGCGCCCCCGCCACCGAACGCCGGGAGACCACGCCGAGCAGCTCCGAGAGCTCGACGGCCTCGGTGACGTCCTCGGCGGGACGGGCGGCCACGACGGGCAGCCACCCCACCTCGTCCTGAGCCAGGCGCAGCGCCACCCGCTCCAGCGGGCTCTCGGCCCAGACCAGAGGCACGCGCCCCGTCATCACGGCCTTGACCGGGGCGTGACCCAGCCCGTGGGCGGAGGCGCGGTCGAGGTCGGCCAGCGCGACACGGCCCACCAGCCCGGCATCCCGGACGACGCCGACGCCTCCGAGGGCGTCGCGGCGGCACTGCAGGGCGGCCTCGTCCACCGGCGCCGTGTCGGGAAGCACGGGCGGGCCGGCCTCGAGCGCGTCGCGCGCGACCCGGGTCGGCGCGACGGCATCCGGGACGGCCGCGGCAATGGCCGCCGCCACGTCGTCCAGCGGCTTGTCCTTGACCACGGCGGACGCTGCGGCCGTGTGCCCGCCGCCGCCGACGGCGCGCAGCGCGGCGGCCACGTCCACCCGGCCGCCCCGGCTCCGCGCCGTGACGAAGATGCGGCCCTCCATCTCGACCAGGAGGAAGTACGCATCCGCTCCCGTCAGGTCCATCACCCGGTGGGCCACCACGCTCACGCCCTCCACGTAGAGGTCCTCGTGGAGGGCGGACAGCAGCACCGTCGCCTCGGGGATCGGCAGTTCCTCTGCCGACCCGAGCGCCGCGGCCAGCGTGATGCGCTGCGCCGGCGTGAGCGCATTGGTGAGCCACTTCTCGAGCAGTTCCGTGTCGGCGCCGGCGCGCATGCAGTACGCCAGCGCCTCGGCGTCGCGGGTCGTCGTGGTGGCGAAGGTGAGCGAGCCCGTGTCCTCGTGGATGCCGAGCGCGAACACCGTGGCCTCGAACGGCGTCACGGGGATGCCTCGTTCGGCGATGATGCGTACCAGCAGCGTGACCAGCGATCCGTCTCCGGAGCTGCACCAGGGCATCCTGCTCCAGATACGCGGGCAGGTCGCCGGGATGGGCGTGGTGATCGAAGGCGATGACCTGCACCCCCTCCCTGCCGCACAGGTCGCCGAGGTCGCCGAGGCGGTTGGCATGCACGGTGTCGACGAGGATGAGCCGCCGTACGCTGTCGCGGTCCACGTCCGCCGGGTCGATCACCGGGATGGCGTCGGCGTGCAGCGCCTGGAACTCACGGACGTTGCGGTTCACCGCCCCCCCGAGGCTGATCTGTGCCTCGGGATAGAGCTTGTGCGCAGCGACCATGGCCGCGAAGGCGTCGAAGTCGGTGTTGCTGTGCGTGGCGATGAGTTCGGGCGTACGCATGCGTGGAGTATACGCGCGAGGCTTGGGGTGGCCGCGGGCGAGAGGCCGGGGCGCGGCCCGGTCAGGCCTTGAGCAGCCAGCCCAGCTCGTGCCCGAACGCCGCGTCCATGGCGTCTTTGAGCGGCCCGTGGACGGGGCTCGTGAGGCCGGGGTCGCCGGTGAGGATCCCGGCCGCCAGCTCCCGGGCGCGCAGCAGGGCGTCGCGGTCGCGCGCCAGGCGGGCGAGCTTGAGCTCGGGCACGCCCGCCTGGCGCGTCCCCATGACCTGGCCCTCGCCGCGGATCTCCAGGTCCTTGTCGGCGAGCTCGAACCCGTCGTTGGTCTCCAGGAGCGCCTCCAGCCGCGCCTGGGCGCTCCCCGTCTCGGAGCTCGAGAAGAGCAGGCAGTAGGACTTCTCGCTTCCACGCCCCACTCTCCCACGCAACTGATGCAGCTGGGCGAGGCCGAACCGGTCGGCGCCCTCGACGATCATCACCGTCGCGTTCGGCACGTCGATGCCGACCTCGATGAGGCTCGTGGAGACCAGCACGTCGAGCTCCCGCGCCTTGAACGCGCGCATGACGTCGTCGCGGTCCGCCGACTTGAGCTGGCCGTGCACGACCGCGACGCGCGCGTCGCGGAACGGCCCGGCCTGCAGCCGCTCCGCCTCCGCGACCGCCGTGGCGGCGTCGATGGACTCGGACTCGTCGATCGCCGGGCAGACCACGTAGACCTGCCGGCCGCGGGCGATCTGCTTGCGCACGAAGTCGTAGCCGACCTCGCGTTTGTCCTCGTCCACCAGTCGGGTGACGACCGGCTGCCGCCCGGAAGGGACGCCGGCGATGGTCGTCACGTCCAGGTCGCCGAACACCGTGAGCGCGAGCGTGCGCGGGATCGGCGTGGCGGTCATGTGCAGGACGTGCGGCGCGACCCCGTCGTGCTCCGCGCGCCGCACCAGCGCGTCGCGCTGCTCGACGCCGAAGCGGTGCTGCTCGTCGACGACCAGCAGCGCCAGGCCGGCGAAGCGCACGTCCCCCTGCAGCAGCGCGTGCGTGCCGATGGCGATGCGCGTCTCGCCGGACTCGAGGCGCGCGAGAGCCTCACGCCGCTCCTTCGCCGTCAGTGAGGCGGTCACGAGCTCGAAGGAGGCGAGCGGCCCGATGAGCCGCGCCGCCGTCTCGGCGTGCTGCGCGGCGAGCGTCTCCGTCGGGGCCAGCAGCACACCCTGGTGGCCGGCCTCAGCGGCCCGCACCAGGCAGTAGAAGGCGACGACCGTCTTGCCGGAGCCCACGTCGCCCTGCAGCAAGCGGCGCATCGGCTCCGGCCGGGTCATGTCGGCCTCCAGTTCGTCGAGCGCCGCCAGCTGGTGCGACGTGAGCTCGAACGGCAGGCCGTCGAGGAACGCGTGAGCGGCCTCGCCCGGCTCCGGCAGCGCCGGCGCCCGCACGCGGGTCTGCTGCTCCCGCTTGTGCAGCAGCAGACCCGTCTGCATGAGCAGGAGCTCCTCGAGCACCAGGCGCTCGCGCGCACGGCGGGCCTCCGCGAGCGTGCGCGGCAGGTGCACGGCCGTGACCGCGTCGGCCCGGCCAGGCAGGCTCTCGCGCACGAGCAGCTCCGCCGGCAGCGGGTCCGGCAGCCGGCGCATCACCGGCGCCAGCTGGTGGACCAGCCCGCGCAGGAGCTTTGCCGAGACCTGCTCGCTGGCCGGGTACACCGGCACGACGCCCTCGGTGTGGACCCCCTCCCCGGCTTCCTCCTCGAGGATCTCGTGGCCTTTGACCACGAACTGCTGCCGCCCACTCTGCGGCCGGAAGGTGCCGCGGATGCTCAGGTTCATGCCTTCCGCGAGTACCTTGGTCAGGTACTTCTGGTTGAACCAGACGGCCTCCACGGCGCCCGTGTCGTCGCGCACCAGCACCTTGACGATGTCCACCCGGCGGCGCGCGGTGCGCTCCGCGCGCACGCGCACGACCTCGCCGCGGATGGTCGCTTCCTCGCCCACCTTGAGATCGCGGATGGCCTTGCGGTCGCGGAAGTCCTCGTAGCGGCGGGGGAAGTGCTCGATGAGGTCGCCCACGGTCTCCAGCCCGAAGGCCTTGAGACGACGGGCCACGTTGGGCGTGACGTGCTCGAGCTCGGCCAGCGGGCGCTCGAGCGCGGCGGGATCGAAGAAGAGATGGGTGACCGGCGGTCGCTCGTCGTACCGACCGCCGCCGAGGCGGAGCGGAAGTGGCTGCCCGGTCACTCCACGATCATGGCAAACGCGGCCGTGCCCGGACCGATGTGCGTACCCACGACCGCGGCGACATGGCCCTGGAAGACGAAGTGGGAGTTGGGGCGGATGCGCTCGATGAGCTCGCGGATCTGCTGCGGCTCCTCGTCGTTGTCCGCGTCGATAGTGCAGAACCACAGCTCGTCGTCCGGCTTGCTCTGCTCCTCGACGTAGCGCTGCATGGCGGCGAAGGCCTTCTTCTGGCCGCGGACCTTGGCGTAGCCGGTCATCGTGCCGTCGATGATGTGGATGAGCGGCTTGATGTCGAAGACGCCGCCGACGAACGAGGCGGCGAGCCCGATGCGGCCGCCGCGACGCAGGTACTCGAGGGTCGCGGCGTGGATGAGCACGCGCGACTCGTCGCGGAACTTCTCCACATAGGCGCGCGCATCGGCGAGCGTGCACCCCTGTGCGAGGCGCGCGCGCAGCCGCTCGGCGCCGAGCGTGAGCGTGCTGGTGACGGTGCGCATGTCGTAGACATACACGTTGTCGAACTCCTGCGCCGCCTGCTCGGCCGCGCGCACCGCGCCGCTCATCTCACCGGAGATGTGGAGGGAAAAGACGTGGTCGTACGTGCGCAGCGCCTCCTCGTAGACGGCGACGAACTCGCCGGCCGTAGGCTGCGAGGTGGTCGGCAGGATGTCCGATGCCTTGAGCTTGGCGAAGAACTCCTTGTAGGTCATGTCGACCCCGTCGCGGAACATCTGGTCGCCGAAGTGCACCTTGAGCGGCACCAGGTAGAGACCCGCCTGGTCGAAGTAGCCTTCGGGCGGGTCGCAGGTGGAGTCGAGCACGATGGCGGTGTTTCCGAGCGTCAGGAGAGCTGACGGGTTCATCGTCGGGCGCACCTCCGGAGCGCCCGACGATGACTCGCCTACGGCGGTCATTCGGCGCTCGCAAGGATCGGGTACAGGGGCTGGCCGCCCTCGTGGAAGCTGACTTCGGCCTCGGGCGCGACGCGCTCGGCCACTTCTTCGAGTTGTTCGCGGGTGACAGCGAACCCGGTGAGCGCGGTGAGCACGGTGACGTACTCCGCGCCTGCGCGGGCGAACTCCTGGAGCACGCCGCCGAAGGCCGACGGGATGTCGTCGGCGGCGGCCACCAGCCTGCCGTCCACGATGGCCATGGCCTGGCCCATCTTGACCTCCAGGCCGTCAAGCTCGGAGTCGCGCACGGCGTGCGTGACCTCGGCATAACGCACGTCGACGATGGCGTCCTGCATGATCCGGGCGTTGCCGACGGCATCCTGACCCGGGTCGAACGCCACCATGGCCGCCAAGCCGCTCGGGATGGACTTGGACGGCACTACCGCGATGTGCAGCGAGCTCATGCCCGCCGCCTGCTCGGCGGTAAGGATGACGTTGCCGTTGTTGGGCAGGATGACGACCTCTTCGACGCCGAGCTCTTCGACGGCCTTGAGCAGCTGTGCCGCGCTGGGGTTCATGGACTGCCCTCCGTCTACGATGGCGTGGCACCCGAGCTCCCGGAACAACTGCTGGTTGCCGGCGCCGGCCACGACCGCGACGACCACGGTGCCGCCTTCTCCGACCTCCGGCACCGCCGGAGCACTCGCGAGCCGCTCGTCGCGGTCGCGGGTCTGCTCGTGCATGTCGTTGATCTCGATGTCGCCGATGGCGCCGTACCTGATCGCCTCGCTGAGCACCACGCCCGGGTCGTTGACGTGCACGTGCACCTTGACGGTGCGTTCGTCCCCCACCACCAGCGCGCTGTCGCCCAGCGGGAGGATGAACGCCTCGAAGGCCTCGCGGTCGATGCTCTCTCCGGTGATGAGAAAACTGGTGCAGTAGCGGAACGCGGGGAGCTCGCTGGGCTCGTCGACGACCACGCGGCGCTCCTGCTGCACGCGCGCCTTGACCGCCTCGCCGGCCGCACGGGCGACGAGGCGCGCGCCCGCCGCGAGCGTGCCGCCGCGCATGAGGTCCTCGATGCCGGCCGCGAGCCCGCGGAAGAGCACCAGGAGCCCGTAGCCGCCGGCGTCGACGACGCCGGCCTTCTGCAGGGCCGGCAGCTGGGCGGTCGTGTTCTCGACCGCGACCCTGCCGGCCTCTTCCACGGCCGCGAGCAGGTGCTCCAGCCCGAGGCCGTCGGGCACCGCCTGTGCGGCCGTCGCCATCTTGCGGATGACGGTGAGCATGGTGCCCTCGACCGGCGTCTTCACGGCGCGGTACGCGGCGTGCTGCCCATCGAGCACGGCCCGCTTGAACACGGCCGTGTCGAGAGAGTTGGCCTGGCCCCAGACGTCGCAGATGCCGCGCACGATCTGGGAGAGGATCACCCCGGAGTTGCCGCGGGCGCCCATGAGCGAGCCCTTGGTGACCGCGGCGGCCACGGACGGGATGTCGGTGACGTCGCTCTGCTCGAGCTCCTCGACCACGGCGCGCACGGTGAGCGCCATGTTGGTGCCGGTGTCCCCGTCCGGGACGGGGTACACGTTGAGGTCGTTGATGAACTGGCGCTCAGCCTCGACGGCCGCGAGCGCGGATTGGATGATCCCGACGGCGGCGGTGCGTACGGCGATCAATCCTGCAGGTCCTCGACGCGCACGTTGATCTCACCGACCGGGACGCCGCCCACGCGCTCGACCTGGTAGCGCACCTGCTCCATGAGGTTGGCCGTGACCTGGGCGATGTTGACGCCGCGCTCCATGATCACGTGGAGGCCGATGTCGACCCTGTCGTCACCGACCTCGAGTTCCACGCCCTCGCTCACCTCATGCAGCGAGCCACGGAAGAAGCGTGCGATCTTCTTGACGGGCGGCTCCTGCATGGCAACGACGCCGTACGTGCTGCGGGCCGCCTTGCCGGCGAGCTTGGCGATGACCTGGCGGGCGACGGTGACGCCCCCGCTGAGGTCCGCCCCCCGGAAGGGGAGCCTCAGGTCAGCCTGCGCCATGCACCCTCCTCAGCTTTGAGGGCCGGAGAGCTGCTTGAGCTCGGCGACCACTACGTCCGGATCGACCTGGTGCAGGATCGCGCCGGCCTCGATGCTCTCCGACTGCGCCCCGATGCACAGACAGCATGCCATGCCGTGGCTCTCGAAGACGGCCCGCGCTTCCGGGTCTCTCTCGAGCGCCTCGAAGATGGACATGTCCTTGGTGTAGCCCATGGATGAGGCCGGAACCCCCCCCGTTTGCGTTCCCCAACCGGCTGAAGGATACTAGCGCGACTGTTCAGCAAGCAAGCCGAGGAACACCCATGTCCAAGATCTGTGTGGCCTGCGGTAAGACCCCCGCGGTCGGCAACAATGTGAGCCACTCTCATCGCCACACCAAGCGCCGCTTCGACCCTAACCTGCAGCGCGTCCGCATCCTCGTGGACGGGCACCCGAAGAACGCCTATGTGTGCACTCGTTGTCTCAAGTCGGGCAAGGTCGCCAAGGCCGTCTGAGCCCAGGCGAGCCGGCACGCCGGCAGTGAGCGGTACCCAGAGCCCCGCCCTACGGCGGGGCTTTTGCGTCGTCCGCCCGCCGAGCCCTCGCGCACCGGAGGAGCGGGTCGAACAGCAGGGGAGCGAGCGGGAAGACCACCGCCAGACGTCCCATGGATCCCCCTTCCATGCGGCACGCCGGTGACCGGCTCTGAGGAGCACAGTACGCCCTTCCCGGCGCTCGTGCCAGTGTTCACAAGGGCCGCGGGCAAAGAGGGCCGGGCAAGGCGCGACGCCCTGCCCGGCCCTCTTTGCCCGCGGCGCCGCGTCAGGGCAGCGTCTTGACCAGGTTGGCCATCTCCAGCGCCGTGGAGGCCGCGGACCAGCCCTTGTTGCCGGCCTTGGTGCCGGCGCGCTCCACGGCCTGCTCTATGGTGTCCGTGGTCAGCACGCCGAAGACGACGGGGACGCCCGTGTCGAGGCCGATCTTGGCGATGCCCTTGGCGGCCTCGCCGGCCACGTAGTCGAAGTGCGGCGTACCGCCGCGGATCACGGCCCCGAGGCAGATCACGGCGTCGTAGCGGCCGCTCTCGGCCAGCTTCTTGGCCACCAGCGGCATCTCGAACGCGCCCGGCACCCAGGCCGCGTCCACGTCGCCGTCGTCGACGTCGTGGCGCTTCAGGCAGTCGAGGGCGCCCTCGTAGAGCCTTCCGGAGATCAGCTCGTTGAAGCGCCCCACCACGAGCGCGAACTGGAGTCCCTTGCCGTTGAGCTTGCCTTCGTAGTTCGTCATCCGTGCGACTCCTTATCCTTCGAGGCCTTCGTCCTGGCTGAAGAGGTCCTCGTGCTCGAGCATGTGGCCCATCTTGTCGCGCTTGGTGCGCAGGTAGGTCAGGTTGTCCTCCTGCGGGGCGAACTCGATCGGCTCCCGGCCCGTGACGTGCAGCCCGTAGCCCTCCAGCGCGACGATCTTCTTGGGGTTGTTGGTCATGATGCGGATGGACGAGAGGCCCAGGTCGGCGAGGATCTGCGCGCCGATGCCGTAGTCCCGCAGGTCCGGCGCGAAGCCGAGCTCCACGTTGGCCTCCACGGTGTCGTAGCCTCGCTCCTGCAGCGCGTAGGCCTTGAGCTTGTTGATCAGGCCGATGCCGCGGCCCTCCTGGCGCATGTAGAGGACGACCCCCTCGCCCTCCGCTTCGATGCGGCGAAGCGCCTCGGCGAGTTGCTCGCCGCAGTCGCAGCGCAGCGAACCGAACATGTCGCCCGTCAGACACTCGGAGTGCACGCGCACCAGCACGTCCTTCTTGCCGGCCACGTCGCCCTTGACGATGGCCACATGGTGACCGCCGTCCAGGACAGACTCGTAGCCGATCGCCTTGAACTCGCCGTACTTGGTCGGCATGGACGCGGCCGCAGCGCGTCGCACCAGGTGCTCGTTGCGCCGCCGGTATGTGATGAGGTCCGCCACGGTGATGATCTTGAGTCCGTGCTTGCGCGCGTAAGGGATGAGGTCGGGCACGCGCGCCATGGTGCCGTCGTCGTTCATGATCTCGCAGATGACGCCGGACGGGTTGAGGCGCGCGAGGCGCGCGAGGTCCACGGCGGCCTCCGTCTGCCCCGAGCGCTCGAGCACGCCGCCCGGCCGGGCCATGAGCGGGAACACGTGGCCCGGCTGCACGAGGTCGGCCGGTCTGGACTCGGGATCGATGGCGACCTGGATGGTGTGCGCCCGGTCGGCCGCCGAGATGCCCGTGGTGACGCCTTCCCGCGCCTCCACCGAGACGGTGAAGGCGGTCTGCAGGCGCGCCTCGTTGTGGCTGGTCATCGGCGGCAGGTCGAGTTCCGAGCACCGCTGCGGCGTCAGCGTCAGGCAGACCAGGCCGCGACCTTCCTTGGCCATGAAGTTGATGTTCTCGGCGGTGGCGAACTGCGCGGCCATGGTCAGGTCGCCCTCGTTCTCCCGGTCCTCGTCGTCGCAGACGATGATCATGCGACCCGCACGCAGGTCCTCGACCGCCTCATCGATGGTCGCGAACGGCTCCCGCGGCAGGGCTTGTCCCTCGGCCACCACGGCCGTCTCGTCGTCGTGCTGGTCAACACTCATCAGAACCCCGCTTCCGCTAGCTTCTCCCAGGTGAGTCCGCCCTCGGGCTTGCGCCCGGCGACGAACGCATACACGTACTTGGCGATCACGTCGGCTTCCAGATTGACCCGCGAACCCGTGGCAAGGCGACCCAGGGTGGTCACCTCGGCGGTGTGCGGGATGAGCGAGACCCGCAGGCGCTCGCCCGTGACTCCGACCACGGTGAGACTGACACCGTCCAGCGCCACAGACCCCTGATCCACGGTCACGCGCGAGACGGCCTCGGGTGCGTCGAGCTCCACGACCAGGGCGTTGTCCTCCGGTGTGACCGACGTGACCGTCCCGACTCCGTCGATGTGGCCGCTCACCATGTGCCCGCCCAGCCGGGAGCGCAAGGTGAGCGCACGCTCGAGGTTGAGCCGGTCGCCGGGGCGGCGCTCCGACAGCGTGGTCCGGCGCACGGTCTCGGGCATGGCGTCGGCGCTGAACCCGCCGGCGCGCAGCGCCGTGACGGTGAGGCACACGCCGTCGGTGAGGATGCTGTCGCCCACCACGGCGTCTTCGGTGACGAGCGCCGCGTCGAAGTCGAGGACGACGCTCTGGGCGCCGGGCGTGATGCGCCGCAGCGTGCCGACCTCCTCCACGATCCCTGTGAACATCAGGCGCCGCCCTTCGCGATCGTGCCGCTCAGCAGGAGGTCGTCGCAGACGGGGCGCCAGGCGACGTCGGTCAGGCGCCAGGCGTGGTCGACCGCGCGGACAGCGGGCAACGCGAACAGGTCGGGCGCGCCGCGCCCGACGATGAGCGGCGCGACGAACAGCAGCAGGCGGTCGATGAGATCTTCAGCGAGCAGCGCGCCGGCCAGCGTGGGGCCGCCCTCGCAGAGCACGTCCAGCAGGCCCAGCCCGGCCAGCGTCTCGAGGGCGGCGCGCAGGCCGCCCTCCCCCACCTCGACGAGCTCCGCGCCGCGGGCCTCCAGCAGCCGGCGCGCGGCCGCGCTGGCCTCGTCGGCGACCACGATCGTGCGCGTCTCACGCGCGCTCGCGAGTACCTTGGCGCCCGGCGGGAGCTCTCCGTTGTGGGTGACGATCACCCGGGCGGGGTCGCGGCCGCCGGAGAGCCGGACCGTCAGCTCGGGGTCGTCTCTGCGCACGGTGCCCGCGCCTACCAGCACGGCGTCGGCGCGGGCGCGCAGCTCGTGCACGGCGCGGCGGCTGTCCAGGCAGCTGATCCAGTGCGCATCGCCGCCGCCGGCCGCCACCTTGCCGTCCAGCGTGACGGCCGCCTTGTACGTGACGAGCGGCAACCCCTCGCGGTGGAACTTCAAGAAGGGCGCGTTCTGCTCGCGGGCGCGCGCCCCGAAGCGCTCCTCCGCGAGCTCGGCCTGCACGCCGCCGTCGCGCAGCTTCTGCAGCCCGCGACCGTCGACCTGGGGGTTGGGGTCGCGGAGCGCCACCACGGCGCGCGAGACGCCCGCCGCCACGAGCGCGTCCGCGCAGGGCGGCGTCCTGCCCTGGTGGCTGCACGGCTCGAGCGTGCAGTAGAGGTTGGCGCCGCGGGCGGCCTCTCCGGCCTCAGCCAGCGCAACGGCCTCTGCATGCGGCTCGCCGGGGGCGCGGTGCCAGCCGCGGCCGACCACGATCCCCTCCCGCACGAGCACGGCCCCGACCAGGGGGTTGGGGTGCGTGCCGCCCCGGCCTCGCTCGGCAAGGTCGAAGGCATCTGCCATGTACTGCTCGTCGTCCATACAAAAAGCCCCGAGCCGTGCGCTCCAGGGCCTGACGACGCCGAGACGCCGTATCTGCTTCTCTCATCCGGACTGTGACCGTCGGCCCAGGAATCTCACCTGGTCGGCCCCTCTCGGGGTTCGCGGGCTGTACCGCCGGTGGGGACTTTCACCCCGCCCTGAAGCAGCGTTTGGTCGTGCGCTGAATTATACACCGCTCGCGGCAGCCTGCGCCACTGCCGTGAACCGCTCCTCGATGTCAGGGCCCCCGAAGACGCTGGAGCCGGCGACCAGCCATGTCGCGCCGGCGCCGACCAGCGTACCGGCGTTGACCTCGCTCACGCCCCCGTCGACCTCGATGATGACGTCCTCGGGCAGCAAAGCGCGGGCGCGGGCGATCTTGTCCGTGGATGTCGGGATGAAGCTCTGCCCGCCGAACCCCGGGTTGACCGACATGACGACGACGAGGTCGCAGAAGTACTTGACCTCGGAGAGCGTCTCCACGGGTGTCGCCGGGTTCAGCGCGACCCCGGCCAGTGCGCCGGCCTCGCGGATCTGGCTCAGGACGCGGTGCAGGTGCGTACAGGCCTCCTGGTGCACGACGACCACGTCGGCGCCCGCGTCGACGAACTCGACGACGAAGTCCTCGGGGTGCTCGATCATGAGGTGGACGTCGAGCAACAATACGTAACGTCGAAGAGATGTACACAACAC
>CAVOMB010000011.1:0-31482 GCA_963696935.1 uncultured Thermoleophilia bacterium | reverse complement strand
CCACGCCCTTCGTCGCCGATTTCCTGGGCAAGGTCAACGTGCTGAAGGGCGTCAGCACGGGAGCGGGGCGCTATCGCGTGGGTGCCGGCGAGCTCACGCTCCCGGTGAACGGGTTCGCGTCCGGCGAATCGGTGCGCATCTACCTGCGTCCGGAGGATCGCCACATCGAAGGGGATCTCGCCCACCTTCCGCACCGCTTTTCCGGCCGTGTCGATCATATCGAGTATCTGGGCACCGTCTGCCTGGCGCGGGTGATGTGCGAACGGCTCGGCCATTCGATGCTGGTGTCGTTGTCGCTCAACCAGCTCCACGATCTCGCCATCCGCGAGGGCGGTAACCTCGAGTTCGCGCTGCGCGTCGACCGCGCCCGCGTGTTCGGAGAAGCGCAGTCGCCATGACGGGAGTCGCGACGCCGCTGCCGGCGCCCCGCGTCCGGTTGTCCCGGAGGATCTTCGTCGAAAGCTTCGCCGTTCATGGCGGACTCTGGCTGCTCGGGGCCGGTTTGCTCGTGCTGCTGACGCTGCCGCTCGCTACGCTCTTCGTCAAGAGTTTCGAGGATCGGGCCGGTGTGTTCATCGGGCTCGCCAACTTCGCCCAGTACGTGCAGACGCCGGCGCTCGCTCGTTCCACGATGAACACGCTGGTGTTCGCCTGCCTCACGACGCTGATCACGGTGCCGCTGGCCTTCACGTTCGCCTACGCGATCCAGCGCAGTTGCATCCCGCTGAAAGGTTTGTGGCGCAGCATTGCGCTGATCCCCATCCTCGCGCCGTCGTTGCTCGCCGCGCTGTCGTTCATCTACCTGTTCGGCAATCAGGGCATCCTCAAGGCCGCGCTGGGCTGGTTCGGGTTCACGTCGATCTACGGATTGCCGGGCATGGTGCTCGCGATGAGCAACAGGACCTTCACGCAGCCTCTTCCCGGTGCGCCTCAGCGCTTCCAGCAAAGCCGCTCTCGCGCTTTCAGCCAGAGCGTCTGACTGAGACGTAGCTTATCTGAACCGCCACCGACGTTGTCCCGCTGACAGCCCGGCCTGGCCGCGCTCCGTCGGATGACCCGGCCGGCGACCGGGCCTAGACGGATGTTCCAGCGTCAGGCCGGCCTTGGTGTTGTCAAGGCGGGCTACCCGGACGTCGGCGCCACGCTAAAGTCTGCGCCTCTTGGGCCGACTCCATCTGTGAACAGCAAGACCTGTTCACCGTTAGGTAACGGAACTCCAGTGAGTCGCGCCGGTGCGGCAGTTCGAAGGGTGTAGTCCGACCCCAGGTGCCGATGCGACCCCGGTTCCCCGCTCTGGAGGGTTCACGGTGCACAAGAGACTCGTCGCGAGCGTCCTGGTCGTCTTGGCCGCACTCGCCTTCGCTGCCGTAGTGGGTACTTCGACGACGGAGGCGAAAGCCCTCAGGTATCGGATCGTCAAACGCGCGCCCCACGCGGTCTTTGTCCAGCGCGGGCAGGTCGTGATGTCCGTGCGTGACCATCACAGGTACGTGAAGGTCCACGGCCAGCGCTCTTTCACGGTCGTGAAGCGCGGCCACCGCTTCGTCTTCCTGCGTGCGGTCAGGCACGCGGCGACGAGCACCTTCACGGGCACCCCTCAGTCCCAAGGCAAACTCGCTTGGGCGAGCAGTGGCCTCTCGCAGTCTGCGGCGACGGCGGCGAACGATGGGAAGTCGTCCACGCGATGGACTGCCGGATCCAAGGGCTATCCGCAGTGGTGGACCGTCGATCTCGGCGAGCAGAAGGCGATCCGGGGCATCAGGACTTCCTGGTACGGGAGCAGGCATGCGTTCAAGTACGTCATCGAAGTCAGCACGGATGGCACAACGTTCACGGCCGTCGCGGACCGCAGCTCCAACCAGTCGAAGGGCACGACGACGGACGCTGTGAGCGCCTCGGGCCGGTACGTGCGCATTCGCGTCGCGGGCGTGAGCCCATCCGGCGTCTCTGCTTCGGCGAGTGAGGTGAGCGTCTACGCGGAGGCGTTGTCCGAACCCACCCCGATGCCCACATCTACAGCGACCCCTACGGTGACGCCTTCCGCTACGCCGACGGTCACGCCGACGCCGACGGTCACTCCGACTCCGACCCCGACGCCGACGGTCACTCCGACTCCGACCCCGACGCCGACGGTCACCCCGACCCCCACTCCGACGGCCACGGCCACCGTGAGCCCGACCCCGACCCTGACGGCCACCCCCACCGTCACCCCGACGGCCACCGTGACCCCCACCCCGACCCCCACGGCCACCGTGAGCCCGACCCCGACCCCGACGGCCACCCCCACCGTCACCCCGACGGCCACCGTGACCCCCACCCCGACCCCCACGGCCAGCGCCAGCGTCACCCCGACCCCGACGCCGACCCCGACGGCCACCCCCACCGTGACTCCCACGGTGACCCCCACCGTCACCCCGACGGCCACCGTGACCCCCACCCCGACTCCCACGGCCAGCGCCAGCGTCACCCCGACCCCGACGCCGACCGCGTCGGCCGCCGCCGGCCCCGCCGCGGGCACGGTCTTCAAGGACAGCGCGCCGCTCGTCCTCGACAACGCCCACGACCTCGTCTACGACGGCTACCGCTTCAAGGGCGCCTCCGCCGACGCGGAGTCCGGGGTCATCGAGATCAAGCACGCCTCCAGCAACATCACCTTCCGCAACTGCGTCTTCACGACCAACGCCAACGGCGTCGGCAACGGGGTCACGGTCCTCGACACCGGCTGGGGCGTGCACGACATCACCTTCGACCACTGCCAGTTCGACTACCAGCCGCGTATGGGCATCGAGGTCATCTCGCGGCGCTCCGACCGCGGCGCCGGCAACTACCCCGGCTACCTGCGCGTCAACCTCACTGGCTGCAGCTTCGCCGCCCAGGGCAGCGAGGCGATCTCCTACGACGACGACGACCCCGGGCACACCTACAACGGCCAGGCGCAGGGCGCCGGCCAGTGCACGATCTCCGGCAACGTCGTGCGCGGCGCCGGCCTCAACAGCGCCTACAGCTGGCGGCGCACCTTCGAGATCAACCGCACGCGCAACATGACGGTCACCGGCAACTGGTTCGGGCCCGGCGTCGACGGCATGACCAACCTGCGCCAGAACCCGACCGACCCGCTGAACGCCAACTGGAGGTTCTCCGGCAACACCTGGGACGCGACCGCCTACCTGGCCGGGGTCACCTACGGCTCGGCCAACGTCACCCGTCCGACCCTCTGGTACATGTACGGCGCCCAGGGCGGGGTCACCGTCTCCGACACGCTGATCGGCGGGCTCGCCCCCTACAGCGCCACGCAGTGGGGCTACCTCGACACCGTGAGCAACGCGAACTTCAGCGGCTCCACGGTGCGCGGCTGCACGGCGACCGGCTACGGGACCAACGGCACCGTGACCGGCATCAGCTGCCCGCGCCAGAACTGACTCGGGCTCCTGCGCGGCGCCGTGCCGGCACGGACGGCGCCGACGCAGGAGTCCGCGCTTCGTAGCGGCGAGCCCCTGTATGGGCTGACCGCGTACCCCCGGGTCCCGCCACGGTGCGGTATCCTGTGCGGAGGATCAAGCAGCTGCTGGAGTCACGTAGACGCCTCAGGGGGTGTGGTGAGATACGTTGCCATCGCTATCGCGGTGTCGTTCGCGGTGTTCACGGCACTCGCCATGGCGCAGGCGCCGGCCTTCGTTACCCGGACGCTCGTCAGTCTCGGCTTCATCGATGTCACCCCGTCCGACTTGGTATTGGGCATCGGTGTGCTGGCCCTCCTCCTCGTGAGCTTCTTCCACCTGCGCCGAGAGCCGGCGCCGCTCAATCGTCTGGTGTTGTCGCTCTGTCTGGTCTTCGTGGGCTATCAGTTCCTCGTCGTGTTTCCCGCGGCGGTCTTGCTGCACGGATTGGGTCCCATCTACGTCCTCCGGCTTCTTGAGTACCGATTTGACCTGGTGCTCGTGCTCGTCGTCTACGGAGTCGTGCTGGCGTTCAGCAAGCCCCGCCTTCTCCTCGTGGTCATGGACATCGCCGCGGCCGGGCTCGCACTGTGGATCGTCTACAGGTACTTCGCCGGCGGCGCCACGGGCTATTGGGAGGGCGGCGTGTTCCGCCTGAGGGTCGCTTGGGGTGGGAGTTCTCTCCTGCTGAGCTGGCTGATCCTCTCGTCTCTCTTCTACTGGAGGACGAGCGTCTGGCGCATCATGCTGGCGATCCTTGCTCTGGGAGCGCTCACGCTGACGAACCACCGATCCGGCATTCTGGCGCTGATCGCGGGCTGCGCGGTGCAGCTGCTTGCTGTGGGGAGGATCACGCGAAGGATCGCAGCCGTCATCCTCGTCGCCGTGGTCATGGTCGTCGCCGTCTACTACGCGTCGCCGACGGTGCGCGACAGCATCGCCTACTCGCTTCGCACGATGATCGACGCGAACGCCGACGTCACTGCCCAGGACAGGGTCGTGCGCAGCCGCATGGCTCTCGACTACTTCGTGCAGCACCCGCTGGGGGACTACATCTGGAACCAGAGGTTCTATCCCGTGACCGTGGCCTACGATTTCGCCCCGCACAACTTCGTGGTCCAGCGGCTCGTCACCCAAGGAATCATCGCGGCCTCGCTCTTCTTCGCCGTGATCGGCGTCGCCGCCGCGATCGGCTGGCGTAACCGCCGCGATCCCCTGAGCGCGTTCGCGCTCTCCTATCTCGCCCTGTATCTCGCCTTCTGCTTTCTCAACGCCAACATCGACCTGCTCGAGAACCAGGTGCTGTTCGCCGCCGCGGTCGCCTTGATCCTGCATCAGAACCGGGTGCTCCAGGAGCAGGAAGCAGTCCTGCCGGCGAGTGCCGTCGCTGGGATCCCATCGGGGGGGCTGCCCGCGCGGGCAGGCCTCCAGCCTTGAGGAGGCGGGAACCGTGATCGTGATCGTTGCCGGAGTCGGCGTCGGATTCCCGGACGGAATGGCGGCGACGGCGAGGGTCACCTGCTACGCGAGGGGGCTCCTTGCCAGCGGACACGATGTCTTGGTGCTCTGTCTCGGACCAAGCGAGACGAGCACGGAGGAGGGCCGCAATTCCCGGGCGAAGGGCGTCTCGAACGGCGTCCCGTACGAGTACACGTGCGGGTCCACGCTGCGCAGCGAGAGCTTCTGGCTGAGGAGGCGGGATCGGCTGGCCGGTCTTGCCGGGGCTGTACGCAGCATCCGGCGTGAGAGCAGGACCTCGCAGGTCGAGGCCATCCTGCTGTACTCGCAGCAGACTGCGGACGCCCTGGCGCTGCGCTGCCTCAGCAGGTCGGTGGGCGCGCCGCTCCTCGTCGATGTGTCGGAGATCCCCTACCAGTCCGTCTCGCCCGGGCTTCTCGAGCGCGTCCGCCTGTGGGCCTACGGGCGGACCTTCTACCGTTGGTTCGACGGAGCCGTCGTCATCTCGGAGTCCCTGAGACGACGCGTCCTGCGGCTCGCGCGAGACGGCGTGACGGTGTGCAGGGTCCCGGTGATGGTGGACGTAGATGAGTGGCAGCCGGTTCCGTCGCCCGAGCGGGCCGGGGACATCGTCATGTACAGCGGCACGCTCGATCAGCAGAAGGACGGCGTCATGGACTTGATGACCGCGTTCTGCGATGTGGCCGTGGACCTGCCCGCCGGCCGGCTGGTCCTGGTCGGGGACGCACCGTGGGGTTCCAGGGTGGCTGAGTTCCAGGCCGCTGCGGCGAAGCTGGGCGTGGCGGATCGCGTCACCCTGACCGGCCGCGTGCTGCGACGGGAACTGCCGCGGCTTCTGGGCGGCGCCTCGGTGCTGGTGCTGGCGCGCCCGCAGAGCCGTCAGGGCGAGGCCGGGATGCCGACCAAGGTCGCCGAGTACCTGGCGTCGGGCGTGCCGACCGTGCTGACCAGCACCGGCGAGATCGTCGATTTCGTGGAAGACGGGGTCAGTGCGTATCTCGTGCCGCCCGGCGACAGGCCGGCGCTGGCACGGACAATCAAGCACGTGCTCTCGAGCCGGGAGGAGGCCGCGGCCGTCGGGCGGCGAGGACGTGAGGTCGCCGCCGCGTCCTTCGACTACCGGGTGGCCGGAGCGACGGTCTCGGAGTTCATCGCGCACGTCCGGCAGCAACGCCGTCGCCGCGAGTCCGACGGCACGCTCGCTCGACGCAGGCAGGGGCCGGCTTGAAGATCCTGTGGTTCACTCAAGTCCAGCTGCCCGCGGTGAGCAGGCGCGTTGCCGTGCCGGTGTTCCCCGGGTGCGGCTGGCAGGAGAGCCTCCGCAAGGCGATTCGAGTCGATGGCTCGGTCACGCTGGGCATGGCGGCCGTCGGGCCCGTCCCGTTCGCTCCCTTCGAGGAGGACGGGGTCAGCTACTTCCACGTCGACGGCGGGTCGGCCCCTCGGGGCCTGGCCGGCGTCGTCGCAGGGTGGACGCTCCGGGCCGACCTGGCGGCGCTGCTGGAGAGCGCCTCGGCGGTCATACGCGCGTTCCGACCCGACGTCGTCCACGTGCATGGGTGCGAGGGGCCGTTCGGTCTGCTGGCCGAGTCGTGCCCCGTCCCGGTGGTCATCTCTCTGCAGGGGAGTCCACTCGCGTGCTCGCGCGCGTACTTCTCGGGCATCCCCGCGTTCGACGTCGCCCGCGAGTTCGCGACGGTGGGGTTCCTCAAGGGTGAGGGCATGCTCCACACCCACCGCACCATGAGTCTCGCCGCCGAGAGAGAGCTTCGCATCTTGCGGGCCTGCGAAGATTTCACCGGCAGGACCGAGTGGGACAAGGGGATCGTGGCGCTGGTCAATCCACGGGCGCGATACCACCATGCGGACGAGGTCCTGCGAGCGGAGTTCTATGCGGCACGCTGGAAGGCGGGCGGCGACGGGCGGTTCGTCGTCTATTCGACCCTGGGCGCCGCTCCATACAAAGGACTCATCAACCTGCTGGAAGCCGTGGCGCTGCTGCGCCCGTCGATGTCGGCCCGCGTGTCCCTCAGGGTGGCCGGGCAACTGCAGGGCACGAGCATGTGGCGGATCGCCCGGCGTGCCATCGATCGGCTCCGACTGCAGGGGACGGTCGAACTGCTGGGGGCGCTGGCGCCCGCCGAGATCGTCTCCGAACTGGAGGCAGCGAGCGTCTACGCCCATCCCTCGGTCGTGGAGAACAGCCCGAACTCCCTTGCGGAAGCCATGATGCTCGGCGTGCCGTGCGTCGCCGCTTCTGCCGGGGGTGTGCCCTCGCTCATGACAGACGGCCACGACGGTCTGCTCTGTGCGCCGAATGACGTGTGGGGCCTGGCCGGCGCGATCCGGATTCTCGCGTGCGATCCTGACCTGGCCGGCACGCTCGGCGCGAACGCGCGGGCTCGAGCCCTGTACCGTCACGACCGGGAGCGGGTCGCGACGACGATGGTCCGCATCTATGAGGACGTCGCCTCGCGCGGACGCCGCGGGCGCGCGGGCTGACATGGCTGGTCGCGCTCCGCCGGATGCCTATCCGCGAACCCTCATCCTGGGAGGAGGGTTCGACTCGTATTCGGGCACGGGCGTGACGCTCTCGAACCTGTTCCGCGGCTGGCCGACGGAGAAGCTCGCCGTCGTTGACTACAAGCAGCGCGCGGAGACCGCGGACTTCGCCGACACGCAGTACTGCCGCGGATCATCGGAAGAGCGATGGGTGTGGCCGCTGTCGCTGCTCGCGGCGCGCTCGCGGCAGGAGGAGGTTCACGCCGGGGTCCCGGTTCACGCCGGGGTCCATGCTCCCGCCGGCCCGGACGCGCAGCTGACGACATGCTCGAGAGGCATGCGCTTCGCGCGCGCCGGCCTTGGTCGTCTGGGGGCGGACGCGGTGCTTCAGCGTCCCGTGCTGTCGGAGCCGCTGAAGAGATTCATCAGCACCTTCGCTCCCGAGGTGCTGTACTGCCACTTCTCCACTCTCGACAGTATGGGACTGGTCAGCGCCGCGCACGCCTACTGTGGCGCCAGGCTCGCGGTCCACATGATGGACGACTGGCCCGAGACCGTGTACGGAGGCACGGTCCTGGGACCAGTGCTTCGACTGCTCGTGGATCGCGAGCTGCGCGCGTTGTTCGCGCGGGCTTCCACACACATGGCGATCAGCGAAGCCATGGCGAGCGAGTACTCCGTTCGTTACGGTCACCGATTCGAGGTGTTCCACAACTGCATCGACGTGCCTTGGTGGCGCGGACAGCGAAGGAAGTCGTGGGAGATCTCGCTGCCTCTTCGCCTCGTGTACTCAGGACGGATCGGGTGGGACGCGCGCAGGAGCTTCCTGCACGTCTGTGAGGCGGTCGAGCTCATGTGTCGAGGCGGTCTGCCGGTGGAGTTCCGTGTCTGCACCCAGGACGTCGGCGGGCCTGACGCCGCGGCTCTGGAGGCGCACCCTCACACGAGCGTACTGCCTCCTTTGGAGGACGCGCTGCTCCCGGCCGCCCTCGCCGACGCCGATGTGCTCGTCATACCGTCTGGCTTCAAGGGCCTTGAGGGACGCTTCGCCCGGCTGTCGATGCCCACCAAGGTTCCTGCCTACATGGCCTCGGGTACTCCCATCGTGCTGTACGCGCCCAGGACGCACGGCATCTGCGTGTCGGCCGAGCAGGGTGAGTGGGGCCTGGTCGTGAGTGAGGACAGCCCGGCGAGTCTGGCCTCGGCGCTCACCGAGCTTGCCGGCAGCCGGCAGATGAGAGAGGCTCTCGGCCGGACGGCGGCCGGCATCGCCGACAGGGCGTTCGACGGGCGCGAAGTGCGCGCCGAGTTCAGGGCTGCGCTCGCCAAGTGACGACGGAGGTCTCAACCATCGGGCCAGATGAACCGATATGCGGGAATGGCTCCAGCGGAGGGGCTGCAGTGAAGCTGGTCGCGCGGCGTTCCGCATGGGTATCATAGGATACTCTCGACAGGAAGTAGCAGGCGAGTAGTGGACCCTTCTGACAACAGCCCGATGACTCTGCGCGACTACTGGCGCGTCATCTGGCTTCGGCGTTACCTGGTGATCGCAATCGTCGTCGCGTGCACGCTCATCGCCTTTGCGAATGAGGTCAGGAAGCCCGCGGTGTACGCCGCCTCGGCGCGCATGATGTATGCGCCGCCGCCGAGTGTCTCGAACGGGGTCGTGGGCGACACGACCGACGCCAGCCGCCTGAGTCTCGAGATTCAGAACGTCGTGAGCATGGTGAGCACGCCGTCGGTCCAGCAGCAGGCCACACGTATTCTCGGCGAGAAGACCGCCGTGATCTCAGTCTCGGCCGTGCCCGTGATCCCGACGGACCAGACGGCGGCAAGTGCGGTGGCGACGGTGGTCGACATCACCGCCGAGGCTGGGTCTGCGGCTGCGGCTGCGCACGTCGCCAACGCCTATGCGGAGGCCGTCATCAAGGTGCGCAAGGAGCGCGAGCAGGAGACCTGGAGAGACGCCCAGCAGATCATCCAGGGCCAGCTCGACCTCTTCAAGACGCCGGAATCCCGGCAGACGGGGGACTACGCGGTCCTCATGCAGCAGCTCCGCAACCTGCAGATCGCCGAGGCCAGCGCCAACGGTGACTTCCAGGTCGTGGTGCCGGCGACTCCGCCTTCGTCTCCCACATCCCCGAAGCCCGTCAAGTGGGCGGTGTTCGGGTTCGTCGTCGGTCTCTTCATTGGGATCGTCGCCGCCTTCGCGGTCAGTCAGTTCGATACTCGCGTGCGGGATCATGGGGAAGCGGCGTCCCTCCTCGGTCTGCCGTTGATCGGGCACTTGGGCAGGCTCTCGGCGAAGTCCCTCGCCGACGACGCCCTCTTCGTGGTCACTACACCCAACAGCGTGCAGGCGGAGGCTGTCCGCAAGCTGCGTGCCAACCTGGAATACACGCAGGTCGACGGCAGGCTGAAGTCGGTCTTCTTCACGAGCGCCACGCAGCACGAGGGCAAGTCCACGCTCATCTGCAACCTCGCCGTCGCGATGGCGGAAGCGGGCGCCAAGGTGGCCCTCGTCGATTGCGACTTGCGCAGGCCGACGGTGCACCAGGTGTTCGGACTCCGCAACGGGGTCGGGGTCACGAGCGTCCTGGCCGGAATGCGGACCTTGGACGACGCCCTCGGGCAGGTCACCGTGGGCGGCACCCCGACGGTCAAGTCGGGCGGCGCGGCATCGAGCGGACAGAACCAGCTGGCGGTGCTTACGAGCGGCCCGTTGCCTCCGAATCCGGGGGAGATCGTCGCGTCGGTCAGCTTCGCGTCGCTGGTCACGCGGCTCGAGGCCGAGTTCGACATCGTTCTTCTTGATGCGCCGGCCCTCCTTGCGGTGGGTGACACCGCGGCGATGGCGCGCTGCGTGGAGGGTCTGGTGTTCGTCGTGAGCTTGAGCGGAGCGCGACGTCCGCTGCTGATGGCGGCGGCGTCGCAGTTGGCCCAGATGCCGTGCCGCAAGCTCGGCCTGGTGACCATCGGTAGGGACTCGACGCTCGGCTACCGACAGGGCGAGTACTCCTACTACGTACACAGGCACCCCGACGCCATGGTCGGCTCCAAGGTGACGGTACGCAGGTGAGATCCGACCCTGGCGGCGGCTGCCGGCAGAGATGAAGGTGCTGCTCGCGAACGTGAGCCTGGCCAACGGCGGTCTGGAGCGCCAGCTCCTCCTCCTGGCGAAGCACTTGCCGTCCTCGTGGAACGTGCGTCTCTGGACGCTGGAAGGGGGGCCCTTCGAGCAGGTGGTGCGCGCGGCGGGCATCCCGTGGAGGTGTCGCGCACGTACCCACAGATACGACCCAACGCCCGCGCTCGACCTCTGGCGCACCATTCACGGCTGGCGTCCCGACGTGGTCCATGCCTGGCACTCGATCCCTGCCGCCGCGGCTGCGCCCGCTTGTGCGGCCCTTTCCGTCCCGCTGATCGACGGCTCGATCCGCATGGGGTCCATCCCACGCGAGTTTGGTCGCCCGAGACGCAGCATCATGCGCTGGGCCGACATGGTCGTCGCCAACTCACGAGCCGGCCTCGATGCCTGGCGCGTTCCGCCCGCCAAGGGCCGCGTGATCTACAACGCCTTCGACGATGCACGGCTGTCGACCGCGCCGAGCCGGCGACCGAGTCCCCGGGCCGACGGGCCCTGCACGGTGGTCATGGCGGCCCGTATCGCGCCACCGAAGGACTTCACGACTCTGCTCGAGGCGGCGCGCCTGCTTGACCGAGGTGCTCCGGGCGAATGGCGGTTCGTGCTTGTAGGCGGCGGGCCGGACAGAGCGAGCCTCATCGCGTCGGCCGGCGATCTGACTGCAAGCGGGGTCGTCGGCTTCATCGATGGCGGCATCGAGGCGGCCGGTCACATCAGAGCTGCCGACATCGGCGTGCTGTCGACCGATCCCGGCATTCTGGCCGAGGGCTGCTCGAACGCCATTCTCGAGTACATGGCGTGCGGGCTCCCCGTGGTCTGCACCGACAGCGGCGGGTGCGGGGAGCTGGTGCGGGAAGGACGGGAGGGCTACCTGGTCCCGCCGAGGGATCCTCAAGCGCTCGCCCGGAGACTGGCGGATCTGAAGGATGACCCGCAGCAGCGTGCGCGCCTGGGGGCGGCGGGACGCTCGAGGGTGGATGTCGAGTTCACCGCGGATCGAATGGTGGCCGAGTATGCGGCCGCGTACGAAGAGGTCGTGAGGCTCAAGTCGAGGCGAGGAGCGCGGGCCCGCCTCGACTGAGATGCAAGGCGGCCCTCGTCCCGGAGCGCTCCGGCGTCACTTCGGGTAGGCGTTCTCCAGCCGGCTTCGCAGGTCGTCTGGGCCGTTGCCGGCGCCGGGCGCAGTCAGTATCGGGTAGTCCCGCAGTGTCCGCTGCTTGTAGCTCTCGACAGTGGACACCACACGCGCAGGCACTCCGGCCACGACCGTCCCGGGCTCGACATCCCGCGTGACGACAGCGCCGGCCCCGACGATCGAGCGGTCGCCGATGGTCACCCCGGGCAACACGATGGCGTTCCCGCCGATGAACACCCGGGATCCCACCTTGATCCTGCCGAACCGTGCCGCTTCAGGGTGTTCGCGGCGAAAGACCCACGTGCCCGCGTCATGCGTGAGGAACACGACCCCTCCCGACACGAGGGTCTCGTCGCCTATCGTTATCAGGTAGGGCTCAGACCCGAGCGTGTTGACGAGGAGCCGGCAGCCTTGGCCGATGTCTGCTCCCATACGGCGGAAGAGGGCCGGCCGTTGATACTCATTGGCGAGTGCGATGCGCACCCGGTCGGCGAACTCGTTGATCTTCAGTCGAGCCTGTGTCATGGCGGAACCCCCGATTCCCGACCGACCGGCCCAAAGGACCGTCCTTCCGCACCTGCGCCGAGTGTACAGGAACACGCAACGCACTCGCCCGGTCCATCCGCGTCGACGCAGGCGGAGTCGTTTTCGGCGAACCGGCTCACGCAGGTCATGGCGACCGCCGATGAAGGCGATAGACTAAGCGCCGGAGTATCCGACTTGGGTCAACGTATGGTCGCTTCATCGGCGTAACGGCGACGATCGAAAGGACGTGGATGGGCACTGCGTTCGACGGCTCCACTCTTCTGATCACCGGTGGCACCGGCACCTTCGGGCATGCCGTCGCGCGACGGATGCTCCTCCGCGATGTGAGGGAGATCCGCATCTTCAGTCGCGATGAGAAGAAGCAGCACGACATGCGGATCGAGTACAACGAGCCTCGGCTCAAGTTCTACATCGGCGATGTCCGCGACCCGGACAGTCTGCGGGACGCACTCGAGGGAGTCGAGTACGTCTTTCATGCAGCCGCGCTGAAGCAGATCCCCTCCTGCGAGTTCTATCCGCTCCAGGCGCTGATGACCAACTGCCTCGGCGCCGAGAACGTGATGAACGCTGCGCTTGCCGCGGGCGTGCGGCGCCTGGTGGTGCTGTCCACGGACAAGGCCGCCTATCCCATCAACGCCATGGGCATCTCGAAGGCGATGATGGAGCGCCTGGCCGGAGCGAAGAGCCGCGTTGCATCCTCACGTGGTCTCACCATCTGCATCACCAGGTACGGCAACGTCATGGGCAGCCGGGGCTCGGTCATCCCACTCTTCGCCGAGCAGTTGCGCACAGGCGCACCGGTCACCGTGACGGATCCCAACATGACACGGTTCATGATGACCGCGGAGGACGCGGTGGAGCTCGTGCTGTACGCGTTCCAGCACGGTGAGCCGGGCGATCTCTTCGTCCAGAAGGCGCCGGCCGCCACCATAGAGACGCTGGTCGCCGCGATGCAGCGCCTCTACGGTGTGGAGAGTCCGGTGCGCGTGCTGGGGGCGCGCCACGGCGAGAAGCTCTACGAGACGCTGCTCACGCGCGAAGAGATGGTGCGCGCGGAGGACATGGGCGCCTACTACCGCGTTTCGCCGGACGTGCGCGACCTGAATTACAACCTCTACTTCACCGAGGGTGCGCCTGAGGCCGCCGAGTTGAGTGACTACCACTCGCACAACACTACGCGGCTGGATGTCGACGGCACCTGCGAGATCCTGTTGAAGGTAGCGGAGGTGCGCGCCGACCTCGGGCTGACAGCGCTCCCGGACCCTGAATGAAGCGCGTAGTCGTCACCGGGGGAAGGGGCTTCATCGGCCGGAACCTGATGGTGGCGCTGGGACGGCAGGACGGCGTGGATGCCGTCGCCTTCGACAAGGACGATCCGCAGGCCGCGCTCTGGGCGGCGCTTGCCGGCGCGGACGTGCTCTTCCACCTCGCCGGCGTCAATCGGCCGGAGGATCCGAGTGAGTTCCAGAGCGGCAACGCCGGCTTCACGGCGGAGCTGTGCCGGCGTATGGACGATGTCGGGGCACGGCCCGCCGTCGTGTTCGCCTCCAGCATCCAGGCGGGGCTGGACAACCCCTACGGGGCCAGCAAGCTCGAGGCCGAGCGCGTGCTGGCCGGGTGGTCGAC
This sequence comes from uncultured Thermoleophilia bacterium, assembly GCA_963696935.1. Classification (GTDB taxonomy): domain Bacteria; phylum Actinomycetota; class Thermoleophilia; order UBA2241; family UBA2241; genus CAIXSE01. The sequence goes on along the minus strand of CAVOMB010000011.1, from coordinate 17,612 downwards.
TGCCGGCGGAGGGCCCGTGGCCATCTTCCGGCTGCCCAATGTGTTCGGCAAGTGGGGGAGACCGAAGTACAACTCGGTGGTCGCCACCTTCTGTCACGGCGTGGCTCGCGGGTTGCCGATCCGTGTCGACGACCCGCACGTAGAGCTTGAGTTGATCCACGTCGACGACGTGGTGGCGGGCTTCATCCGCGCACTCGAGGCGCCGCCACGGGGCCTGGAGCAACGCATGGCGGAGCCGGTCACGCGGGTCACCGTCGGTGAGCTGGCGGCGTCCATCCGGGCATTCCGTCAGGCGCAGCACTCGCCCGATCTCCCGGACCTCTCGCGGCGCTTCACTCGGGCGCTCTTCTCCACCTATGTGTCCTACCTGGACGTTGAGGATCTCGGGTTCAGCCTCGACGATCGGGCCGACGAGCGCGGCAACCTGACCGAACTGGTCCGTGAGGCGCACAGCGGCCAGATCTTCGCCTCACGCACGCATCCGGGCGTCACCCGAGGCAATCACTACCACGACACGAAGGTCGAGCGCTTCATGGTGGTCGAAGGCGACGGACTCGTGCGCCTGCGGCCGTTCGGCGACGAGACCGTGAGCGAGTTCCGCGTCGGCGGGTCCGAGCCGCAGGCCGTCATCATCCCGCCCGGCACGGTCCACAGCATCGAGAATGTAGGACGGACCGAGATGGTCACCGTCTTCTGGGCCTTCGAGTCATTCGACCCGAGCCGGCCCGACACGTACTACGAGCCCGTTCTGCTCCCCGGGGAGGCTCCGTGAAGGTCGCAACGATTCTCGGTACGCGGCCGGAGATCATCCGCCTGTCGCGTGTGATCGCCGCCCTCGACCGGCATCTGGAGCACGTACTGGTGCACACCGGCCAGAACTACGACTATGAGCTCAGCCAGGTGCTCTTCGAGGACCTCGAGTTGCGGCCTCCGGACAGGTATCTGCAGGCGGCCGGCGCCACTCCGGCCGAGACCATGGGCAACGTCATTGCGCGCGCCGACGGCGTGCTGCGCGAAGAGCGACCGGATGCCGTGCTCGTCCTCGGCGACACGAACAGCTGCCTCGCGGCGATCGCCGCGAAGCGGCTGCGCATCCCGGTGTTCCATATGGAGGCGGGCAATCGCTGCTTCGACGAACGCGTACCCGAGGAGATCAATCGCCGCATCGTCGACCATGTCGCCGACGTCAATCTGCCCTACAGCGACATCTCGCGGCAGTACCTGCTGGCTGAGGGCCTGCCTGCCGACCGCGTGATCAAGACCGGTAGCCCCATGCTCGAGGTGCTGCATCACTACCGGCCCAGGATCGAGGCGTCCGCGATCCTTTCGGAACTCGGTCTCGAGCCCGGGGCATTCTTCGTCGTCAGCGCTCACCGCGAGGAGAACGTTGACGACCCCCGGCAGCTTGGGCTGTTCGTGGAGATGCTTGGCGAGCTGGCGGGCGACTTCGGCCTGCCCATCGTGCTGTCCACTCATCCCCGCACCCGAGCGCGACTCGACGAGATGGGCGCCTCGCTGCCGCTCGAGGCGCTGGCGCTGAAGCCGTTCCGCTTCTCCGACTTCGTGCATCTCGAGACACGCGCCCGGGCGGTGCTCTCCGACTCCGGCACGATCAGCGAGGAGGCCTCGATCCTCAATCTCCCGGCGCTCAACATCCGTCAGGCGCACGAGCGCCCGGAGGCGATGGAGGAGGCCTCCGTCATGATGACCGGGTTCGCCTGGCCACGCGTCAAAGACGCGCTGGGCATCCTCGACGATCAGCCACGTGGAGGCGATCGTCTCTTGCGGTTGGTGAGCGACTACGACGTGCCGCACGTCTCGGAGAAGGTGCTGCGGCTGATCGTCAGCTACACGGACTACGTGCGCCGCACCGTGTGGGGTGTGTCGTAGCGAGCCCTCTTCCGACGGCTGCGACCGAGCACGGCCGGCCTCGGAGCACGTCGTCGGTGACCATCGGCGTCGTGACCACGTGATCGGCGCACTCCTGGTCTGAGGTGGAAGTGCCTGTTCTCATGCACTAAAGTGGTGCGCGTCGATGCGTTGTCAGTGGTGACGACGGCTGGCCGGAGGTGACCATGAGCCACTCTGGGACGCGAGTACTCCGCACCCTGCTGCTTTGCGCCGTGGGCGCCCTCTGCTGCGCCGTTCTCGCCGGCGTCCTCCACTGGGTGGGGCCGGGCCCGGGCGAGAGCGCCGCCTCCGACAGCTCGGTCAGGCCCACCGTCGTCCGCGGTCGCCTCGTCAGGTGTGTCGTCGTCAGGCATACGCGGAGCTACGACATCGTGAGGGGCGAGACGGGCCGGTTCAGACTGGCCCACGGAGGAGTCCGGCGCATCCGCGTCGTAGGGCTCGGCCGCTGCTCGGTGGTCCGGAGGACGGAGCGTGTCGTCGTCCTTCGGTCGCCACTGCACGCGCCCCTCGTTCTTCGGGACGCCCACGACCTCGTGTTCCAGGGCCTCGACTTCGAAGGCACGGCCTCGGGAGGCTACGAGAACTCGGCGATGGTCTTCATCATGGGGGCCAGCCACAACATCGTCTTCAGGGAGTGCACCTTCGGGACGAACGGCTACAGCGGCGGGAACGGCGTCACCGTCCTCGATATCGGCAAGGGCATCCACGACATCACGTTCGACCGCTGCCGCTTCGCGTATCAGCCCCGGATGGGCTTCGAGTGCGTCTCCAGACGCTCGGACCAGGGAACGGGGAATCTGCCCGGTTACCGGCGCGTGAACATCACGAAGTGCACCTTCGCGGCTCAGGGCAGCCAGGCGATCTCCTACGATGACGACGACCCGGACCACACGTACAACGGGCAGTCTCAGGGCGCCGGCCACTGCACCGTCTCGGGGAACAGGGTGAAGGGCGCGGGGCTGAATGACGCCTACGATTGGCGATGCGTGCTGGAGATCAACAGGACGCGCAACATGACGATCACCGACAACTGGTTCGGCCCCGGAGCAGGCGGTTGTGCGAACCTGCGCTGCAACGTGGGCGACACCGAGCCGATGAACTGGGTGTTCGCCGGAAACGTCTGGGACGCGACCGCGTACCTGCCGAACGTCACCTACGGTTGGAGCGGCAACTCCACCCCGACGATCTGGTACATGGCAAACATCCGGGGCGGGGTGAAGGTCGCCGACAAGCTGATCGGTGGTCGAGCTCCCTACAGCACACGGTCGTGGGGCTACTTCGATGCGGTGAACGGAGCGGATTTCGGCGGCTCGAGAGTACGCGGCTGTGCGCCTGTGCTGTCGGCGATGGTGCGGCCGAGTTCCACGAACATGATCTGGCCCGCGGCGCTGTGATAGGCGGCGCCATCCGCTGGGGTGTCCGGTCGTCCCACGCGTCGTCGCAGGACTCGTAGCCACTTCGATCTAGCCTGTCGTGGCGGATGGGTATCGCGGCTTGCGGGCCGCTCCGAGTGTCTCTTCGTACACGCGGAGGGTAGCGGCGGCGATGGCGTCCCAATCGAATGTGGCGCGCACGCGGTCGCGTGCAGCGTCCGACAGCTTACCCCGCAAGGCGTCGTCGTCGGCGAGCCGCTGCAACTGGGCGCCGAGGCGGTCCACATCGTGGACGGGGAAGGTCAGCCCCGCCGGCGGGTCGCCGAGCCCCTCGCGATTGCCCGGGATGTCGCTGGCGACGATGGGGCATCCCAGCGCCATGGCCTCCAGCAGGCTGAGCGACAGGCCCTCGATTTCCGAGGCGATCACGTAGGCGAGCGCCGAGGTGTACAGCTCCTCGAGGTCCGCACCCTGCAGGTACCCGGGAAACATGACATTGGCCCCGGCCAGCGTGCGCAGCCTCGCGATGTAGTCGTCGGTGAAGCTCGTGTCTCCGACGAGGACGAGCGCGATCCCCGGGAGTCCCCGCCGGGCCGCGACGATGACGTCCTCCAGGCACTTCTCCGGGCTCAGCCGGCCGACGCTCAGCACGTAGCGCTTCTCTTCGAGGCGGAGGGCGCGGAGGAGCTGGCCCGGCGGGCGCGGCTCTAGCCGGCCGGGGCCGTTGGGGATGTGGACCACGGGTCGGTGGTAGGTCTTGCGGATGTGCTCCGCACCTGCCCGGGACACCGCGATGAGGGCGTCCGCGCTCCTGATGCTGACGCTCTCGCAGGCGTGCAGGAAGGTGCGCGCTCCCGGCCCCCACTTCGAACGCTTGTAGTCGAAGGAGTGGAAGGTGAGCACGGCCGGCTTCAGCCCGAGCAGCTTCGCCTCGGGGAGGAGCACCCCGGGGCCGATGGCGTGCATGTGCAGGAGGTCGAAGCCGCCTCTGGACGCGTGGAGGATCGACCGGGCGGTGTGCGAGAGCGCCTCGCCGTAGCGGCCGCCCACCGACGGCAGGGTGATGACGCGCACCCCGTCGATGACGCAATCCTCGGGCACGTACTCGCGACGCGCGTACACCGTGACGTCGACGCCCATCGCGGCGAGGCGCGGGTACAGTTCCTCGACGTGGCGCTCGATGCCGCCGGGCACGCCCGGCATCCCTCGCGATCCGATGACGGCTACGCGCATGGTCAGTGGGCGCGTCCCCGGGCCCGCCTCAGGACGTCGTCGTAGATCCTGAGGAGGCCGTCGACATGGGCCGCGGGGCCGAAGCGCTCGCTGGCGCGAAGCCGCGCGGCCGCACCCAGTCGGGCGGCGAGTGCGGCGTCGTCGTCCAGTGCTCTCAGCGCCGCGGCGAGCGCCCGTGGATCGGCCGGCGGGACGAGGATGCCCTCCCGGCCGCCTCGCACCTGTTCGGGGATGCCGCCCATCCTGCTGGCGACGACGGGCCGGCCGAGGGCCATCGGCTCCAGCACGGCCATGGGCGCGTTCTCGGCCCACTCAGACGGCACCACGGCCGCCCTCGAGCGCGAGAGCACCGCATCCACTCCCGGGCCGTCCAGGTGCCCGAGGAATTCCACGCCGGGCGGGGCGGTCGACTCGAGCGTATCGCGTAGCGGCCCATCGCCGGCGACCACTAGCGCGACACCGGCAAGCTGCACGGCGCGGAGCAGTGTGGGCAGGCCCTTCTCGCGTGAGAGACGGCCGGCATAGGCGAAGCCGTCCCCCGGCGGGCCGGCCTCGGCCGGGGTGGGGATGGCGTTGGGCAGGATGTGGATGGGGCGGCGCACGTAGCCGCCCGCACGGACCGTCCGCTGCAGGTAGTAGCTGGGAGAGATGAAGGCGTCGACCAGCAGCTCGTAGTTCAGCACCCAGCGACGCCACAGGAACTCGACGCAGCTCAGGGCGCTCTTGGGCCTGCTGTTCTGGACGCAATGGTAGAGTGCGCACGGCAGGACGTTCACGGGACCGCATCGCGGCGGTTCGCAGGCGCTGGCCCCGGCGAACAACAGGTCGTCGGCAGGGCAGATGGGGTGGTAGTCATGCAGGGACTGCACTACGGGGACACGGGCCCGGCGCGCCTCGGCCACGATGGACGGCGAGAGCTGACGGTGGACGCCGTGCACGTGGACCAGATCGGGCCGGAAGTCATGCAGCAGTCTGGAGAACCTTCTCGCTGCATCGGCGTTCCAGAACATGCGGGTCGCAGCGAGCGCCTTGTCACGCAGGCCGAGGTCCGAGTGGATGCCGATCTCGAGGTACGGGGCGAAGTAGTCCGCCCATGGGGAGTCGTCGTTCTCGGGGTGCGTGGCCGAGAAATGAGCCACCTCGTGGCCGGCCTCTTCGAGCCAGGCGATCTCGTCGAACATGACACGCTCGAGGCCGGCGCGGCGATACCAGAACTTGTTGGCCACCAGGATGCGCATGGTGCGGACGTGCTCCTCCGCTCTTCGGGCTTCCTCGGGGGGTCGCGGACTCTCCCGGAGTCTATCAGTCGACCGTACGGTCAGTGCCGCTATCGGCGTCCGGTGCGAGAAGCATGATGATCGGCGTGCCGGATGTGAGCGGACTCAGGCTCCTCAGGGTGGGGCTGGCGGTGCCGTCCGCGCGCCCGCCGGCATGGGTCGGTGCGCTGGCTCGGGCGATTGCTGCGGAGCCCACCGTGGAGCTTGTGATCTTCGAGTGCCGAGCTTGCGGGCCGGTGTGGCCGCGCCGCTCGGACGGTGCTTTCGCCAGAGGGCTGTGGCGCGCCTTCAGTTCGGTCGATGCCGTTCTGCAGCGAGTGCTATGCGCCGCCAGTCCCAAGCCGGGCGACTTGGCCGACCTGGACGCCGCCGGCTTCGCAGTGGCGGCGGAGGCGCCGGGCGGCCTTTCCGTGGTGGTGAACGCCGCCGGATCGGGCGTCGTGCCGGCCCTGCTCGCCGCGACAGGCGCTCCCGTCTGGTGGCTGGACCACGATGGCGGCGCGCCGTGGCCGGACGTCCTTTCGGGCTACGCCGAGACGCTGCGCGGCGCCGAAGCCACCACATGCCGGCTGCTGGCGGCACTCCCGGGAGAGGTAGCGCCGCAGGTCCTCGCCGGCGCCCGGTTCTCGACGCACCCACTGGTGGCCTCTGAGAACCGCCTGCAATTGTTGTGGAAGAGCATCGCGCTGGTCACCCGGACTCTCCGGCAGGAGACGCCGGCCGCGGTCGCGGTGCAGGGTGAGCCGGACCCGCCGGCCGCACCTCCTCGCGGGGCCGGCGGACTCGCGCTCCTCCTCGCCGGCCATGCGCTGCGGGCGGCGCGCTTCGTTGGTACGCGGCTCACCCACCGCGAGCAGTGGTGCCTCGCTCTCGCCGACGAGGCGGGTGAGGACGAGGCCGGAGCACCATGGCGCATCGCGCTGGCCGGCAGCGGTCAGCGACGCCGCATCGTCGAGCCGCCCCCCGATCGCTACTGGGCGGACCCGCACCCGCTCCCGGATTCCGGCGGCAGGCTGATCCTCGTCGAAGAGTATCCGTATGCGACGCGGCGCGGGCGCATCGCTCTCCTGAGGCTGGACGCCGCAGGCTGCGTCGTGGAGTCGCGGACAGTCCTCGAGCTCGACTGCCATCTCTCCTATCCGAGCCTCATCGACGTGGAAGGGGCGTTGTACCTCGTACCGGAGTCCAGTGAGAGGGAGTCGCTCGTCGCGTATCGCTGCACCGAGTTCCCCTGGCGCTGGGAACCGGCGGCCACGCTGCTCGAGGGAGTCAGGGCCCTGGACGGGACTATCGTCCGCCACGACGACCGCTGGTGGCTGTTCGCCACGGTCCAGGAGGAAGCGTGGCTGACGCCGCGAGACACGCTGCACGTGTTCTATGCAGACGACCCGCTGAGCGGGGAGTGGATACCGCATCCGCTCAACCCGGTGGTGTGCGACGCGGCCGGTGCTCGCCCTGCCGGCCCCTTCCTGTCGTGGCAGGGGCGGCTCTATCGGCCCGGCCAGGACTGTGGCCGTCGATACGGATACGGGGTGCGCATCCACGAGGTGCGGACGCTCACGCCAACAGCGTACGAGGAGAGAGAGGTCGCGTTCGTCGCGCCGCCGGGAGACGACTTCGTCGCTACCCACACTCTTGCCGAGGCCGATGGCACGGTGGTCGTGGACCTGCTGCGCTGGCTGCGCGGCAGACGGGGGTAGTCAGGCCCTCGCGCCGTCCGGGACGCGTGGGGCGGGAGCGGCGTCAGCCGGGTGTGGCGGCGCGTCTGCCGGCAGCCGCCACACCCGCCACAGCGTCACCGCGAACGTCGCCAGGAGCAGCGTGTTGCGCGCGACGACGATCGCGAGCGGGGCCTTCTGCATGTCGAGCAGGTTCCAGTAGAGCGCGGGGAACTCGGCCTGGGTGAGCGCCAGTGTGAGGCCTCCGAGGACGGCCACCCAGCGGTCGCGCGCGGCCGCCAGCGCCCACGCCGGCAGGATCCAGATGAAGTACTGGGGCGAGAGCACCTTGGAGAAGGTCATGAGTGCGAGGAGGAGCGCGAGGACGACGATGACCTGGTCGGCCGGCGCCGCCCGCAGGCGGTCGCGCCGCAGCCAGGCGAAGAAGTAGACGGCGGCCACTGCCAGCAGCGTCAGGCCGCCGGACATGTCGGCCGCCAGGCCGACACCGGGAGCCACCAGCGAGTGCGAGCCGTGGCTCCAGCCCCAGGACGCCCAGTCGGCGCCGAGCAGCTGGCCGAGCAGTTGCGGCGTGCCCAGCACGCTCTCGATCTGCAGCGGCCGCTCGAGGTGGTACTGGAAGGTGTACCAGACCCCCGACATCGACCTCATCAGGTACGGCACGAACGGCGCGACGGCCGCCGCGGCGAAGGCCACCAACGGCCACGCCCAGCGTCTCGGCGGCCCGGCCAGCAGCAGCACGAGCGGCAGGAGCGCCGCCGGCGTGATCTTGAGTGCGAAGCTCATGCCGATGACGAAGCCGGCGGCCGTGTACCAGCGCGCACAGAGGCACAGGACGAAGACGGCGACGAGGAGCGCCACCGCCATGTCGTAGCGATTGAGGACGATAGTGCCGATGAGCGCCACGCCGACGGGGAAGAGGACCGAGGCCACGTAGGCTCGACCACCTCGCGGCCACAGCCGGCAGGCGGCGTAGGCCGTCACTGCCCCGGTCGCCACGGCGGTCACTCCCATCAGGATGTTGAACCAGATGCCGTAGAGACTCTCGCTGCCCGTGTGGCCGGGGATGCGGAACAGGGCTATGGCGAGCGGCGGGTACTCGACCTCGAACGCCTTGGTGTACGGAGCCTCGCCCTGAGCGATGCGCGACGCGTAGCCGAAGTACACTGGCAGGTCGGTGATGTCGTGCATGCCATACCAGAGGTTGGGGAAGAGCAGGCCCATCACGAGGAGCGTGAGGAACCCCGCGGCGAACATCGCCACCCACTTGTTGGGGGAGTGGGCCTCGCCGCCGGTGGTTGCGGGCGGCGCGGCGTCCGGAGCCGGGCGCGTTGCGCCTGCAGGCGTCGGGTCGCCGGCGGTCAGGATCTCCTCCGAGCCGCTCACGCGCCCCGGAAGCTCCAGAGCTTGTTCAGGATGAAGTTGATGGGCATGACGCAGGCGATGGCGATGAGCTGGCTCACGTTGTCGTCCAGATGCAGGCCGTGCCGCGCAACGGTGAACACGCCGAGGTTGACCAGGTAGGCGACGATGCTGACGGTGACGAACTTGGGCAGCTCGCTGGAGACGGCGCCGCTGGAGCGGAACGTCCAGCGTCGGTTCAGGTAGTAGTTGGTGAGCACCGAGACGATGAAGCCGAGCAGGTTGCCCAGATACTCCGCCGCTGTCGGCGTACCGCCGCTGGCGAGGCGCCACAGCAGGATCGTGAGGTTGAAGACGACGAGGTTGACGACCACGCCGCTCGCGCCGACGAAGCAGAACTTGACGAACTGAAGGCCGCTCTTCTTGAGGCGTGCGTCCACGCGTCACCCTGGTGCAGCGGGGAGGACCGGCCGCGCGGCGCCGCAGCGCCGGCCGCGTGGCCGCGGAACCCCGTCATGATATGCGATGCTCCCGCCTCGCCGAAACCGGCGGCGCGGTCAGTTTTGGCCGGCGCTCTCGGGCAGCTTCCAGACGGCGAGCGCCGCGACGACCGCCGCCGCCACGAGCACGGCGTTGCGGGCCACCACCACGGCCACCGGCCCGTCCTTGAAGGCGACCATGTCCCAGTACAGGTGGGGGAACTCCACCTGCGTGAGCGCGATGGCCACCAGCGTGAGGATGCCGGCGACGCGCATGAGCGTGGTCCGGCCCACGACGACCAGCGCCACCAGCGGGAACGTCCAGCAGAGGAACTGCGGCGAGAGCACCTTGTTGGCCACCGTGAAGGCGAGCACGCAGGCGAGGGCGGCGACGGCGATGTACTCGGGCGCCGCCCGCAGCAGGGCCCGGCGGCGCCAGACCAGCACGTAGACCCCGGCGACGAGCAGGAGGCCGACCCACACGGAGAGCTTGCCCACGACCCCGCTGCCTGGCCCGCCAATCGACTGGGAGCCGAACGAGTTGCCGGAGCCGATGCCCCACTTGCCGAGTGCTCCCGCGATCAGGTAGGGCGTGCCGGGCACGCTCTCGATCTGCAGCGGCCGGTGGGCGTGGTACAGGACGATGTTCGTGAGCCCGTGGATGCGGCCGAGGAACGGGATGAACGGGATGGCCGTGAAGACGAGGAAGGCGATGAGGGCGTACAGCACCTTGCGGCGCGTCTCCGCCACGATCAGCACGAGCGGCAGGAGCATGCCCGGCGTGAGCTTGAGGGCGACGCCCAGACCGAGCACCGCGCCCGCGCCGGCGGTGTGGCGGCGGGCGAGGAAGAGCAGGCACGCCGCCAGCGTGAGGGCCACCGCCACGTCGTAGCGGTTGGCGGTGATGGCCCCGGCGGCGAGCACCGCGACGGCGTAGGCGCCGGCGGCGGCCAGCGGCCGCGCGAGCCCGCGCCAGAGCGCTGCCGCCGTGGCGCCGGTGAGAGCCGCCGCCGTCAGGCAGAGCGCGATCATCTCGGCGGCGAACCAGTTCTGATACGAGCTGGGGTCCGCGTGCGGCAGCAGCGCGAACAGCGGCAGCGCCAGCGGCGGGTACTCGACCGGGAAGTCTTGATAGGGGCGCAGGCCCTGGGCGATCCTCCGCGCGTACTGGAAGTAGACGACCTGGATGTCGGAGACGTCGAAGAAGTGGTACCACGGGCCATTGGTGCGCAGCAGCCAGATGAGGAACGCCCAAGCGAACGCCGTGAAGGTGACCGCCGCGACGATCACCAGGACGGTCTCGTTGACGGGGCGTCGGACAGGGCCCAGGAGCACGAGCTCCGCCGCGCCGGGCGGAGCGTTGCGCGGCGACCGCACCTTGGCGCCGCCGGCGCGCCCGGTGCTCACCGGCGCGCCAGCCACTCGTCCACCTCGCCGAGCACGGCGCCGAAGTCGGTGAGCGGACGCCACTCGAGGCCCTCCTGCTCGCAGCGCTCGGCCAGGTGGCCGCGCGCGAACACGAGGTCGGCCTCGCGCGCGGGGCACAGGTCGCTCGGCCCGTCGCCGAACACGAGCACCACGTCGCCGGGGCGGCGCAGGCGGTGCAAGACCGCCGCCTTGCAGCTCTTGGGCCCGCAGCGCGGGCAGTCGCCGAGCGCCTCGCTGAACTCGAGGTGATAGGGCGGGCCTCCGTCCGGGTCGCCGCCGACCAGCTCGCTGGCGAACAGCTCGACGTCCGGCAGGTCGTTCCGCTTCCAGAACGCCTCGATGGCCTCGCGGATCCCGGCGCTGACGATCGCCGCCTCGCCGCCGCGGGCCAGCAGCTGCGTGAAGAAGCCGCGCAGTCCAGGCATGGGCTCGGCCACCTCGAGCAGGCGCCGGACGATCTCCGCACGCGGCGCCTCGATGAGCCCGATCTGCCGCGTGAAGACCTCGGCGTGGCTCATGCGGTCGTTGTACGACTCCTCTTCGAGCTCCCACCACTGGTCGCCGACGAACGGCTGCAGGGCGACCTCGTTGCACTCGTGCGTGGTCATGGTGCCGTCGTAGTCGAGGAGCGCGAGGATGTGCGGGGCCGGCGCGTCCGGCGCGCCCGCCGCGCCCGCGGGTGTGGGCTCGTCGGTCATGGCGAGAGTCTACACGGGCGCGCGGCGCGCCTCACGCGCGCCAGGAGGATGGGGGCCTTGCGCTACCCTTCTTCGCCGCTGGGGCCGGCCCTCTGCTCGTCCGGCTGCACGGTCGAGATGCTCACCCGCGCGGCCCGCACCACGGAGTCACTGGGGACATCGACGCTGACGACGGCGTTCGCGCCGATGTAGACGCGGTCGCCGATGGTGATGCCTCCCACGACGACGGCGCCCGGCGCGATGCCGCAGCCGTCGCCGATGGTCGGAGAGCCTGCCCTGTGGACGCCGATCGTCACTCCCTGGGAGATGTTGCTGCGGGAGCCGATCCGGACGCCGCGGCCGATGAAGATGCCGCCAAAGTGGCCGATGTAGCAACTCGGCCCGATTTCGGCCTCGCTGTCGATCGAGATGCCGGTGAGGGTCTCGACGGCGAGGCGCCACACCGCCAACGCCGGTCGCGCCGCTGCGTGGTGCGAGTACTGGTGAGCCACGCGATACTGGAGGAGGGCCCACAGGCCTTGGGTCCGCATCAGGCTGGCCGGCGACGCAATCCCGTGCTCTGAGTGCCGACGCAAGTCGCTCTGGAAGTCGGAGAGCCAGCCCATGTCCGGCACACTACCATGGCCGAGTCGGGAGCGTAGGTGGGTCGCGTCGCGGCGGGAGTCTGCGCCCGCCCGCGCGAGGCCGGCAGGAGCCTGCGTCTGCTAAAATCGACCGTCCGGCCCAGCACAGCAGAAAGCGAGTCCCGTGAATAGCCGTCAGCCCCGGTTCCAGGACGTCTCGGCGCGCGTCGACTTCCCGGCGCTGGACGCGCGCATCCTCGAGTTCTGGAAGACCAACGACATCTTCCACAAGAGCCTCGAGGGCCGCGAGGACGCCCCCATCTTCGTGTTCTACGAGGGGCCGCCGACCGCCAACGGCCGGCCGGGCGCGCACCACGTCATCTCGCGCATCTTCAAGGACCTCTTCCCGCGCTACAAGACCATGCGCGGCTACCGGGTGCCGCGCAAGGCCGGCTGGGACACGCACGGCCTGCCGGTGGAACTCGAGGTCGAGCGCCGCCTCGGCATCGACGGCAAGGGCCAGATCGAGGCCTACGGCGTCGCCGAGTTCAACCAGCTCTGCAGGGAGAGCGTGACCGCCTACCTCGAGGAGTGGGAGCGCTTCACCGAGCGCATCGGCTTCTGGGTCGATCTCGACGACGCGTACTACACCTACACCAACGACTACATCGAGTCGGTGTGGTGGCTGCTGCGGCAGATCTGGGACAAGGGCCTGCTCTACGAGGGTCACAAGGTCGTGCCCTACTGCCCGCGCTGCGGTACGGCGATCAGCAGCCACGAGGTGGCGCAGGGGTACAAGGACGTCACCGAGGACTCCATCTACGTGCGCTTCCGGCTCAGGCCCGACGCGGTCGCGAAGGTCTCGGAGGGCGTGGGCGGCGTGGAAGGGGACGGCGAGCCCAAGCCCGTCTCGCTCGCCGTCTGGACCACCACGCCGTGGACGCTCGTCAGCAACGTCGCGGCCGCGGTGCACGCCGACGTCACCTACGCGCTCGTGGAGAGCCGCGGCGAGCGCTTCATCCTCGCCCGCGACCTCGTCGAGAACGTGCTCGGCAGGAAGGCCGAGGTGCTGCGCGAGTTCCCCGGCGCCGAGCTGCTCGGCCTCGAGTACGAGCCCCTGTACACGTACCTGACGCCGGACAAGCGCGCCCACTTCATCATCGGCGGCGACTACGTCACCACCACGGACGGCACCGGCATCGTGCACATCGCCCCCGCCTTCGGCGAGGACGACATGCGCGTGGGCATGGAGAACGACCTGCCGGTGGTCAATGCCGTCGACCTCGCGGGCAAGTTCATCGCCGAGGTCACGCCTTGGGCCGGCGTCTTCGTCAAGGACGCGGACCCGGCCATCACGCACGAGCTCGAGAACCGCGGACTGCTGCTCGGCGTCGAGCCCTACGAGCACAGCTATCCCTTCTGCTGGCGCTGCGACACGCCGTTGCTCTACTACGCCAAGGCCACTTGGTACATCCGCACCACGGCGATCAAGGACCAGCTCATCGCCGCCAACGACGACGTCATCTGGCACCCGGAGCACATCAAGACCGGGCGCTTCGGCGAGTGGCTGGCCGGCAACGTCGACTGGGCGCTCAGCCGTGACCGGTACTGGGGCACGCCCCTGCCCATCTGGAGCTGCGAGCAGGGGCACACGCACTGTGTCGGCTCGGTCGCGGAACTGCGCGAGATGGCGGCCGGTCCCATTCCGGAGGATCTGGAACTCCACCGGCCCTACGTCGACGACGTGGTCCTCACGTGTCCTGCGTGCGGCGGCGAGATGCGTCGCGCGCCTGAGGTCATCGACGCCTGGTTCGACTCGGGCTCCATGCCGTTCGCGCAGTGGCACTACCCGTTCGAGAACGTCGAGACCTTCGAGGAGCGGTTCCCGGCCGACTTCATCGCCGAGGCCATCGACCAGACCCGCGGCTGGTTCTACAGCCTGCTCGCCGTCGCCACGCTCATCGAAGGTCGCAGCTCGTACAAGCGCGTGCTCTGCCTGGGGCACATCCTGGACGGCGAGGGCCAGAAGATGAGCAAGAGCAAGGGCAACGTGGTGCAGCCTGACGACATCCTCGACCATCAGGGCGCGGATGCGTTCCGCTGGTTCATGTTCTCGAGCCAGCAGCCGTGGAGTCCCCGGCGGTTCAGCGCAGAGATGGTCGACGAGGTCGTGCGCAAGTTCCTGCTCACGCTGTGGAACACGTACAGCTTCTTCACGCTGTACGCCAACATCGACCGCTTCGACCCGGCCGCCGTCGCGTCGCCCGTCGAGGGCCGGCCGCTCATTGACCGCTGGCTCGTGGGCGAGCTCAACACGCTCGTCCTGGACGTCACCGCCGGCCTCGAGGCCTACGATGCTACGGGCACGGCACGGCGCATCCAGCAGTTCGTCGACGACCTCAGTAACTGGTACGTGCGCCGCAGCCGGCGCCGCTTCTGGAAGTCGGAGAGTGATGCCGACAAGCTGGCCGCCTACCACACGCTGTACGAGGCGCTCGTCACGGTCGCCAAGCTGCTCGCGCCGTTCACGCCCTTCGTCGCCGAGGAGCTGTACCAGAACCTGGTGCGCTCGGTGGACGGCGCGGCGCCGGAGAGCGTGCACCTGTGCGGCTGGCCGGTCGCCGACGAGCAGGCCATCGACGCCGGCGTCAGCTTCGACATGGCGGCGGCGCGGCGCGTGGTCGAGCTGGGCCGCGCCGCGCGCAACGCCGCGGCCGTCAAGACGCGCCAGCCGCTGGCCGAGGTGGTCCTTGCCCTGCCGGACGCCGAGGCGCAGGCTGTGGACCGTCTCCGCGACGTCGTCCTCGACGAGCTCAACGTCAAGGACCTGCGCTTCGTCGGCGGCGAGGCCGAGCTGGTCGCCTACGTGGTCAAGCCCAACCTCAAAGTGCTCGGCCCCAAGCTCGGCAGGCGCCTGGGCCCGCTGCAGGCGGCGCTCAAGGAGGCGGACGGTGCGGCGCTCGTGGCCGCGGTGCGCGCCGGCGGCGCCGTCGTCATCGCGCTCCCGGACGGCGAGGTCAGCCTGGTGGAGGAGGATCTCCTCATCGAGACCGGCTCGCCGGAGGGCTACCAGGTAGAAGCCGAGAGCGGACGCATCGTCGCGCTCAAGACGGACGTCGACGACGCGCTGCGCGAGGAGGGTCTGGCGCGCGAGCTCATCCACGCGGTCCAGCTCGCGCGCAAGACTGCCGACCTTCGTATAGAAGACACCATCAGTCTTACGCTGGAGGTGCCGGAGGAGCTCGCCCGCCGGCCGAACGCCACCGTGGCGCGATCATGGCCGAGACCCTGGCCAGCGAGTTCGCCGTAGGCGAGGCGGCCGGCGACCACCGAGAGACCGCGCGCGTCGACGGCCACGAGGTAGGCATCGGCCTCAGCGTGACGGGTACCATCTTCACCGTCAGCTACGGCTGACGGGAGGACGGCCCGGCGGCAGCCCGCCGCCCGGGCCGCGGGTCCGCGTGGCGCCGCGCCTGCGGGGCGGGGGCCGGCGGTCGCTCGCCGGGCCCGACGTCGACGAATGGAGGAGCCGTGGAAGAGACGCGCGAGGCATCGCTCGACCTGCTCGTCGACCTCGCCCGGCCGGCCGCCGGCGACGCCGTGCTGGACTACGCAGCCGGAGGCGGGATGGCCGGGTTCGCAGTAGCGCCCGACGTCGCCACGGTCGAGGCGGCCGACGAGCTGCCCGACCTTCTCGAGGAGGGCAAGCGCCTGGCCGCCGAGCTCGGGCTGGTCAACGTGGCGTTCACGCTCGTCGACCTGTACGCGCTGCCCTACCGGGACGGCGCCTTCGACCTCATCGTGTGCCGCAACGCCTTCCACCTTTTGCCCGAGCCGATGGCGGCTCTCAGGGAGCTGCAGCGCGTGCTGGCGCCGCAGGGTCGCGTCGTCGTGCTGGACCCCATCGTGGACGACGCGGCCGACAAGTCGCTGAACGAGCTCGCGCGGCTGCGCGAGCCGGCACACCGCCGTCACTACCGGCGGGAGGAGCTCGACGACATCGTCGCCGGCGCCGGCTTCACCGTGAAGGAGAGCGGCGAGCTGCGGCGCACCATCGACCTCGACTACTGGCTGCAGGCGGCCGCGGTCCCGCCGCCCAAGGCGGACCTCATCCGCGGCCGCATCAAGGCGCTCCCGGTCGACGTGCAGATCGGCATGGACGTCGCCTTCACCGACAGGGCCATCAGCTTCAGCTACGACATCATCGGCCTTCGGCTCGAGCGGGCGTGACTCGCCGCAGCCGCCGACGTACTACCGCAGCGACGCGGCCCTTCGCGCGGTCCTCAAGGGACTGAAGGCCAAGGGCCTCAAGGCCGTGAGCCTGGCGCAACTCTGCGCCGACGCCGGCCTGCCGTATTGACGCTCACCAGTCGTTCCAGTACTCGGGCCGGTCCTCGACTTCGCGGACCCGCGGCAGCTGTTCGCCTACTGGCATGCGGGGGTTCACTGCCTTGAGTCCCTGGTCGCGCAGCACGCACATGGTGTCGTACTCCTCGCGTGACAGTAGGACCGCGGTCACGTAGCCGCGCTGGGTGATGAACATCGGCTGGTGTGATCTCTCGATCCGGCTTGCGGCTGCAGCTCAACGCTGCGATGGCTAATACTATAAGGAAAAAACTCGTGGCATAAAATCTACTGGTCATGAAAAATCCCTGTCTTCATCGTGCAACTGTCAATCTATCGAGAGATAAGACGTCCGGCAACATCATTTAGTGTAACCGCAATCACAGTCGGAGGGCGCGAAATTTTGGACTATAAAGCGAAAAGAGGAGATCTTCACCTAATCTCCTCTCTTCTTATTGCAACGTTATCCCCGAAATAAACTGCTCGGAGCAGCAGACAAAAATCTATTTGCGATCTGAACCCTTCACCGGTACCAATACGGAATCGGCCCTCGGTGAGTTCGGCGTTTACCGCCATCATGCCCGCCGAGACCGTCAGGGCGTCGGTCGCCGCCCAGGTCAGGTCGACCTCGATGCCGTCGATCTGCGCCGCGCCTGCATTGCGGATCACCGTCAGGCCCGAGCCGCTCGGCGGCAGGAACGAGTACTGGATGTCGTCCCAGTCCTCGTGGAAGATCGCCCCGTTCAGGCGCAGTCGGTTGTCGAGCCACGTCGTCTTCCAGCCGAGCTCGTAGTTCGTGAGGAAATCAGGCTTGTACGGCCCCACGGTGTTGTTGCGGTTGATGCCACCGGGCCGGTAGCCCTCCGAGAAGGTCGCGTAGACGAGCTTGCTGTCGGTGAAGCGGTAGGTCAGGTTGTACTTCTGCACGAAGTCCGAATCGTCGATCTTGTCGTCGATGTTGGTGCAGGGCGAGCCGTTGAACTGCTTGTCCGAGAAGCAGAGCGCCTCGCCGTAGTTACCGCTGTAGTTGTCGTTGAAGCCGAAGAAGCCCTTGATCGAGTTCTCGAACTCGAAGTAGCGCAGTCCCGCCGTGCCGGACAGCTTGTCGGTGAAGTCGAAGGAGACCTCGCCGAAGATCGCCTGGTCGGTATCCTCGCGCAGCTGGTTGGTCAGCCAGATCGTGTCCTCCCAGCCGGTGACTTCGATCGGGAAGTACTCGCCGATGCCCGCCGTCTCCGTCTCCGAGTCATACAGGTAGCCGCCCA
>CAVOMB010000010.1:0-15359 GCA_963696935.1 uncultured Thermoleophilia bacterium | reverse complement strand
ACGGCCTGCCCGGACGCGCCCTTCATGAGGTTGTCGATGACGCTGATGACGACCATCCGCCCGGCCCGCTCGTCCACGTGCGGGAAGATGCGGCAGTAGTTGGTGCCGGCGACGTCCTTGAGCGCCGGCGGCGCGTCGCAGACCTCGACGAACGTCTCGCCGGCGTAGAACTCGTCGTAGAGCGCCTTGACCTCGGCCTGCGTCGGCAGCGGCAGCGTGCCGGTCTTGACGTAGATGGTCTCGCTGATGCCGCGCTGGAGAGGGACCAGGTGCGGGACGAACGTGAGCGACGGCCCGTGACCCGTGGCGGCCGTGACGCCCGGACCGCTCGGCGCCGAGCCGTAGCCGGCCTTGACAACGCCCCCCGCCAGCCCCGCCGCTATCTCGGGATAGTGCCGGTGCGACTGCACCCCGTAGGCGACGAGGTCGGAGTCGACGCTGCAGAAGTGCGTGCTCGACTTGGGCGTCTTGCCGGCGCCGCTGACGCCGGACTTGGCGTCGATGACGACGTCCACGAGGCCGAGCTGCTTGAGCGGGGTCAGCGCCAGCAGCGCCGCCGTGGGGTAGCAGCCGGGGTTGGCGACCAGGTCCGCCCCGGCCACCTCCTCCCGGTGCAGCTCGGTGAGTCCGTAGACGCCGGGGAGCAGCTCGGGGTGCGGGTGCTCCCCGTACCAGGCCGCGTAGGTCGCCGCGTCCAGCCGGAAGTCGGCGGAGAGGTCGATGACCTTGACGCCGTCGTCCAGCAACTGCTTGGCGATCGGCGCGGCGTCGCCGTGCGGCGTGCACAGGAAGGCGACGTCCACGCCGCCGAGGTCCGCCTGGCTGCAGAAGGCGAGGTCGCTGCGCAGCCGAGGCAAGTGCCGCTGCACCGTCTCGCCTGCCAGGGTCTCGGAACTGATGGCGGCCAGCTTGACCGAAGGATGCTTGAGCAGCAGCTCCGCCAGGAGCGCGCCGGTGTAGCCGCTGCCCCCGACGATGCCGGCGCTCGCCACGCAGGGGTCGGCAGCCGCGGCCGCTCCGGCCTCGGCCGGGCCGTGGGCCGCCGCGGCGGCAGCGATCGGGACTTGCGTACAGGTAGCAGATGTCATCAGGCACTCCGGGTGCACGTCGGTGGACGCGGGCAAGACGCGAAGGGTCGCCGGCAGAGAGGTGAGACGTGTCTGCGTGTGCCGCTAGCTGACGGCTAGAACAGACGGGAACGCCCACCGGCCGGCGCACGTCGTGCACGTCGGGCTCGGAGGGCCGTGCAGCGCCGGAGACCCGCGGTGCGGGCCCGCGAGGCGGACAGGGATGTCGGCGCGCTGCTCATTGGCGAGGGAGTGTACAAGATGTGCTCTGTCACCGCAAGCGGGTCATCCGGAGCGATGCAAAGTATGCAGCCCGGTGCGTGGCGACGTCACATACCGGAGATCGCCTGCTGCCTCGCCGTCGGCTCCAAAGACCTGTTGAGCGTCAGCGGTACAGCCTGGAGAGCACCGTGTAGCCGCACGCCCACACGGCGAGGAAGACCAGGAGGAAGAGCGGCATGGCGACCGCTCGCGTCAGCGCGAACGCGACGATGACGCAGAACAGGAGCCAGCCGATGTGAGCCTCCCTGCGCGTCGGCCACCTCAGACGGATACCCCGGGGACTGAAGGTGCCCTGCTTCCGGCGCGGGGTCCGCGCGCGCGGCGTCGTCAGGCGCCTCAGGCCGAACGTGATCCCGACGATGACGAGGAGGATGAGCACGTGGGTGGGCGTAAGGAGACCGGGCAGCATGCCCCTATCCTCCCGGCTGCCGGTACCGGGGGCAACTCGCCGCGCCGGCGGAGAGCGCCGGCGAGACGGCCGTGAGACAAAGTGCCGCGGGGCGGGCGGCCGGAAGAGCCGCCCGCCCCGCGGGTCCGTGCGCAGCCTCAGACCGTCAACGCAGAGGTTGACGATCAGTGAGGGTCGGGCGCGTCAGCGCAACTCGGCCTGGAACTCCCGCTCGAGCGCCTTGAGGATCTTGGCGCGCACGCCGGCGATGTCCTTCTCGTTGAGCGTGCGCTCGGGCGAGCCCATGACGACGCGCAGCGCGAGCGAGCGCTTGTCCTCTGCCACCTGGTCGCCCTCGTAGACGTCGAAGACGCGGACGCTGCGGACGAGCTTGCCGCCGGCGCGCCGCGCCTGCTCGAGGACGGCCGCGGCCGGCACGTCCCGGCCGACCACGACGGCCAGGTCCTGCGAGGCCGGCGGGTACGAGCCGAGGTCCTCGAACGCGGTCGTCCGCAGCGCCGCCTCGACGAAGCGGCCGTCGACCGTGGCCACGTAGAGGGCGGCGGCGTCGATGCCGTAGGCGGCCGCCACGTCCGGCCGCAACTGGCCGAGCACGCCGGTGCCGCCGGCGCCCTTGACGCTTACGGCGGCCGACTTGCCGGGGTGCAGGTACGGGAAGTGCCCCGCCATGTCGCCCAGGGGCGCGTACTCGCCGCGGAGGCCGACCGACCCGAGCATGGCGTCGACGCACCCCTTGAGCGTGTAGAAGTCGGTCGGGCGGCCGGCGCCCGTCCAGTTCTCGGCCTCGAGCGTCCCGGAGAGGACGATGCCGACGGCCTCCGGCTCGTGCGGCAGCGTGGCGCCGGGCTCGGCCGCGTGCGCCGGCGCCGGCGCCGGGACCGGCTGGTCCCACAGGTAGACCTTGCCGATCTCGAACAGGTTCGGCCGGTCGTTGAGACGGTCCATGTTGTCCTTGACCGTCTTGAGCAGGCCCGGCAGCAGCATGGTGCGCATGACCGACTGCTCGACGCTCATGGGGTTGGACACCTTGATCGGGTCCAGACGGACGTCCCCCTCGGGCAGGCCGAGCGGGTCCAGCGCGTCGGGAGCGATGAAGCTGTAGGTGATGACCTCGTCGAGACCGCAGCCGGCCAGGGCGCGCCGGACGGCGCGCCGCACCCGCTGCGGCTTGGTCAGCCCGCCGGCCGTGGCGTGGCGCGGGAGCGTCTCGGGCGACATGCCGTAGCCGGCGATGCGCCCGACCTCCTCGACCAGGTCGATCTCGCGGACGAGGTCGGGCCGGAACGTGGGCGGGGTGACCTCCCACACGTCCGAGGCGTCGGCGTCGCGGGCGGCGACGGGGATGCCGTCCTCGTCCACCTCGCACTCCAGCCGGCGCAGGATGCCGGACTGCTCGGCCGCCGGGATCTCGTAGCCGAGCAGGCCGTTCGCCTTGGCCGGACGGAACCTGAGCGCCGCGGGGGCCGGCGGCACGCCGCCGGCGTCGACCATGCCGGGAGCGACGATGCCGCCGCACAGCTCGGCGAACAGGCGGTCGGCGAAGTCGAGCGCCCCCGGCACGAGGTTCGGGTCGATGCCCTTCTCGAACCGGTTGCTTGCCTCGCTGCGGATGCCGGTGTGCAGTTCGGTGCGCAGGATACCCGGGCCGGCGAAGTTCGCCGCCTCGAGCACGATGTCGGTGGTGTGCTCGTCGATCTCGGCGTCCTGGCTGCCGAACACGCCGGCGATGACGAGCGCCCGCTCCGTGTCGGCGATGACGAGCATCCGGGCGTCGAGCGTGCGCTGCACACCGTCCAGCGTGACGATCCGCTCGCCGGCCGTGGCGCGGCGCGCGATGAGCTTGCCGCCGCGGATCTTGCCTGCGTCGAACGCGTGCAGCGGCTGCCCACAGGCGAGCATCACGTAGTTGGTGACGTCGACGACGTTGCTGATGGGTCGCATGCCGGCGTGCGTGAGGCGGGCCTTGAGCCACGCCGGGGAAGCGCCCATCTTGACGCCGCGGATGACGGTGGCGCCGTACCGCGGGCACAGGTCCGGGTCGGCGATCTCGACCTGGATGGCCGCGGACGCCGGAGCGCCGCCGAACACGGCAGGAGCGGCGAGGGGCGGCGGCGCCAGGTCCAGCCTCGCCGCCGCCGCTACCTCGCGGGCGATGCCGTAGATGCTGAAGCAGTCCGGCCGATTCGAGGTCAGCTCGAGCTCGAGCACCGCCTCGCTCACCGGCAGGTAGGTCTGCAGCGGCTCGCCGACGATCCACTCGCCGGGCAGCACGGCGATGCCGGAGCTCTTCTCCTCGTAGCCGAGCTCCTGCTCGCTCATGATCATGCCGTTGCTCTCGATGCCGCGCAGGTTGGCCTTCTTCAGCTTCAGACCGTTCTCGAGCACGGCGCCGCTCATCGACACCGGCACGGTGTCGCCGGCCTCGAAGTTGTGAGCGCCGCAGACGATCTGCAGCACGCCGCCGTTTTTCTCCCCCACCTCGACCGTGCAGAGGTTGAGCTTGTCGGCGTTGGGATGCTTCTCTTTGGTGAGGACCTTGCCGACCACGAACCGGCTGAGGTTCTCCGGGTCGCGCGGGGCGCCTACCCAGTCGATGCCCTCGACCTCGGTGCCACTCATCGTCAGGACCTCGGCCAGCTCCTCGACCGTGCCGTCCCAGGCGACGTACTCCTTGATCCAGCTGAACGGGACTCTCATCGTGACCGCCTCCTCAGAACTGCCGCAGGAAGCGGACGTCGTTGTCGTAGAACAGGCGCAGGTCGGGGATGCCGTGCTTGAGCATGGCCATGCGCTCTACACCCATGCCGAAGGCGAACCCGCCGACCTTCTCGGGGTCGTAGTCGACGAAGCTGTAGACCGCAGGGTCGACCATGCCGGCGCCCATGATCTCCAGCCAGCCGGAGTACTTGCACGAGCGGCAGCCCTTGCCGCCGCAGAGCTCGCAACTCACGTCGACCTCGATGCTGGGCTCGGTGAACGGGAAGAAGTGCGGCCGCACGCGGATGTCCCGCCGGCCGCCGAAGAACTCCCGCGTGAAGTGCGCGACGGTGCCCTTGAGGTCGGCCAGGGTGATGCCCTCGTCTACGACGAGGCCCTCCGCCTGGTGGAACATCGGCGTGTGCGTCGCGTCCGAGTCGCGCCGGTACACCTTGCCCGGACTCAGGATGTACACCGGCGGGCGCTGCTGCTCCATCACGCGCACCTGGACGGGAGAGGTGTGGGTGCGCAGCAGGACGCCGCGGTCGGCGTCCATGACCGCCTCGGGCATTGTCTCGCGCTGCTCGACGACCCAGAACGTGTCGTGGGCGGAGCGCGCGGGGTGGCTCGGGGGCGTGTTGAGCGCCGTGAAGTTGTAGTAGTCGAGCTCGACCTCGGGGCCCTCGGCGATCTGATAGCCAAGGCCGATGAAGATGTCCTCGACCTCGCGCATGGTCTGGCTGATGAGGTGCTCGTGGCCGGCGGCGAACGGCTGACCGGGCAGGGTGACGTCGATGCGCTCGGTCGCGAGCGACGCGGAGAGAGCCTCGCGCTTGAGCTCCGACTCGCGCTCCTCCACGAGCTCCTCGAGCTCCTTGCGGATGAGGTTGCCGCCCTTGCCGACGAGCGGGCGCTCCTCGGCCGGCAGCGAGGGGATCGAGCGCAAGAACTCGGTGAGCGCGCTCTTGCGGCCCAGGATCTGGACGCGCGCCTGCTCCAGCGCGGCCAGGTCGCAGGCGTGCAGGATGGTGTCGCGGCCACTGTGGTAGATGGCCGCGAGCCCCGGTGCTCGCTGCTTCAACTCCTGCAGGTGTGCGTCGTCCATGGTCATCCTTCCTGCGCCGCGGAGGAGCGGCGTGACGGGTCTTCGGGAGCGCCGCGCGAACGGCGCGAGAACTCGTAGAGGGCGATCGCGCCGGCGACCCCGGCGTTGAGGCTCTCGACGCCGGCGGAGGCCACCGCCGGCAGCGGGATGGTCACGATCTCGCCGACGTGCGCCAGCGCCGCGCGCGAGAGGCCGGCGCGCTCGGCGCCGACCACGAGCACGGCGGGACGCCGCAGCTCCGCCGCGCCCAGCGGCGTGCCGCCGTGGGCGGCGAGCCCGTACACCGTCGCCGCCGGGAGCTGGTCGGTCACGTCGGCCAGGGGCAGCCCCGGGAACACGGGCAGCGCGAACAGCGCGCCCATGCCGGCGCGCACGGTCTTGGGCGCGAACGGGTCGGCCGACCCGGCCGAGGTGACGACGGCGGAGACCCCGAAGGCGGCCGCCGCACGCAACAGCGTGCCGACGTTGCCGGGGTCCTGGACGCCGTCGACGTACACGACGAGCACGTCGGGGCCGTCGCCGGCCGGGGAGGCTTCGCCCTCGGCGCGTCGCAGCGCGGCCGTCTTGGGGCTGGTGGCCGGACCGAGCAGCGACGACAGCGGCCGGCGCTCCGGCAGCGGCAGCACGGCGACGACGTCGGCCGGCGTCTCGAGCGTGGAGATGCGCGCCGCCACGCGCTCGGAGACAGCGAAGACGCCCGGGCCGGCCTGGCCTGCGGCGGGGCCGGCCTCTTCCTCACCTGCGGCCGCGCCCGGCGCCGCCGTCGGCCTGAGGCCGAGGCGCTCGCCCAGCTCGTCCGCGGCCTCCTCCCGCAGGAAGACGGTCTGCGGCCGCCACCCGGCCGCCAACGCAGCCGCGACCACGTCGGCGCCTTCCGCCAGGAAGGCGCCTTCGCGGTCGCGGAACTTACGCTGGTGCAGTGACGCCGCTCGCTTGACGAGGGCGTTCTGCGGACTGGTCAGTGCTGCGCCGAAAACCCCAAGCGACTCGCCCCCGGGCCTCAGGCGGCCTCGTCCGCGTCGAGAGCCTTGCGGGCCTGCTCGACGAGAGAGGTGAAGTACGCAGGGTCGGTCACCGCGAGATCCGCGAGGATCTTGCGGTCGAGCTCGATCTGCGCCAGCTGCAGTCCGTGCATGAACTGGTTGTACGAGATACCGTTCTCACGCGCACCGGCGTTGATGCGCACGATCCACAGCTTGCGGAACTCGCGCTTGCGCACCCGGCGGTCGCGGTAGGCGTACTGGCCGCTGCGCTGGACCTGCTCCTTCGCCCTTTTGTAGGACGAGTTCTTAGTCGCGCGGTAGCCCTTGGCCTGATCAAGTACCTTGCGGCGCTTCTTGCGCGCGCTCACACTTCGTTTGACACGAGACATTGTCCGTACTCCTTGGGACTTGCAGGCTCAGCGGAGCCCGAGCAGCCGCTTGATCCCCTTGGAATCAGCCGGGCTGACGTCGTACAGCTTGCGGAAGCCGCGCTTGCGCTTCGAGGACTTGTGTTCCAGGAGGTGGCTCTTCATCCCGTGGCGACGGACGACCTTGCCCGTACCGGTGAGGCGAAAGCGCTTCTTGGATGCGCTGTGGGTCTTCATCTTCGGCATGTGTACCTCCTCCCCGCTACTTCACCGGCGCGAGCATCATGACCATGTTGCGCCCGTCTTGGAGCGGCTTGGACTCGATGACGCCGTATTCCTTCACATCTTCGGCGAGGCGCAAGAGCAGCGCTTCGCCGCGCTCCGGATGGACCATCTCGCGGCCCCGGAACATGATGGTCACTTTGACCTTGTCCTTGTGCTCGAGGAAGCGGAGCACGTGACCCTTCTTCGTCTCATAGTCGTGCACGCCGACCTTGGGCCGGAACTTGATCTCTTTGATCACGATCTGGCTCTGGTGCTTGCGCGCCTGCTTGGCCTTGAGCTCCAGCTCGTACTTGTACTTGCTGTAGTTCATGATCCGGCACACGGGCGGGTCGGCGTTGGGCGCCACCTCGACCAGGTCGAGGTTCTTGTCGGCCGCATAGTCTTGGGCGAAGCGGATGGGCTTGACGCCCAGCTGTTCGCCGTTCTCGTCTATGAGGCGCACCTGCGGCACCGTGATGCCGTCGTTGATGCGGATACGGGGCTCGTTGGCCCGGTCCCGCATGAATCTGTCTCTTGGAGAAAATGGTCTGCCCATATACGAAAAAAGGCTCGCCGGCGGCGAGCCCTCACGATCTCCTTTCTCGTGAGAGGACCCTGTCGACCTGCCATCGGGCGCAGGGTGGGGTGCTCGCAAGCTCCCGCTTTTGGCGCAGGCCAGTATACACGAAGTGCCTGCGAAGCGTGAACACCGGAATGTCGCCGACCTAGGGAACGCCCGCCGCGCCGCGAAAGGAGTCCCGGCGGCCGGCGCTTCCGGGCGCCGGGTCACGCCCGAAGGAGCAGCTATGCCGAAGAAGCACGGGGACACGCCCTCGTTCCTGGTCGACGCAGGAGGCGCCCACGTCACGGTCGACCGCGATGTGATCGCCGCGCACCTCGGGGCCGGCGAGTTCTTCTGGCTCGACCTGCACAAGCCGACCACCGAGGACATCGCCATGCTGGGCGAGACCTTCGCGTTCCACCCCCTCGCCCTCGAGGACGCCCGGCACTTCGGCCAGCGTCCCAAGTACGACCCCTTCGACCAGTTCGCCTACCTCGTCGTCTACGGAGCCAACGAGGACAAGGACGGGCTCGTCGAGGTGCACTGCTTCTACAGCGGCGACTACCTCGTCACCGTGCACCGCGACACCTGCCCGACGTTCGACGAGTTGCGCAGGCGGGCGGCCACCGAGATGCAGCCGCCGGCCCAGGGCGCCATGCTGCTGTACCAGGTCGTCGACTCGCTGGTCGACAGCTTCCTCCCCAGCATGGCCATGCTCGACGACCGCATCGACGACCTCGAGAACGGCGTCATGCAGAAGCCGGACGATGCGCAACTGCAGGAGCTCTTCAAGCTCAAGCGGCGCCTCGTCACCTGGCGCAAGGTGGTCACGCCGGAGCGAGACACGTTCGCACGCATCGCCACCGGCGTCATCAAGATCCCCGGCATGACGACGGACATGGAGCGCTACTTCCGCGACGTCTACGACCACCTCATCCGCATCAGCGACCTGATGGACAGCTACCGCGACCTGCTGACGGGGGCGATGGACGTCTACCTCTCCACCGTCTCCAACCGGCTGAACGAGATCATGAAGAGGCTGACGCTCGTGGCGACCATCTTCATGCCGCTCACCTGGATCACCGGGTTCTTCGGCATGAACTTCGGCCGGCTCGTCCTGAACATCAGCGGATGGCCGGCCTTTCTGATCTTCGGGCTGGCGACGCAGGCGGCTACCGTGGTCTTCATGCTCTGGCTGTTCCGCCGCGAGAAGTGGCTCTGAGGCGAGCCGGAGGTCACTCCGGCCGCAGCACCCACACGCCCGGGTGGTCGACCGTGACGAAGCCGAGCCGCGCGTAGAACGGCTCGGCGGGCGGCGCGGACAGCAGCCCGAACCAGTGCGCGCCGGCGCGCATCTGGTGATCGACGACGGCCGTCATGGCCGCGGCACCGGCGCCGCGGCACCGGTGCGTCAGCTTGGTGCCGACGGCGTAGACGCCGGCGATGTCGCCGGCCAGCGCGCTGCCGGCCACGGCCACCGGCCGCCCGTCGTGCAGCGCCAGATACGCCACGACGCCGGGCAGCCTCTCGAAGCCGACGCCCACGAGCCGCCGGCACCAGTCCACCGGCAGCTCGAACGCGTCGGCGAGGATGTCGCCGGCCGCCAGGATGGTCTCAACGTCGTCGACCACCCGCGTCTCGTGCGCGTCGTCCGAGCGCACGACGTCGGTCGCGTGCGCGCACATGAGCGGCAAGTGGCCGATGTGCGCGAAGCCCAGGGCCTCGGCGCCGGCGCCCGCCTCGGGCGCCACCATCGAGGCCGCGTAGACCGACCCCGGCAGCATGCGGCGGCGCAGGGCGGCCGCGCCGGAGGAGACCCCGTCGGCCACGCCCTCGGGCCCGTAGGCGAGGATCCAGTTGACATCCTCGGTGGCCTCGCCGCCGATGCCGACGCTCACGCCCTGCGCCGCCCAGGACTCTCCGCGCTCGGCGGCGCCGATGAAGGACCGCCAGCCGTCGCCCTGCGCGCGGAAGAGTTCCACCAGAGAGGGTGTGTTGTGGCTCACTGCGGCCTCCGTGGTCCTGAACGGGTAGGGTGGGTATCTGCCGGTACTCTTCCCGAGGAGCCTCTCCGGCCCCGGGGATGCACCGTTGGACGCTCCCGGGGCCGGGAGTTCGCCCTCATCCTGAACCTGCAGGACGTGTACTGGCGCAAGGAGGGGCGGCTCTCCGTGGACGTTCACGGCGCGGCGCCGGCGGCCGCGACGACCGCGAGGTCGTCGAGGAACCGGCGCTGCACCGGCACGATGGCCGCGCGCGCCGCCTCCAGCGTGAACCAGGCGGCGCGGTCCACCTCCGGGAACTCCGCCTGCCTGCCCGACCTGGGCGGCCACTCCATGGTGAAGGTGGTGCTGGTGATGGCCGCGGCGTCGCAGTCGTGCTCCGCGGCCCAGGCGAAGATGAGCTTGTGGCCGTGGGCCTTGACGCCGCCGAGGGGCTGGAAGGGCCCTGCGGGCTCCAGCCCCGTCTCCTCCCGCGTCTCCCGCAGGGCGACGGCGAGCAGGTCGACGCCGGCGGCGCGGTTGCGCGCCTTCGCCGCCGTCACTGTGTCCGGCTCAGGTCCGAGCTCGTCCGGCTCGGCCATACCTTTGGGGATGCTCCAGGCCCCGGCGTCCTTCCCGGCCCAGTACGGGCCGCCGGGGTGCACCAGCAGCACCTCGACCCGGGACGCGGCGGTCTGCGGGTCGAGGATCCTGCGGTAGAGCAGTAATCCTGCGCTGATGGCGGGCATGGCGGCAGGATACACCGCGGCGGGAGCCGCAGGCGTCAAGGGTGGATCAGATTCCGATGACGCGGAAGCCGAGCAGCAGCGCCAGTCTCGCCTGCTGCCGGTCGTGCGTCGCAAAGGTCATCTCCGGATAGGCCCGCTCACGAAGATGGAGGGCCGTCCCCAGGTGGACTGCGTCCAGGGACTTCACCGGCAACGGGAACGATGCACTCCCGCGCTCAAGCACTGCGCGCGAGACCGCCACCCTCCTCATGCCCTTGAGGAGCCGGTACAGCACGAGCGACCGGCCGAGTACTTCATCTGGCCCCAAGCCGTCATCTGCCCGCAACTTGTCGAGAGCACGCAAGCACTCGAGCTGCGTGAGCTGCGAAGTGAACCGCTCATCGAAGGTCGTCAGATCGACCAGACGATCCGGCTGGCGCAGGACGAAACGGGCGACCACCGACGAATCGACATAAGCGATCACTCAGTCTCCTCGGTCCGCGGCCTGCGTTCCATGCCGAGGTCCCTGTCTTCACGCAGTTCGATCAGGACCTCTGCGATATCGCGCGAGAGCACGAGCGGAGGCAGATCGACCTGCCCCCAGAGCGCCGGATCCTCCGTAGGCTCGGTGATCTCGAGATCATCCGCCTCGAAAGGAGCGTACGGCCCAAGCGTCGCCACCGGGATATCCCGGCTGAGGACGGTGAAGGAGCGGCCCTCGCGCACCTCGCGGAGGTAAGAGCTGAGCTTGGCTTTGAGTTCGGCGACGCTCACGGTGTCCATGGTCACAGTATGACCAGAAGTGGTCAAGACGACAATCGGCGCCGTTGGGTGGACGTGCAGCGACGGGCCGGCGGCGCCTCAGATGAGCTCGAGCGACCGGAAGGGGAGCTCGAGCTCATCCCGCTCCTGCTCCCGCCTCTCCGGCGGCTGCACCATGAGCTCCATCGCCAGCAGCCACCGGCGCTCTTCGACGAGGACCGTCCAGTGCTCGACGAACGAGGCCGGGATGGGACCGGCGTCGGGCGTCGGCGCCTCGTCCTTGGACCTGCCGCCGAGCAGGTGGTAGCGGACGTGGATGGCCGGGCGCCCGGCGAGCATGGCGGCCTCGGGCGCCACCAGCATCTCGTGCGCTTCCGGCGACCACTTCCCGAACGAGGCTCGCGCCCGCGCCAGCTGACTCGCGAGCCACTCCTCCGCAGGGAGCGGGTCGGCGCGGACGGTCACGATCGCCGGCGCCGCGACCCAGTCCTCGTCGCGGAAGCTCCGAGGCGTCACAAAGACCACATCACGACGACGGCCGGTCTCGGTAGCCCTCGGCGAACGCGACGAACCGGAAGGCATCACGGAAGTCGGAGGCCAGGCCGAGCGAGACCCGGATCGTATTGGGCACCCTGCCGGTCGCGTCTTCGATCGTCCGTTGACACTGCAGCAGGGTGATCGCCGCCGCCGGGTCCTTGAAACAGCGTTCCATGTCGTCGTGCGTGATGCGGTGGGCCACCTCGCCGTCGCCGGGATTGCAGAAGCAGCCGCTGCGCACGGAGATGAGCGCCTCCGCGGCGGCGCGCTCGACGTCGTAGACGTCGTACGGCTGGCCGTCCGGCGCCACCAGGTACAGCGCGATGGTGGCGCCTCTCCGCTCCATGTCCCGCGGACCGAACACGTGGACCAGCGGTGACCCGTCGCCGTGACGCAACGCCAGGAGTTGCTCGAGCAGCCACGCGGAGAGCGCCTGCACCCGATCGTGGATCATGGCGACCCCTACGTGCTCGAGGTGCTCGATACCGATGGTCACCGCCGGCAGGCCGAGGAAGTCGACGGTGCCGTCTTCGAACCCCGTCGCGCCCGGGGCGAGACGGTACCAGTCCTCCTGCTGGACCGACGCGAGCGTGATGGTCCCGCCGGCGAACCAGGGGCGACGCAGCTTCGCCAGCGCCTCCCGGCGCGCGATGAGACAGCCGCAGCCGGTCGGATAGCCGAACAGCTTGTAGAAGGAGATGGGGATGAAGTCGGCGCCGACGGCGCGCGCGTCGACGGGGTTGGTCGGGGCGTAGGCGGCGCAGTCCAGGATGACGTCCCAGCCGAGGCTCACGCGCCTCGGTGACCCACTCGAGCGGGTGTTGAGCGCCGCTGAAGTTGGACTGCGCCGGATAGGCGAAGAGCTTCGGCGCGCCGTCGCCGGCGCCGCGCAGCGCGGTGCGGACCTGCCCCTCGTCGAGCCGCAGGTCGTCCTCGCGCACCGGGATGTAGGTCGTCGCCGCGCCCCTGCGCGCGGCGAACTCGCGGATCCCGTTGACGGAGTTGTGATTGTCGTAGCTCAGCAGGAAGACGCCGCCGGGCTCGAACGGGTAGGCCTCGCCGACCAGCTTGAGGGCGCCGCTGGCGTTGGCCGTGAAGACGATCTCGAACTCGTCCTCGGGCGCGTTGAAGAACCGCCGCACGGCGTCGCGCGCCTCCTTGGCCAGCTCGGCGGAGGCCAGCGAGGTCGGGTTCTGCGAGTGCGGGTTGCCGAGCACGCGGGCGGCGAGCAGCTCGTGGTGGCGACGGAGCTGCGAATCCGCGTAGAGGCCGCCGCCCGTGTAGTCGAGGTACGCGTGTCCCAGCCGGTCGAGGCGCGAGTAGTCACGCGCGCGCAGTTCGTCGATGGCGGCGGTCTCCGCGTAGGCAGGGAACCGCCGCGCGAAGTCCTGGTACGCGGCGGACGCCTTCTCGGGGGCGAAGAGGAACCTCGCGCTCACGAGTCGACCTCGCTCAGCTCTCGTCCGGGAGACGCAGTTCGACCTTGCCGCAGCCCTTGCAGGCGAGGACCTCGAAGCCGACCATCTCCTCGCCGAGCTCCGCCCACTCGCCGAGGAAGAGCTTCCAGCCGCCGCTGGTGCCACCCATGCGGAACTCGTGGACGCCGAGCGAGTACAGCGGCTTGCCGCAACGGAGACACGCATCGCCGGTCTTCTCCGGCTTGTTCGCCACGTCTCAGCCCGCCTGGGGCAGGCGCCGCTCGCGCACCTCGGCGACCAGGTCGTCGATGAACTCCGCGAGCGGCCGCGCGCCCTTGTCCTCGCCGCGCTCGCGCACGCCCACGGCGCGCTGCTCCACCTCGCGGTCGCCGACCACGAGGATGTACGGCACCTTCCGCAGCTGCGCGTCGCGGATGCGCTTGCCCACGCTCTCGCCGCGGTCGTCCACGTCGGCGTGGAGGGTGACGGAGGCCTCGGCCCCGGCGGCGCGCAGGGCGACCAGCACCTCGCGCGCGTAGTCGGCGTGACGGTCGGCGATCGGCAGCACCAGGACCTGCTCCGGCGCGAGCCAGGTCGGCAGGTTGCCGCCGTAGTGCTCCAGCAGGATGCCCATGAAGCGCTCGACGCTGCCGAGCAGCGCGCGGTGGATCATGACCGGCCGGTGCTCCTCGTTGTCGGCGCCGGTGTAGGTGATGTCCAGCCGCTCCGGCATGGCGAAGTCGACCTGGATGGTGCCGCACTGCCAGGTGCGGCCCATGACGTCGCGGATGTGGAAGTCGATCTTGGGGCCGTAGAAGGCGCCGTCGCCGGGGTTGAGCACGTAGTCGACGCCCTCGCCCTCGAGCACGCGCGCGAGGACGCCCTCGGCGAGCTCCCAGACCTCGTCCGAGCCGATGCTCTTGTCCGGCCGGGTGCTGAGCTCGATCTTGACGTCGGTGAAGCCGAAGGCCGCGTAGATGTGCTTCATGAAGCGGACGACGCCGAGTACCTCCTCTTCGAGCTGCTCGGGGGTGCAGTAGATGTGCGCGTCGTCCTGGGTGAAGTAGCGCACGCGGAACAGGCCGTGCAGCACGCCGCTCATCTCGTGGCGATGGACACGGCCCAGCTCTGCCATGCGCAGCGGCAGGTCGCGGTAGGAGCGCCGGCGGCTCTTGTAGATCAGCAGGCCGCCGGGGCAGTTCATGGGCTTCACCGCGTACGGCTGCCCGTCGATCTCGGTGAAGTACATGTTCTCTTTGTAGTTGTCCCAGTGGCCGCTGCGCTCCCAGAGCTCGCGGCGCAGGATGACCGGGGTGCTGATCTCCTCGTAGCCGGCGCGCACGTGCTCGGCGCGCCAGTAGTCGATCATCGCGTTCCAGAGGCGCATGCCCTTGGGGTGGAAGAACGGGAAGCCGGGGCCCTCCTCGTGGAAGCTGAAGAGGTCGAGGTCCCGGCCGATGCGCCGGTGGTCGCGCTGGCGCGCGAGCTCGAGCGCCTCGAGGTACGCCGCCAGCTCGTCCTTGCTCGGGAAGGCGGTGCCGTAGATGCGGGTGAGCATCTGGTTCTTCTCGTCGCCGCGCCAGTACGCGCCGGCGATGCTGGTGAGCTTGAAGGTGCCGCTGCCCAGCTTGTTGGTGCTGGGCAGGTGCGGGCCGCGACACAGGTCGACGAACTCGCCCTGGCGGTAGACGCTGATGGTGGGCACCTCGTCGCCGGTCGCCTCGGCCGCGGTGACGAGGTCCTCGATGAGCTCCACCTTGTACGGCTGGTCGAGCCCGGTGGGCAGCCCGGACGGGCTGGCGCCGGGCTCGCCGGCGCCGAACACCGCGAGCGCCTCGTCCGCAGGCACCTCGTAGCGCTCCACCGGCAGGTTCTGGCTGACGATCCTGGCCATCTCCTTCTCGATGCGCGCCAGGTCGGCCTCGGCGATCGGCTCCGGCAGCTGGAGGTCGTAGTAGAAGCCGTTGTCGATGGTCGGGCCGATGGCGTACTTGGCGCCCGGGAACAGCCGGGTGATGGCCTGCGCCATGATGTGCGAGGCGGAGTGGCGCTGGATGTCCACGGCGTCGGCGTCGTCGGCCTTGAGGGTGACGATGTCGAGCTTGTCGCCGTCGTGGAGCGGCGCGGCGGCGTCAACCAGGAGGGTGACGTCCGGCTCGGCGGTGGCGGTGACGCGGCCCGCGATGGCGGCCTTC
>CAVOMB010000009.1:0-8590 GCA_963696935.1 uncultured Thermoleophilia bacterium | reverse complement strand
GGGGTCGATCATGATCATGCGCACCTCGTCCGGCGTGGCCCGGAGCAGGATCGAGGTGATGAGCGCGTTGAGGCAGCCGCTCTTGCCCGAGCCGGTCGTACCGGCGATGAGCAGGTGGACCAGGCGCACGAGGTCGGCGACGACGGGCTTGCCGGTCACGTCCTTACCGATCCAGAAGGTCATGGGCGACGCGTGCTGCGGGAACGGCCCGTGGACGTCGCCGAGCGAGACGTAGCTGGCCTGGATGTTGGGCACCTCGACGCCGACCGCCGTCTTGCCGGGGATCGGCGCCAGGACGCGCACCTCGGTGGCGGCCAGGGCGTACTTGAGGTCGTCCTTCAGGTTGGCGACCTTGCCGACCTTGATGCCCGGCTCGAGCTGCAGCTCGTAGCGGGTCACGCGCGGGCCGGAGACGGTGCCGATGACCTGCGCCGGGATGTTGAAGCTCGCGAGCGTGGCGACCAGGCGCTCGGCGGTGCGGGCGACGGCCTCCGGAGACTCCCCGTCTCCCTGCCCGAGGAGCCGCAGGACGGAGGCGTCGGGCAGTGTCCACTGGCGCTTCTCCGCCTCGGCGAAGGCGAGCGCCACCGCGGCGTCACCCTCGTCCGCCTCTTCCGCGGCCGCCGTGGCAGCGGCCGCGGCGCCCAGCGAGAGCTGCACGCCGTCGTCGGCGGAGACGATGGGCCCGGGCTCGTCGTCGGGCATCTGCGGCGCGTCGCCGAAGATCTCGGGCGCGGCCGAGACTCCGTCGATGAGGTGCGACCCGGCGGCGGGCGCCGGACGTGAGAAGTCGAGGTCCGGCGTGGCCGCCGGGCGGATGGACGTGCGCATCATGTCGCTCGCGTCGATCGTGGGCGACTCGTCCAGCTCGGCGAGTCGCGTGTCGGACTGCTCCCGGCGGCGCGTGCCGAAGGCCTCGGCCTGGCTGCGCGCGACGCGTCCGGCTTTGGCCACACCCTGCCGGCTGTGCGCGCCCCACTGGCGCAGCGACGATCCGGTGACCAGCAGCACGCCGGCGAACAGCAGGGCGACGACGAGCACGTCCACGCCGACCCGGCCGATGAACGGGCTGAGCACGGCCCACTGGGCTTCGCCGAACACACCGCCGTGCGCGCTCACGTAGGCGTCGCGGAAGAGCGCGCTCTCGCGCTCGCCGCTGAAGATGCCGAAGGCGTCGGCCGCGGCCGCGAGCGCCAGCCCGGCGACGATGAAGGCGACTCCCCAGGTGACGCCGCGGCGGGGCCGGCTCTCTTCCTTGACCACCAGGACGTAGGCAAGGAACCCGAGCAGGAGCGGCAGCGCGAAGGCGAGGATCCCGACGAGCCAGCGGGCGGCGTCGCCGAGCCAGCGGCCGAGCGAGCCACCGTCCCAGCCCAGATAGAGCACGAACCCAAGGAAGACGGCGACCGCGAGGCAGGCGATCGCCGCCAGCTCGCGGCGGTGCCGAGAACCGGGGTCCTTGGCCTTTCGCGAGCGAGGGTCGTCCTTCGCCTTGGCGCGGTAGGTCGCCGACGCCTTGCGGGGGCGCGTCGTGGACGCGGCGCCCGCGCGCCGGCGTGCCTGTTTCGGGCGTGCAGTCGCCATAAGGACGATGTTCGACGCCCGCGCGCGAATCCCTAGGGGTGCGCGCGGGCGTTCGCGTCGCTTCGCCCCGCCGTCAGACCTCGACGACGACGGGCATGATGAGCGGCCGCCGCTTGGTACGCTTGAAGACCAGCTCCGACAGGCGCTGGTTCACGTCCTCGCGGATGAGCTTGTGCCCGGTGACGTGCTCGCCGCCGAGCTCGTCCAGGAGCTTGTCCAGCGCCACCGTGCACTCGTCGAGGATGTCCTTGAGCCGCTCGTCGTCGTGGAGGAACCCGCGCGCGACCAGCTCCGGCTCGGCCACGACCTCGCCGCTCTGGGCGTCCAGCGTGATGACCGCGATGAGGATGCCGTCGCCGGCCAGCTGCTGCCGGTCGCGCAACACCAGCCCCTCCTCGTCGCCGATCTCGAAGCCGTCGACGAACACCATGCCGGTGGGCACCTTGTCGACGATCTGGGCGTTGTCGCCTTCGATCTCCAGGACATCGCCGTTCTCGAGGATGAAGATGTCCTCTTCGGGGATGCCGGACTCGCGCGCCAGGCCGCGGTGGATGTGCTGCGTGGCGGTATTCGCCGTGCACCGGCAGGAAGAACCGCGGCCGCGTGAGATTGAGCATCATGCGCAGATCTTCCTGCGCGGCGTGACCGCTGACGTGCACACCGCTGTCGGGCCCGGAGATGACGGTCGCGCCGACCTTGAGCAGCCGGTTGATGGTGTTGCCGACGCTGACCTCGTTGCCGGGGATCGGCGTGGCGGAGATGACCACCGTGTCGCCCTCGTGGAGCTCCACCTGCGGGTGGTCGTCGAACGCCATGCGCGAGAGCGCCGAGAGCGGCTCTCCCTGGCTGCCCGTGGAGAGGATGAGGATCTCCTCCGGGCTGTACTCGTCGATCTCGGTGAGCTTGATCATCGCGCCGTCCGGGGACCTCGAGGTAGCCGAGGTTGCGGGCGATGTTGACGTTCTTGATGCATGCAGCGCCCCGAGACGGCGAACTTGCGTCCGTGCAAGTGAGCGATCTTGATGGCCTGCTGCACACGGTGGATGTGCGACGCGAAGCAGGCGACGATCACGCGTCCCTCCGCCTCGGCGAAGATCTGGTGGAACGCCTGGCCGACGACGGCT
This sequence comes from uncultured Thermoleophilia bacterium, assembly GCA_963696935.1. Taxonomy (GTDB): domain Bacteria; phylum Actinomycetota; class Thermoleophilia; order UBA2241; family UBA2241; genus CAIXSE01. Next base: position 5,882 of record CAVOMB010000009.1, on the reverse strand, counting down.
CTCCGAGGCGTGGAGCCCTGGCTCCTCGGCGTTCGTGGAGTCGGCGAGCAGGGCGAGCACGCCCTGCTGGCCGAGCTGAGCGAACGTGTTGACGTCGGTGATGCGGCCGTCGATGGGCGTGTGGTCGAACTTGTAGTCGCCGGTAATGACGACCGCGCCGCCAGTCGGTGGCCAACGATGGCTGAGCGCGTCGGGCACGCTGTGGCTGACCGCGACGAACGAGACGTCGAACGGCCCGAGTTGACAGGTGCCGCCGCTCGCTCACCTCGTTGATCTCGACGCTCTTGATGAGCCCGTGCTCGTCGAGCTTGGACTTGATGAGCGCGAGCGTGAACCGGCTGCCGTAGACGGGCCGGTTGAGCTGCTTGAGCACGAACGGCAGAGCGCCGTGATGGTCCTCGTGGCCGTGCGTGATCACGAACGCGAGGACGTCGTCCTTGCGCTCGAGCAGCCAGCGGATGTCCGGGAGGATGAGGTCGATGCCGAGCATCTCGTCCCGGGGGAACTCGATGCCGCAGTCGACGACCACGATCTTGCCGCGGTACTCGACCGCGGTCATGTTCTTGCCGATCTCGCCCAGCCCCCCGAGGGGGATGATGCGGAGAGCGTCTTCACTCATGTGGTTCTCTTTCTCTCGTGCGCGGGGCGGCCGCGGGGCTCAAGCGTCAAGGAGTCCCAGACGTCTGAGCTCGGCGGCCACCACGGCTTCTTCTTCAGGTGTGGCGGGCACGAGCGGGAGGCGCAAGCCTCCGACCTCGTGGTCCAACAGGTTCAGCGCGGCCTTGACCGGGATCGGGTTGGCGGTCACGAACAGCGCCTTGTACAGCTCGTGCAGCACGGCGTCCTCGGCGCGCGCCGCGGGGAGGTCGCCCTCCCGGCAGAGCCGGGCGACCTCGGCCATGCGCGGGCCCACGACGTGGCTGGCTACGCAGACGCCGCCCGCCCCACCGCGCGCCATCACGTCGCACAGCATGTCGTCATTGCCGGCGTAGACCGCCAGGTCGCTCAACTCCATCAACCTGTCCGTCTCGGCCAGATCCGGATTGGCCTGCTTGACGGCCACGATGTTCTCGGTCTTGCCCAGTTCCGCAAGGGCCTCGGGAGAGACGTTGATGACGCAGCGGCCCGGGATGTTGTAGACGACGACCGGGAGGCTCGTAGCCGCCGCGACGGCGCGGAAGTGCGCCAGCACGCCGCGCTCCGGCGGCTTGTTGTAGTACGGCACCACGGCGAGGACGCCGTCGACGCCGCAGGACTCGGCCGCGCGCGTGAGTTCCACGCTGTGGCGAGTGTCGTTGGAGCCGGTGCCGGCGATCACGGTGGCGCGGCCGCCGACGGCGTCCACGACCGTCCGGAACATCGCCAGCTTCTCGCCGTCCTCGAGGGTCGGCGACTCGCCGGTGGTGCCGGCCACGACCAGCCCGTCCGACCCGTTCTCGATCAGGAACCCGGCCAGCGCGGCGAGCCTCTCGTGGTCGACGGCGCCGTCGGCGTCGAAGGGAGTCACCATCGCGGTGAGGATGGTCCCGAGGCTGTGGGTCACGTCGATTCCCCCTCTGGCGATCGCAGGCTCGTCAGGTCGCCCGCCGTCAATCAAGCAAGTTCTCGAGGCCGACCGCTGTGCCTCGGACCTCGGGCGCCTTGCGCAGGGCCAGCAGCACGCCCGGCATGAACGAGCGCCGGGACAGGGAGTCGTGGCGCACAGTGAGGATCTCGTCCTCGCCGCCGAACACGACCTCCTGGTGGGCCACGGCGCCGGGCAGGCGCACGCTGTGGATGGTCACGCGGCCGTCCGCTACGAGGCCGCGGGACGGCCGGCCGGCGCCGGGTGGGGCCGCCAGGGCGGACCCCGGCGCCTCGGCCATGAGGTGCGCCGTGCGCAGAGATGTGCCCGACGGCGCGTCGACCTTGGCCTTCTCGTGCGTCTCGATGATCTCGGCGTGCTGGTAGTGCCGCGCCGCTTCCGCCGCGAACTTCATGAGCAGCACGGCGCCGAGCGCGAAGTTCGGGACCACGACGAGGCCGGCGCCGGATGCCTCCGCCTTGGCGGAGAGGTCGGCGACCTGGTCGTCGGTGAGGCCGGTGGCGCCGACGACGGTCGGTACGCCGGCCTGCAGGAGCGCCGCGGAGTTCGCGTACACCGCTCCGGGCACGCTGAATTCCAGCGCGACCGCCGGTGAAGTGAGCGAGAGGGCGCCGGCGACGTCCGGGAACCACGGCGCCTCTCCCCCGTCGCTCTTGCGAGGGTCGACGAGGGCGACGAGCCGCAGGTCGTCCTGCGCCGCGATGGTCTGGGCGCTCAGGGCGCCCATCTTGCCGGCGGCGCCGGTGACCAGGACGTCGATCATGACGCTCAGCGCTCCTCCCAGGCGAAGTCGTGCGCGACGGCCCGGAACGGCTCCGGGTGCGGGCCGATGCAGGCCGTCGACCACGTTGCAGGGTCATAGTACCGCCGCACGGCGGCGACGACAGCCTCCCTGTCCACGGCGTTGATGCGCGCGAGCACCTCGTCGACGCTCAGTACCGGCTGTTCGAGCAGGACGGAGCGTCCCAGCGTCTGCATACGCGCGCCGGGGCTCTCCATGCTCAGCACGAGCTGGCCCTTGAGGTGGTTCTTGGCGCGTTCGATGGCCGTGTCGGTCATCAGCGCCTCGAGGTCGACGAGGATCTCGAGGATGACGCCCAGGGCCTCGCCCACCGCCTCCTGCCGCGAACCGACGTACACGGCGGTGAGGCCCGCGTCGGCGTACAGCGAGGTGTAGGAGTAGACGGAGTACGCGAGGCCGCGCTTCTCGCGCACCTCCTGGAAGAGATGACTGCTCCAAGATCCGCCGAGGATGGTGTCGACCACGAAGACCGCGTAGCGCTCCGGGTCGCTGCGGCGCGGCCCGGGGCCGCCGAGGCACACGTGGTACTGCTCGGTGTCCTTGCGCGTGAACCGCGCCAGGTGGCGGGTCTCGGGCGCCGTCAGATGGGGGCGCACCACCACGGCGCCGGGCTCGGGGCGGAACATCCGCCCCGCCAGCTCGCACAGGTGGTCGTGGTCGACGTTGCCGCCGGCCGCGACCACGATGGCCGGGTTCACGTAGTGCTCGTCGTGGTAGGCGCGCACGGTGTCGATGTCGAGCGCCGCCAGCGTCTCGTAGTGGCCGATGATGGGCCGCCCGAGCGGGTGTTCGCCGAAGACGACCTCGCTGAGGTCGTCGTGGATGAGCTCGGGCGGCGAGTCCTCGTACATCGCGACCTCTTCGAGCACGACCTCGCGCTCCTGGTCGAGGTCGGCGAAGGTGGGCCGCGCGACCATCCCGGCGATGACCTCGAACGCCTGGTCGAGGTCCTCGTCGAGCAGACGCAGGTTGACGAGCGTGTGCTCCTTGGAGGTCGACGCGTTGGGCTCGGCGCCCATGTCGTCGAAGATGTGGGCGATGTCGCTCGCCGAGTACTTGTCCGAGCCCTTGAAGATCAGGTGCTCGATGAAGTGTGAGATGCCGCCGAGCTCGACCGGCTCGAGCCGGGCGCCCGCGGCGATCCAGACCCCGAGGGCCACCGAGCGCACGTTGTCCATGCGCTCGGTGGCCACTCTCAGGCCGTTGTCCAGCGTTGACAGGCGGTAGGCCTTCGTGGCCCGCTCCCTGCTCTGCAGCTTCTCGCTTATGAGCCCTCGGGACCCTTGAGCAGGGTGAGCCCGATGCGGTTGCGTGCCTTGTCGATCTCGACGACCTCGACGGTTACGCTGTCGCCACGCTTGACGACGTCCTCGACGTTCTTGACGCGCTCGCCCTTGGGCGCGAGGCGCGAGATGTGGAGCAAGCCGTCGGTGCCCTTCTTGAGCTCGACGAAGGCGCCGAAGTCGGTGGTCTTGACGACGCGTCCGGTGAAGACGTCGCCGACCTCGACCTCCTTGGTCATCGACTGGATGCGGTTCTTGACGCCCTCCGCAGCCTCCTCGTCGGGGGCGCAGATGAAGATCGTCCCGTCGTCCTGGATGTCGATGTCGGCGCTGAACTCCTCGGTCATGCCGCGGATGGTCTCGCCGCCCTTGCCGATCACGAGCCCGATCTGGTCGGGGTTGATCTGGATCGAGAAGATGCGCGGCGCCCACTGGCTGAGCTCGCCGCGCGGCTCGGCGATGGCCTCGGCCATCTTGCCGAGGATGTGCAGGCGGGCCTTGCGAGCCTGCTCGAGCGCCTCGGTGAGGATCTCGAACGTGACGCCGGTGATCTTGATGTCCATCTGCAGGGCGGTGATGCCCTCGGCGGTGCCGGCGACCTTGAAGTCCATGTCGCCGAGGTGGTCCTCTACGCCCGCGATGTCGGTGAGCACGACGTAGTCGTCGCCCTCCTTGATGAGGCCCATCGCGATGCCGGCGACCGGAGCGCTGATCGGCACGCCGGCGTCCATGAGGCTGAGGGTGCTGCCGCAGACGCTCGCCATGGAGGACGAGCCGTTGCTCTCGAGGATCTCGGACACGATGCGGATCGTGTATGGGAAGTCGAGTTCGTTCGGCAGGACCGGGAGCAGGGCGCGCTCGGCGAGGGCGCCGTGGCCGATGTCGCGGCGCTTGGGGCCGCGCATGAAGCCGGTCTCGCCCACCGAGTACGGCGGGAAGTTGTAGTGGTGGATGTAGCGCTTCTTGTCCTCGATGCCGAGGCCGTCGATGCGCTGGAACTCGCCCGTGCCGCCCAGGGTGAGCAGGCTCATGGCCTGCGTCTCGCCGCGGGTGAACAGGGCGCTGCCGTGGGTGCGCGGGATGAGCCCGACCTCACAGCTGATGGGCCGGACCTCGTCGGTCGCGCGGCCGTCGGGGCGGATCTTCTTGACGGCGATGCGCTCGCGGATCATGTCCTTCTCGAGCTTGGCGACGGCCCGCTTGACCTGCACCACACGCTCCGGATCCGCGTCCTCGGCGACGAGCTTCTCGATGGCGGCCTTCTTGACCCCGGAGGTCGCATCCTGACGCCCCACCTTGTCGGGCACCTGGGTGGCGGCCTCGAGCGCCGCGCCGAAACCGGTGCGGACCTCCTCGAGCACGCCCTCGTCGACGGTCCACGCGGGGACCTCGACCTTGGGCTTGCCGACGAGACGCTGCAGCTCGAGCTGCACGGCGACGATCTTCTTGATCTCCTCGTGGGCGAGCGAGAGAGCCTCGACGATGACGGCCTCGGACACTTGCTGGGCGCCGGCCTCTACCATCACGATGGCGTCGGCGGTGCCGGTGACCACGAGGTCCATGTCCGACTCGTCCTGAAGCTCCTCGAGGCTGGGGTTGATGACCAGCTGGCCGTCGATGCGCCCGACATGCACGGAGCCCACGGGGCCTCCGAACGGGATGTCGCTGATGGTGAGCGCCGCCGAGGCGCCGAGGGTCGCGAGCACGTCGTACGGCAGCTCGAAGTCGACCGACAGCGTGGTGGCCACGATGTGGACTTCGTTCATGAAGCCCTTGGGGAACAGCGGCCGCAGCGGACGGTCGATCTGGCGAGCCGCCAGGATGGCCTTCTCACTCGGGCGCGATTCGCGCTTGATGAAGCCGCCGGGAATCTTGCCGGCGGCGTAGTGGCGCTCTTCCACGTCGACTGTGAGGGGGAAGAAGTCCTGCCCCTCGCGCACATCGTCGCGCTTGGTCGCGGCGGCGAGGACGACCGTGTCGCCCGAACGCACAAGCACGGCTCCGTTGGCCTGCTTGGCGAGGCGTCCGGTCTCGAGGGTGATGGTGCGGCCCCCGACCTCTACTTCAATGACTGTCGGAGATGGAGACGGTCCGCAACGAGCAGCCGCTCGGCGGTGCGCAGAAATGACGGATCTCTTCTCCCTCGACGGCAAGGTCGCGGTCGTCACCGGCGGCGGCCGCGGGATCGGCGTGTTCCTCGCCAGTCGCGCCA
>CAVOMB010000008.1:0-5925 GCA_963696935.1 uncultured Thermoleophilia bacterium | reverse complement strand
GCCCAAGGACGCCGGGCTCATCGTCCGCACCATCGCGGAGGGCCACGGCCTCGAGGATCTCAAGCGCGACATGCAGTACCTCTCAAAGCTGTGGTCGCGCCTCAAGAAGAAGTCCGAGACGGTCAAGGCGCCCGGCCTGGTGCACAAGGAGGTCGACATCTCGCTCGAGGTGACCCGCGACCTCTTCAACGACACCTGCGAGAGCCTCATCATCGACGACCCCAAACGTCACAAGGCCATCCTCTCGTTCCTCAGCAAGGAAGCCCCCGAGCTTCTCCCCAAGGTGCACCTGCACACGGGGGCCGAGCCGCTGTTCACCGCCTACGGCATCGACGACCAGATCGCCAAGGCGCTCGAGCGGCGGGTGCCTCTGGCAAGCGGCGGCAACCTGATGATCGACCACGCCGAGGCGCTCACGGTGATCGACGTCAACACCGGGCGCTTCACGCGCGGCAAGGGCCTCGAGGACACCATCACCAAGACCAACATCGAGGCCGCCAAAGAGGTCGTCCGCCAGCTGCGGCTGCGTGACATCGGCGGCATCATCATCATCGACTTCATCGACATGGCGCACGCCAAGAACCGGGAACTGGTGCTGGCTACGCTGGAGGCCGAGCTGGAGACCGACCACACCAAGACTTACGTGGTCGAGCTCTCGCCCCTCGGCCTGGTCGAGATGACCCGGCAGAACACCACCGACGGCGCGCGAGGCATCCTGACGCGGGCCTGCCCCACCTGCCAGGGCAAGGCGCGCGTGCTCAGCGAGGAGACCATGGCGCTGAGCGTTGAGCGCCACGTGCGCGCCCTCGCGCGCAAGTCGCAGGCCAAGGCCTGGCTCATCGAGGTCAACGGCGACGTGGCCGAGCGCCTCACCGGCGCCCGCCTCAAGCGTCTCGAGAAGCAGATCGGGCGCCGAGTGTTCCTCGAGGGCGGCTCGGCGCTTCCGGTGGAGTCCTTCCGCGTGATCAGCGAGGGCAGTCTGGAGCACGTGCAGGAGCAGCGCCTCCCCGTGCGGGAGGGACAGGAGGTCACGGTCGAGCTGGAGTTCAGCCTCACCTACAGCCCGCGCGACGCCGTCGGCTACGTGGACGGCTACATGATCATCGTCGAAGGCGGCCGCCAGCACCTGGGCAAACGCCGCAAGGTGCGCGTGACCGAGATCGCCAGGACGGGCGCGCGTGCTACTGTCGTGAAGAAGGAAGTCAAGGACGCGAATTGACCCCGGCGGGCCGTTTGGTTATCATTTCCTGCCGTTGTCTTGAGGGAGAAACCAATGACGAAGTCTGACGACACCTACGCGGTCATCCGCTCTGGTGGCCAGCAGTTCAAAGTGAGCGCCGGCGACACGATCGTCGTCGACAGGGTGGACGCCGAAGAGGGCAAGAGCATCGCCCTCGACGTCCTCGCCGTCCGCGACGGCGAGGGCACCTACGACGCCGACGCGGCCAAGCACGCCAAGGTAAAGGCGACGGTCGGCGAGCACATCCTCGGCGAGAAGATCAAGGTCTTCACCTACAAGCCGAAGAGCACGTTCAAGAAGACGAAGGGTCATCGGAGCCGGCTCACCAGGCTGACCATCGACTCCATCACCCTCAAGAGCACCAAGGAGTAAGGGCATGGCCCACAAAAAGGGCGCCGGCACCAGCCGTAACGGGCGCGACTCCGAGAGCAAGCGGCTCGGCGTCAAGGCGTTCGCCGGCCAGGTCGTCCCGGCTGGATCGATCATCGTGCGTCAGCGCGGCACCCGCTTCCGTCCCGGCGAGAACGCCGGCATCGGCGTCGACCACACCATCTTCGCCATGGTGACCGGCAAGCTCGTGTTCACCGAGAAGGGCGCCGGGCGCTTCATCTCGGTCGTCCCCGAGGCCTGATCGCGAAGCCGGCGGCCGCCGGCTTCAGTCATCGTCATGCTTGACAGGGCCAGCATCAGCGTGCGCGGGGGTCGCGGCGGCAACGGCTCCATGAGCTTCCGCCGCGAGAAGTACATCCCCAAGGGCGGGCCGGACGGCGGGGACGGGGCGTCCGGCGGCGACGTTGTGCTCGTGGCCACGCGGCAACTGCACGACCTCTCGCACTTTCGCCACAAGCACCACTTCCGGGCCGTCAACGGCGGCCACGGGCGTGGGGCGAACAAGCGCGGCGCCGACGGTCCCGAGCTGCTGGTGGACGTGCCGGTCGGCACTGAGGTGCGCACGCAGGACGGCGACCTGCTCGGCGACCTCGTGCGCGAGGGCCAGCGCCTGGTCGTCGCCCGCGGCGGCGAGGGTGGGCGCGGCAACGTCTGCTTCAAGAGCTCCACGCGCCAGGCCCCCAAGTTCGCCGAAAAGGGTCTCGACGGCGACGAGCTCTGGCTCACGCTCTCTCTGAAGCTTCTGGCCGACATCGGCCTGGTGGGGCTGCCCAACGCCGGCAAGTCTTCACTGCTGGCCGCGCTGACGGGGGCACACCCCAAGATCGCGGCCTATCCGTTCACGACCATCGACCCCAACCTCGGCGTCCTGTACCTGGGGGAGGGGACGGCGGTCATCGCCGACATCCCCGGCCTCATCGAGGGCGCCGGCAAGGGCGCCGGTCTCGGGCATCGGTTCCTGGCGCACATCGAGCGCACGGCGCTCCTCCTGTACGTGCTGGACGGCGGGGAGGGGCCGGCGGCGTGGCCGCTGGCGCTCGAGACTCTGCGCGGCGAGCTCAGCGCCTTCCGCGCGGAGCTGATCGAGCGGTCGTCGGCGGTCGTCGTCAACAAGTCGGACCTCCTCGACGACGCGGCGCGTGATGCCGCGCTGGAGTTTCTGCACGGTCTCGACTGGCCGTCCGCTACGCTCGTCGTCTCAGCGCAGAGCGGCGACGGCCTCAAGGAACTGGTGAGAGAGCTCGCCGCGGTCATGGAAGAGGCGCGCACGGTGCAGGCCGAGGCCGAGGCGGCTGCGGAGGCAGAGCGCGCCGCGACCGTCCTTCGGCCGGCGGACGGACGGCTGGATTCCTTCACCATCGAGCCCGTGGACGACTACTTCGTGGTGCGCGGCGTCCAGATGGAGCGCCTCTTCGCCAAGGCGGACCTCGACAACGCGGACGCCGTCGCCTACCTGCAGCAGGTCATCGAGCGCGCCGGACTCAACGACGCCCTCCGGCGCGCCGGGGCGGTGCCGGGCGACACCGTCGTGGTCGGCGAGTCCGAGTTCGAGTTCGCCTGAGCCGGCGTCCGGGCCGGCCGACCGCTTTGCTAGAATCCCGCACGTGAAGACCATCGTCGTCAAAGTCGGCTCCAGCACGGTCGCCGACGACCACCTGCATCTGCGCCGCCGCGTCCTGGCCGGCCTCGTCGCGGACATCGCCGGCCTGGTGCACGGCGGGCGCCGCGTCGTGCTGGTCTCGAGCGGCGCCATCGCCTGCGGCCAGCACGTGCTCGGGGTCACCGAACGCCCGCGGCAGGTACCCGCGCTGCAGGCGGCCTCCGCCGTGGGCCAGGGCCGCCTGTTCGCCCACTACGAGCGCCTCTTCGGCGACCACGAGCTCACGGCCGCCCAGGTCCTGCTCACCAGCGAGGACTTCAACCGCCGTGACAGCTACGTCAACGCGCGCAACACGCTGCGCCGGCTGCTCACGTGGAACGTGACGCCGGTGGTCAACGAGAACGACACGACGGCCACCGACGAGATCCGCTTCGGCGACAACGACGTGCTCGCCGCGCAGGTGGCAATCATGCTGCGCGCCGACCTGCTGGTGCTGCTCACCGACCAGGAGGGGCTCTACACCTCCGACCCGCGCACGGACGGCGCCGCCGAGCTCGTGCGCGAGGTCACCGACCCGGCCCAGCTCGCCGCGCTCGAGGTCGGGGAGGCCTCGCGCCGGGGCGTCGGCGGCATGCGCGGCAAGACCGCGGCGGCCGTCATGGCCGCCGCCGCCGACGTGCGCACCGTGATCGCCAACGGGGCGCGCCCCGGTGTGCTCTCCGCGATCGTCGCCGGTGAGGACGTCGGCACGCACGTCCTGGCCCGCGCTACCAGCGCGTCGGCCTTCAAGCTGTGGCTGCGCTACGCCAAACCCGTGCGTGGTACTCTTGAAGTCGACGCCGGGGCCGCACGCGCTCTGGCTCGGGGGGGGAGCAGTCTGCTACCTGTGGGCGTAACGGCGGTGCACGGCACGTTTGCGGCCGGCGACGCCGTGTCGGTCGTGGGTCCCGGGGGCGAGGAGATGGCCCGCGGGCTCACCACGATGAGCGCTCGCGACCTGCGGCGGGTGCGCGGACTGCGCAGCGACGAGCTGCGGGCGGTCAGCCCGCATCTCGACGACGAGGTGGTGCACCGGGACCGTCTGGTGCTGGTCGGCGAGGAGGCCGGATGAAGGTAGAGCAGCTGTGCGCAGAGGCGCAGAGGGCGTCGCGAGTCCTTGCGGGGCTCACGCGCGCGCAGAAGGACGAGGCGCTGTTCGCGGTTGCCGACGCCGTGCGTCGCCGCTCGGCCGAGATCCTCGCCGAGAACGAGGAGGATGTCCGTCTCGCACGCGAGAACCGCCTGGCCGACGGGCTGGTCGACCGCCTGCTGCTGGACGAAGACCGTCTGCGCGACGTCGAGTCCGCCGTGCGCGACGTCGCCGCGCTACCCGACCCCGTGAGGCAACTGGTCGACGGCTGGCGCCTGGACAACGGCGTCGAGGTGCGCAGGGTGCGCGTGCCGCTCGGGGTCATCGCCGTCATCTACGAGGCGCGGCCCAACGTCACCGTCGACGCCGCGGCGCTGTGCCTCAAGTCGGGCAACGCCGTCATCCTCCGGGGCGGCAGCGCCGCACTGCACACCAACCGCATCCTCGCGGAGGTCGTGCAGGGCGCGGTGATCGAGGTGGGCCTGCCGCGCGAGTCCGTGATGTACCTGTCTCCGGACCGCCGGGAGCTCGCCGAACTGCTCAAGCAGCGCAAGTACGTCGACCTCGTCATCCCGCGTGGTGGGGAGGACCTCAAGGAGTACCTGCTCGAGAACAGCAAGGTGCCGGTCATCTACGCCGCCGGCGGCAACTGCCACGTGTACGTGGACGCCGCCGCCGACCTCGACAAGGCGCTGCCGATCATCGTCAACGCCAAATGCCAGCGGCCGGGCGTGTGCAACGCCGCCGAGACTCTCCTGGTGCACCATGACGTCGCTGCCGAGTTCCTGCCGCGCGCCGCCGAAGAGCTCAAGCGGCGCGGCGTCGAGCTGGTCGTGGACAAGGCGGCCGGGGACGCCATCGGCGACCCGGCCCTCAAGCGCGCCAACAAGACGCACTACGACACGGAGTTCCTGGCGCTCAAGCTGGCCGTGCGCGTGGTGGCTTCGGTGGACGAGGCGGTCGACCACATCATGACCTACGGCACCCGGCACTCCGAGGCCATCGTGACGGAGGACCTCGCCGCCGCACGGGCGTTCACCTCCCGTGTGGACGCGGCCTGCGTCTATGTCAACGCGTCCACCCGCTTCACCGACGGCGGCCAGTTCGGTCTGGGCGCCGAGATGGGCATCTCCACACAGAAGCTGCACGTCCGCGGCCCCATCGCGCTGCAGGAGCTCACGTGCGTCAGGTACGAGCTGTGGGGCGACGGGCAGGTGCGGAGCTAGTCGCATGACGACGCCGGCGCGCCTCGGCGTCATGGGCGGCAGCTTCGACCCGCCTCACATCGCCCACCTCGCAGTCGCCTCCGAGGCGTTCCACGCGCTCGGTCTGGAGCGTGTCCTCTTCGTGCCGGCGGCGGCTCCTCCGCACAAGGGCGGCGGCGAGCGCGCCTCGGCGGATATCAGGCTCGAGCTGACGTCGCTGGCCGTCGACGACGACCTGCGCTTCACTGCCTCCGCGATCGAGATCGAGCGCGGTCTCGTGTACACCGCCGACACTCTGCGCGCGTTGGACGAGCGGTACCGCGGTCACGAGCTCGTCTTCATCGTCGGCTCGGACTCGCTG
>CAVOMB010000007.1:0-15190 GCA_963696935.1 uncultured Thermoleophilia bacterium | reverse complement strand
CCGAAGCGGATGGCCTGGTAGATCTGCGGCTCGGCCGTGGCCGAGAGCCTGATGACCTTGGCGTAGCAGCCGCCCTCGAAGTTGAAGATGCCGTAGTCGGCCCACCCGTGTTCGTCATCGCCGACCAGATGGCGGCTAGGGTCAGCCGAGAGGGTGGTCTTGCCCGTCCCGGAGAGGCCGAAGTACAGCGCGACGTCGCCCTTGCGACCGACGTTGGCCGAGCAGTGCAGCGGCAGGACGCCCTTCTCGGGCAGCAGGTAGTTCATGACCGTGAAAAGGGCCTTCTTGATCTCGCCCGCGTACAGGGTGCCGAGGATCAGCACCATCCTGCGCTCGAACGAGATGCCGACGAACACCGAGGAGCGCGTCCCGTCCGCGTCGGGATCCGCATGCAGCGCGCCGCAGTCGATGACCGTGAACCCGGGCAGGAAGTCCTCCAGGTCGACCGGGTCGGGCCTGAGGAAGAGCGTCTGCGCGAACAGGGCGTGCCACGCCTTTTCGGCGATGACGCGGACGGGCAGACGATGCTGCCTGTCCGCGCCTACGAACCCCTCGAACGCGAACACGTCGCGGTCGCGGAGGTGGGCGGCCGCCTTCTTGAGCAGCCTGTCGAACAACTCCGGGCTGCACTTCTGGTTGACGTCACTCCACGCGACCGAGGCCGCTTCGGGCTCGTCGACGATGAACCGGTCCGCCGGCGAACGTCCCGTGCGGAAGCCCGTCCTGACCACGAGCGCCCCGTTGGCGGCGAGGATGCCCTCCTCGCGCGCCAGGGCCCGCGCGGTCAGCTCGGCGGGCGGGAGGTTCAGGTAGACGTCTCTGACGGAGAAGCCGAGATCGCCGAGCGCGGACTTCAGGTCCATCCTGCGTTTCATTGCCGCCTCCCGAAAGACTCAGGCCCTGCCGAGCACCAGCGCCAGCAGCGCCATGCGCACGTACATGCCGTACTCCATCTGGCGGAAGTACGCGGCGCGCGGATCGGCGTCGACCTCGACGGTGATCTCGTTCACGCGCGGCAGCGGGTGCATCACGATCATGTCCTTCTTGGCGCCATTGAGCGTCTCCGGCGAGACGATGTAGACGCCCTTGACCTTCTCGTAGTCTTCCGGACTCGCGAAGCGCTCCTGCTGGATGCGCGTGACGTACAGCACGTCGGTCTCGGCGATGATGTCGTCGAGCTGCGCGTACTTGTTCTGCGGCACGCCTGCCGCGGCGACCTCGTCCACCACGTCCTGCGGCATCTGGAGGATGTCCGGGGCGACGTACTTGAGCTTGACGCCGTCGAACTTGGCGAGCAGGCGGGCCAGGGAGTGGACGGTGCGGCCGTTCTTGAGGTCGCCGACCAGCGTGACTGTGAGGCCGTCCAGCTGGCCGAGCTCCTGGCGCATGGTGAACGTGTCGAGCAGCGCCTGCGTGGGGTGTTCGCCCACGCCGTCGCCGGCGTTGAGCACGGGGATGCCGGCGTGTGCGGCGGCGAGGTCGGCCGAACCGACCGTGGGATTGCGGATGACCATCACGTCGGCGTAGCAGCCGAGGGTGATGGCCGTGTCGATGATGCTCTCGCCCTTGGCGACCGACGAGCTCTTGGCCTCGTTGATCGGGATGACCTGGCCACCCAGCCGCTGCATGGCTGCCATGAACGAGCACGACGTGCGCGTGGACGGCTCGTAGAACATGTTGGCGAGGACCTTGCCCTTGAGGAGGTCGCACCCGCCCGTGCGCTGGACCATCTGCTGCATCTCGGCGGCGACGCCGTGGACCTTGTCCACGTCCTCGCGGGTGAACTGGCCGACCTTGATGATGTTGCGGCCGTACCAGGCCGACGCCTTGTTGTCGCCCAGCGGCAGATGGTCGCTGTCGCTCGTGATCCGCATGCGCTCCTCCTTCGCTTGCTCCGCATCCCCCGCCGCAAGAGACTCGCCACCGGCGGCGAGGGTCTTACACTGCGCAGGGTCGCGGTCGACTTGCAAGTATGTTCGTCGCTCTGAGTCCGGCTCCACACTAGGCTGCCGGATGCGCGTTTCGCAGCGCCGGCCCGGCCACGGGCCACGACACAGCGACACGCCCGGGATTCTATCCGTTAGCTATATGTATAGCAATGGCTGTCATCCCCCCTCCGGGAGAGACCTTGATGGTGGCTCGCGCCGTCGGAGCGGTGGTAACGTGGATGTTCCGCCTGGGCCACGGAGGGAAGGACCGAGATGAGAGATGTCCATGACATCTACACGACGTTCAAGACCGAGTTCCCGGAGCTGAGTACGCGCATCAACGAGACGAGTCACGCCATCGACGTCGACGGCGGCGCGCGAGGCCGGGCTCACCGACCAGGAGATCGTGCACGCATTGCTGATGCTCGTCAGCACCTGCGGGTTCCCGGCCTTCATGGAGGCGTACTCCACCTTCAAGCGAATGAATCTCTGACTGAGCGCAGCGCGGCCTCGCCGGCCGCTTCGCACTATGAGAGGAGAACTGTGAACAACGAGGAGATCTGGCAGATCCTGCGCAACGGGGGTCTGAGCGTGGAGCGGTCCGACGACGAGACCGACGCCGGCTACCGCATCGTCGGGAGCTTCCGCCCGCTCGCGGACCCGGCCGGCGTGGATGCCCTGGGCGTCATGCTCGCCGAGCGAGCCAAAGGACTCGGCGCCGACATCGTGATCGTGGGCGAGGGGGCCAAAGACCTTCTCATGGGGTTCGTCGTGGCGCGCGAGTTGAAGCTGCCGCTGGTGCGCTGCCTCAACCTGGAGGGCCTCATCGGCGCCGTCGGCGACATCCCCGACGGCAGCCGGGCGATCTTCGTGGCCGACAAGATCCGCAAGAGCGGCTTCGTGTACGCGGTGGGCAATCTCGTGGACCGCGAGGGTGGCGAACTCGTCGCAGTGGTCTCGTTCGTCTCCGCGGAGGCCCCCGAGCTCCCCGTTCCGTGGATCGGCCTGGTGACGGCGGCGGAGGGCATCCAGGGAGGGTGACCCGCCTGCCGCTCCGCGGCATCCCGCCTGAACAACGAACGGCCCGGTCGGCATGCCGACCGGGCCGTTCGTTGTTCAGTTTGTTCAGCCTGCCGGCGAGCAGCCCGCTAGGCGGACTCGCTCACACGCACTCGGACGACCTGCCCCGCGCTCCCATCCCGCTCCTTGATCGCGGTGAGGATGCGCTCCGGCGTCAGCGGGAGCTCCGTCAGCCGGATGCCGATGGCGTCGGCGACGGCGTTGGTGACCGCCGGCGCGCCCGAAGTGGACGCCGGCTCGCCGATGCCCTTTGCCCCGAAGGGGCCCATGCCGCCGCGCGACTCGAGCATGATCGGCTCCACGTCGGGCATGTCGGCGGCGGTGGGCACCAGGTACGTGTCCAGCGCGGCCGTCACGGTGCGGCCGTGGTCCATCTTGACATCCTCGAGCAGCGCGTATCCCACGCCGCAGACGGTGCCGCCTTCGAGCTGGCCCTGCGCGCTGAGCTTGTTGATCGACTGGCCGACGTCAAACGCCGCCACGAGCTTGAGCACCGTGACTCTGCCTGTCTTCGTGTCGACCGCGACCTCGGCGGCGTGCGTGCCGAAGGTGTAGTCGGGATGGATCTGGCCGATCACGTAATCCGACTTCTCCAGGTCCCGCGAGGGCGCGTTGAACTGCGCCAGGTTGGAGATCGGGATGCCCTGCGAGGCGCAGGCTTTCACCACGTCGACGATCGGGATCGACTTCCCCTCGTCGCCCTCCACGCACACCATCCTGTCGGCCAGGGCGATCTTCTCGGAGTCCACCTCGAGCATCTCGCTCGCCTTGGCGACGATGGCTTCGCGGACGGTCCGCGCGGCCTTCAGCGTCGCGTTGCCCGACATGTACAGCATGCGCGTAGCGGTCGTGGTCCCGGCGAGCGGCGTGAGCGCGGTGTCGCCGAAGTAGACCGTGATGTCCTCCATGGGCACGCCGAGGATCTCGGCCGAGATCTGCGCGAGCGACGAGGCCTGGCCGCCGCCGATGTCCTGTACGCCGGAGCGTACAACCACTGTGCCGTCCAGCTCGAAGCCTACGTAGGCCCGCGACGAGTCGTGCAGGTAGACCAGGCGTCCGTAGCTCTGCATGCCCGAGGCGATGCCCCGTCCGATCACTTCGTCCGGCGAGCGCGGCTGCGTCGGCTCGCCAAGGGCCTTCCAGGCGCGCTCGGCCGTCTGGTCCGTGAGGACCGCAGACTCGAGCGCGTAACCTGTGGCGAGCTCGTCGCCGGTGTGCAGGTAGTTCCGCATGCGGAACTCCAGCGGCGTGAGCCCGAGCTTCCCGGCCAGCTCGTCCATCTGGCTCTCGTAGGCGAAGCACACCTGCGGAGCGCCGAAGCCCCGGTAGGCGCTTGTGAACGTGTTGTTGGTGAGCGCCGAGACCGCGTCGACCCTGACGTTCGGCACGATGTACGGCCCTGCCGCCATGACCACCGAGTAGAGCAGGACCCAGGGGCTGAGGAACGGGTAGCCGCCGGCGTCCGAGACTATCTCCGCGTCCAGCGCCACGAGCTTTCCGTCTTTGGTCGCGCCGGTCTTGTAACGCATCACGTAGGGGTGCCGCTTGGAGTGCGCGAGGATCGACTCCTCGCGCGTGTAGGTGAGGCGCACCGGCTGCTTGGCCGCGTGGGCCAGCAGAGCCAGGTAGGCCTCCACGGTGATGTCCTCTTTGCCGCCGAACCCGCCGCCGAGCATGGGGGCGATCACCCGCACGCGGTTGTGCGGGAGCCCCATGATGTCGGCGATGTCGCGAAAGTGCTCGATGACCTGCGTGGAGGCGCGGATGGTGAGCACGCCGGCCTCGTCGATCCAGGCCGTGCCGGACTCGGGCTCGAGGTACACGTGGTCGCCGAAGGGGACCCGGTACTCGCCCTCGACCACGACGTCGGCCTGCGCGAAGCCGGCGTCGACGTCGCCTTTGCGTACCTTGTAGGCGCAGACGACGTTGGTGTCCTCCTCACCGACACGGTAAGCGCCGGGCTTGAGCGCCTCGACGGGGTCGAACACGCCCGGCTGCGGGTCGTAGACCACGTCGATGGCGCGCGCGGCCTCTTCGGCCTGGGCGAGCGTCTCGGCGGCGACCAGCGCCACCCCCTCGCCCATGTAGCGCACCTTCTTGTCGGCGAGCACCCGATACAGACCCTCGAACCCGCCGCCGGCCGAGTGCGTCTGGCCGAACTTGCTGGTGGTCTCGTTGTGGGGCACGTCCACGGCGGTCAGCACGGCGTGGACGCCGGGCATGGCCTCGGCCTTGCTCGTGTCGATGGAGACGATCTTCGCCGCCGCGTACTTGCTCCTGAGCACCTTCGCGGCGAGGGTGCCGGGCATCACGAAGTCGTCTGCGTACTTGGTCTGGCCGAACACCTTGTCGCGCGCGTCGTGGCGCGGGACGGCGCGGCCGATGACCTTGTACTTGGGAGTCTCTTCGGCGCCCATCACGCGCTCCGCTTCTCGAGGACTTCCGCCTGGGCGGCCTCTTCGATCGCGTCGACGATCTTGGTGTAGCCGGTGCAGCGGCAGAGATTGCCCGAGATGCCCTCGCGGATCTCGTCACGCGTCGGCGCCGCGTTCTGCCGCAGCAGCGACGCGGCGGCGAGGATCATGCCCGAGCTGCAGAAGCCGCATTGGACGGCGCCGTGCTCGATGAACGCCGTCTGCAGCGGGTGCGGATTCTCGGCCGTGCCGAGCCCTCTGGTGGTGGTGACCTGGCGGCCGTCGGCCTGCACGGCCAGCGTGAGGCACGAGTTCACCGCCTCGCCGTCTAGCAGCACCGTGCAGGCGCCGCAGTCTCCCTGCCCACAGCCGTTCTTGACCTCGACGATGCCTAGCTTGTTGCGGAGGACGTCGACCAGCGTCTCGTCGACCGCCACCGTCGTGCGCATCAGGCGCCCGTTCACCTGGATCTCGATCTCCTGCACGTCCCTCACGCCCTTGCTGCTCGTGCCGTGTCAGTGATCAGGCGCGCAACGACCGCCTCGGCCACCCACCCGCGGTACTGGGCGGAGGCGCGTACATCGTCGATCGGCGCGATGTGCTCGTGGACCAGCCGTGCGCACTCCCCAGCGACTTCCTCGGTGATCTCACGGCCCCGCAAGGCCGCCTCGACCGCGAGGGCGCGGACCGGGACGGGCGCGACCGCCCCGAGCCCGACGCGCGCCGCACGGCAGATCGAGCCGTCCAGCTCGATCTCGCACGCGGCGCACACCACGCTGATGGCGTCCGCGTTCCGCAGGCCGACCTTCTCGAACCGTCCCGCGACCGGGCGACCGGCGAGCGGGATCAGCACATGCGTGACGATCTCACCCGGCCGGAGAGCCGTCTTGCGGTACTCGACGAAGAACTCCGTGAGCGGCAGCTCGCGCGAGCCGCCCCCGGCGCCGGTGAGCCGCACCACGGTGCCGGCCGCGAGCAGCGCCGGGGCCGTGTCGGCCGACGGCGACGCGGTGACCAGGTTGCCCCCGACGGTCGCACGATTGCGGACCAGTGGGCTGCCGACGGTAGCGGCGGCAGCCGCCAGCACCGGCACGAACTTCTTAACCAACGGATGCGCGGCGATGACGCCCATGGTCGTCGCCGCGCCGATCTCGAGCGTGCCGCCGGTCTCGCGGACACCGCGGAGGTCGTCGAGCTTGCTGAGGTCGAGCACGACGCGCGGGTCGTCGGCGTCCAGCGTCCCATTCATGCGCATCTTGCGCATCATCGGGACGAGGTCGGTGCCGCCGGCGAGGACGAGCGGCTTCACTCCCGGCTCGGCCAGCGCGGCGAGGGCCTCTTCGAGGCCGGCAGGACGCACGTAGGATTCGAGCTTCATCTGGCCTCCTCCACGAGCTTCGGCTTGCCTCCGGCAGCCCTCTCCGCCATGCGGTCGGCTGCGTTCTGGATAGCGCGCACGATGCCGTTGTAGCCGGTGCAGCGGCAGATGTTGCCCTTGATGTGGTGGCGGATCTCCGCCTCGGTCGGGTGTGGGTTGCGCCTCAGCAGGTCTCCCGCCATAAGGATCATGCCGGGCGTGCAGAAGCCGCACTGCACCGCGTTCTCGCTGAGGAACGCCTCCTGGATGGGATCCAGGTCACCGTCAGGCCCGGCGACCCCCTCGATGGTCACGATCTGCTTGCCGTCGCAGGCCACCGCCAGGGTGACGCAGGCGAGCGCCGGCTCCCCGTCCACGAGGACCGTGCAGGCGCCACACTGGCCGGTGCCGCAGCCGTACTTGGACCCCGTCAGGCCCAGCTCGTTGCGCAGGACGTTGATGAGCAGTTCGTTGGGCTCGACCACGAGCATGTGCTCGTCGCCGTTCACCGTGAAGACGATGGCGTTGGTGCAGTTGGTCAACATGTCGCACGCTCCCATGCGATTTCGAAGGCGTCCTTGAAGAGCACGCCGGCCGCCTCCCTGCGGTACATCTCGGTGCACCTGATGTCGTCGATGGGGGAGATGTCCTCGACGACCAGGCGGACGCACTCGTCGACGAGGGCGCCGTCGATGGCTCGACCCTCGAGAGCGGCCTCGGCAGTGTGCGCCCGCATCGGTGTCGGTCCCACGGCGCCGAGCGCGACGCGACACTGCGTGCAGGTCTCACCGTCCCGTTGCAGGGCCACGGCGCAGGTGACCTTGGAGATGTCGCTGGCCACGCGCGTGAGCTTGCGGAAAGCACTCGCGCGGCCGTCGGGGAACGCGTCGAACTCGACGTCGATGATGATCTCGTCGGGCGCCAGCACCGTCGCGGCGGGGCCGGTGTGGAACTCGCGCAGTGGGACGATCCGCTCCTGATGCGCGCTCCTCACGCGGACGCGCGCGTCGTAGGTGATGAGCGGCGGCGGTGTGTCCGCGGCGGGCGAGCCGTTGCCGAGGTTGCCCCCGACGGTCGCGACGGAGAGCACCTGCAGCTTGCCGATGCTGTCGATGGCCTCGGCGAGACTGTGGTAGCGGCCGAGGCCCTGCAGGAACGACAGTACGTCCATGTAGCGGCGGCCGGCGCCGATGCGGATCTTGTCGCCGGCCTCGAGGTGCTTGAGCTCCTCCAGCTTGGAGATGTCGACCACGAACTTCGGCGCCTTGCGCCCGAGCTTCATCTGGATGATCAGGTCGGTGCCGCCGGCCAGCACCCCGGCGTCCTCCCCATACTGGTCGAGGAAACCCAGCGCCTCGTCCAGCGTCGCAGGGACGTGATAGGTGAAGTCGTTGACCAGGACTCGCGTGTTGATGGTCATTTCGCGAACACCCCCTCGCACGCGCACCCGCGTAACGCGGCCAGGATCATGTCCGGTGTGATCGGGATGAACTGGAAGCGGATGCCGAGCGCGTTCTCGAGCGCGTTCATCACTGCGGCCGCGACGGCGTTGTTGGCCGCCTCGCCGATGCCCTTGGCGCCGAACGGCCCGGACGGCTCGTACGTGCTGGCGAAGAACGTCTTGACGTCGTCCACGGACGCCATGTCCTCGGCCGTGTACAGCTTGTAGTCGATGTACATGCCGCCACAGGTGAGCTCGCCGGTGGCGGGGTCGTACGCGGTGTCCTCGAGCAGAGCCTGGCCGATGCCGCGGCAGAGTCCGCCTTCGAGCTGGCCGGCGGCCAGATCGGGGTTGATCACCGTGCCGGCGTCCACGGCGCACACGGCGCGGGGCACGCGGACCTCGCCTGTCCAGGTGTCGACCTCGACCTCGACGAAGTTGGTGACGAAGCAGGGCGGGCAGTTGACCATGCGATGGCTCTCGACGGCGATCGCCGTGCCCCAGCCCTTGAGCTGCGCGGTCTTGGCGACCTCGCGCACGGTGATGCGCTTGTCGGCCGCGCCCTCGAGGAAGATCACACCCTCGCCGGTCTCCGGGTCGGGCGCGATCTGCAACGCCTCGGGGTTGACCTCGATGAGCCGTGAGGCGAAATCCAGCAGGACCGCCTTGGCCGACTTCGCCGCCTCGACCGCCGAGCCGCCGCCGCAGTACACCCCGCGGGTGGCGTGCGTGCAGACATCGTAGCCGGTGTCGGTCGTGCTGGCCGGCGAGATGCCGACCATGTCGAACGGGACGCCCATCACCTCGGCCACGAGCTTGGCGCACGCGTCGAGCGTGCCGCCGCCGTGGCACATGAGGGCGGTCGACATGTCGACGGAGCCGTCCTCGTTGACCTTGACCATCGCCGTGGAGTAATCGATCACCTCGCCGGGCATCGCCGCGCCGGTACCCGAGGTGTGGAACGTGCGGCCCACGCCGATGCCACGGCGGTAGCGGCCGGTCTTGTCCTCCGGCCGGCCGCGATCCTTCCACCCGATCATCTCCGCGCCCTTGACCAGCATCTCCTCGACGCCGCAGCTCTTGATGAGCGAGCGCACGGTCGGGCCCTGGCCCCAGAACTCCTCGCCGAGGCCGACGTAGTTCTTGAGCCGCAGCTCGATGGGATCCAGCCCGAGCTTCTCGGCGATGATGTCCATGTGCGACTCGACGGCGAACGAGACGTCCGGGTTGCCGTAGCCCTGCATGGCGCAGGCCGGCGCCTTATTGGTGTAGACGGCCGTGCCCTCGAAGTTCATGTGCGGCATGCGGTAGAGCGAGACGAACCAGCCCGACATGCAGCCGAGCAGCGGGTAGGCCTGGATGTTGTGGGCGCCGATGTCGACCAGGGTCTTGAGCTCCCCGGCGACGATGGTCCCGTCGCGCTTGACGCCGTACTTGAGGTGGATCTCGGCGGGGTACTTGCAGTGGTCGTACATGTCCTCTTCGCGCGTCAGCACGATCTTGACCGGCTTGCGCGCCTTGAGGGCGAGCGCGACGCAGATGGCGACCGGGGTGTTCATCTGGATGCTCGAGCCGAACGCCCCGCCGATGTTGCTGCGGTGCACCTGGATCTTGCTCAGCGGGATGTCGAAGATCCTTCCCAGCAGCTGGCGCGTGTTGTGGATCGACTGCAGCGTGGCCCAGAGCTCGATGCCGCCGTCGGCGATGGGCTTGCAGACGGCGGCCTTCGGCTCCATCTGGGCGTGGTACACGCGCCCCGTCTGGTACTCGCGCTCGACGATGAGGTCGGCCTCCTCGAAGCCCAGTGCGACGTCGCCGACGCCGACCTGTCGGTAGCAGGCGACATTGTGCTCGACCGGGGTCTCGACGTCGCCGAGCAGGACGCTGTCGTAGATCGGCGGTGCATCGTCTTCAAGGGCCTTGTGGGCGTCGTAGACGGCCGGCAGCTCTTCCCACTCGACCTTGATGGCGCGCACGGCTCGCTCAGCGAGCGTCTCGGTACGAGCGGCGACCGCCGCCACGCCCTCGCCGACCTGGCGCACCACCCACGGCAGCACGGTCCTGTCCCGGTACGTCTTGACCGGTACGCTCACCTGGCGCTCGTTGTAGCGGATGTCCGGTACGTCGTCGGGAGTGATGCAGATGGCCCCCATCCGCTCAGCCTCACTCGTGTCGATCGACACGACACGCGCGTGAGGATAGGGGCTGCGCAGCATCCGGGCGTGGAGCATGTACGGCAACTCCATGTCCGACGCGTACGTCTCAGTCCCGGTGACCTTGGCCAGGCCGTCCTTGCGACGGGTCACCTCGCCCACGGTCCTGAACTCATGTGCTTCCATCTGGCGGGCCTCGCTTCCCCTGTCTCCTGCCTCTCCAGCCACGGAGCGATTCTCGCATGTTCGCTATACGTCTAGCAAGTAACGCCGTTGTGGGGTAGACTCCCATCCTCGCCGCGCGCTCTTGACGGGGCAAGTCGGCGTCGCAGGCCTCGCCGGACGGCGCCGCCCGCCGGGTCACGCCCGAGGAGGAACAGCGGAGAAGTGGAGAGTCACGACGTCCAGACCACGCTGACCGGCGCCCTCGGCACGACCGGACCGCAGCTGGTCGCTTTCGTCGGCGCCGGCGGCAAGACGACCGCGCTGCAGCGGCTCTGCGCGGAGGCCACGGCGCAGGGCGGCGGCATCCTCGCTACGACGACCACCGCCATGTTCACCCGCCAGCTGTCTTCTCTCGGCCCCCTGCTCGTTGCTGACGAGGACGACACTCCTCTGGCCGAACGGGCCGGCGAGGCGCTGCGCGGCGCCGACGTCGTGACGCTCGCGCGGTCCTGCGTCGAGAACGAGAAGGTCAGGGGCCTGACGCCGGCCGAGGTCGACGCCCTCTGGCGCGACGGTGTGACCGGCTCCATCTTCGTCGAGGCGGACGGGAGCCGCGGCCTGCCGCTCAAGGCGTTCGGAGAGGCCGAGCCCCAACTGCCGTCCGCGACCACGACCGTAGTCGTGATCGCTGGACTGGACGCCCTCGGCCGGCCGCTCGACGAGGACCACGTGCACCGCGCGAAGCTGCTGCTGCCGCTCCTCGATGCCGCGGAGGGAGACCTCGTGACGCCGCGGCTCTTCGCCGCGGCTCTGGCCCTCGAGATCGCCAAAGTGCGCGTGCTGACGCCCGGCGCCCGCGTCGTCGTCCTGCTGAACAAGGCCGAGAGCGACGATCTGACGGAGCAGGCGACCGAGGCGGCAGGAAAGCTGCTGGCGGCCGCGCCAGGCGGTAGCGGCCCGGACGCCGCCGCGCATCCCGACCGGATCATCGCCGGCAGTCTGCGCCGCAACCTGTACCGCGTTGACTCCAGGTGCACCGCGTGACGCCCTCTGACTCCACACCCAGTCGCGCCCGCGCTGGGCGGGCCCGCGTCCTGGGCGTTGTCCTCGCGGCAGGCATGGGCACGCGGATGGGAGGGACCAAGGTCGTCCGTCCCGTCGCGGGCAAGCCGATGGTCGAACGGGTCGTCGACGCAGCGCTTGAGTCGCGGCTCGCCGACACCGCCGTCGTCATCGGCCACGAGGCCGACGGAGTGCGGGCGATCCTGGAGGGCCGTCCGGTGAGGCTCCTGGACAACCCGTCGTTCGCGGAAGGCCTCAGCACCTCGGTCCGCGTGGCGCTGCTCGCCCTCGGACCCGACTACGACGCCGCGCTGTTCCTCCTGGCCGACCAGCCCTTTGTGACCGCCGGCCTCATAGACAGCCTGCTCGAGGCGTTCGCGGCCACGGGCAAGCCCATCGTGCGACCGGACCTGGACGGCCGTCCCGGCAATCCGGTGCTGTTCTCCGCCCGGTTGTTCCCCGAGCTGATGCGCGAGACAGGGGACCG
This sequence comes from uncultured Thermoleophilia bacterium, assembly GCA_963696935.1. GTDB lineage: Bacteria > Actinomycetota > Thermoleophilia > UBA2241 > UBA2241 > CAIXSE01. Next base: position 3,103 of record CAVOMB010000007.1, on the reverse strand, counting down.
CGGCGGGCGGGACGTGGTGTGGCGGCACGCCGGCGAGGTGTCTCTCGTGCCGGTCGACGACCCTGCGGCATGTCTGGACATCGACTCTCTCGAGGAATACGAAAGAGTAAGGAACGGATGAATTCAGAGGACCTTTTCAGGAGGATGGCGGAGCTGGATGCATCCGGCGCCCCGTTCGCCCACTTGACCATCACAGGGATCAGCGGGTCGGGTCCGCGCGAGGTCGGCGCCTCCATGCTGGTCGCGGCGGACGGCTCAACGCTGGGCACCATCGGCGGCGGGGCCCTCGAGTGGCCGGCGACGGAGGACGCACTCAGGCGTCTTCGCGAGAGCGCCTCCGGCACGGAGACCTCTCGGCTGGCCGACCTGCTCGACTACCGGATCGTCGTGATCGACTCGCGAGCGGACATGGTGACCCGTGAGCACCTCCCCGCGGCAAGCGGACTCTACTGTGCGGAGGTGTGGTCGCCAAAGCTGTGCGCGATCACGCCGAGCACCAGTGTCGCGGTCGTCACGCACTCCGCGGAGCTCGACCGCGACGCACTCCGGTCAGTGATCGGCACGGACGCCGGCTACGTGGGTCTGATGGGCGGCCGGCGCAGGATCGCCGGCCTGTTCGGCGAGCTCGCGGGCGAGGGCGTCGGCCGCGAGGCGCTCGATCTGGTGCACACCCCTATCGGCCTGCAGATCGGGGCTGAAACGCCCGCCGAGCTCGCTCTGTGCATCATGGCCGAGATCCTCGCGACCAGGAGCCGGCGCGACCGCGCGTTCGAAGAACCTGCTCCGGCCAGACCGGCCGATGGGACGAAGGAGCGTGCACTTCATGCCTGAGTCGTCCTCCGCATCACCACCGCGGGCAGTGATCAAGGGCGCCGGCGACCTGGCGACCGGCGCCGCCCTTTGCCTGCACCACGCCGGCTTCGCCGTCACCATGACCGAGATCGCCCAGCCCACGGTCGTGCGGCGCACCGTCGCGTTCGCCCAGGCGGTCTACGAGGGCTCGACAAGCGTAGAGGGAACCCATGGGGTGCGGGTCGAGCCGGCGGGCGTCGAGGGCGCTCTGGCTCAGGGCAGGATCGCCGTGGTCGTCGCCGAGGACTCGGCGGAGGTCCTCGTCGTGGTCAGGCCCGCGCTGCTCGTGGACGCGATCATCGCCAAACGGAACCTCGGCACGAGCATCGGCGACGCACCCGCCGTCATAGCACTGGGACCCGGGTTCGTGGCCGGACGCGACGCACACGTCGTCATCGAGACGAAGCGCGGGCACGACCTCGGCCGGATCCTCTACGACGGCTCCGCCTGCGAGAACACCGGGGTCCCCGGCGACATCGGAGGGTACACGTGGCAACGCGTCGTGCGGTCGCCCGCCGCCGGCGTCTTCCGCACGGTCGCGGAGATCGGCGACCTGGTAGCGGCGGGCGACATCATCGGGTACGTCGGCGAGCAGCCCGTGAGCGCCGCCCTCGACGGCGTGCTGCGCGGCCTGCTGCACACCGGGCTCGCCGTGACGGAGGGCTTCAAGCTCGGTGACTTGGATCCCCGTGGCGATTCGTCCCGCTGCTCAACCGCTTCGGACAAGGCCCGCGCCATCGGAGGCAGCGTCCTCACCGCCGCCTGCACGCTTCTCGGCGGAGTGCGCTTCGAGGCGTCGACGGGCATCGACCGGCGCGAGAGCGACGCCTGGCTGAAGATGGGCGCGTGACGGAGGTGAAAGGTCGCGGGACGCACGGCCGCACCACTTGCGCTCCCCAGTGGCCCGGCATATCCTATCCATCCGTATAGCACTGAAAGCGGCTTGTGCATCCCGTGACGGTGCAGAGCCGCTTGCGTTTGGGAGGGAAGCGCGTGGCAACATCCGCCCGTAGCAACGGCAAGACCGTCGTCGTCGCCCTCGGCGGCAACGCCATCCTCCAGCCCGGCCAGGTCGGCACCTTCGAGGAGCAGCTGTTCAACATCGACGGCGCCATGCGCCGCATCGCCGCTCTCGCCGAGGACGGCTGGCGGGTCGTGCTCACGCACGGCAACGGCCCCCAGGTCGGCAACCTGCTGATCCAGAACGCGCTGGCGGCCAAGACCGTGGCGCCGATGCCCATGGACGTCTGCGGCGCGATGAGCCAGGGCCAGATCGGCTACCTCGCGGCGCAGACGCTGGCCAACCACCTGCGCAAGCGCAAGCTCACCGCGCCGGTGGTCTGCGTCGTCACCCAGGTGGCCGTCGACCCGCGCGACCCGGCCTTCGCGCACCCCTCCAAGCCGGTCGGCCCCTTCTACTCCGAGGCCGAGGCCCGGAAGATGATGCTCGAGGAGGGCGTCGCCATGAAGGAGGACGCGGGGAGGGGCTGGCGCCGCGTGGTGCCCAGCCCCGAGCCCCGCGAGATCGTCGAGCTCGAGGCGCTGCGCGGGCTCGTCGAGGCCGGCTGCCTCGTGGTCTGCTCGGTCATCTTGAAGGTGGCGATGCCGACGTCGCCGGCCACCGCGACGCGGCGCGCGGGCAGAGGCGGGCGGTAGCCGCTTTCGGCCAGCGCCAATGCTTCCTGCTTGGCTACATACAGTAGTTCGTAGGCGTTGAAGACGATCTTGTCGGTCTTGCGCATCAGGCCGAGTTCCTGCGCCTCCATTGCCGAAGCCGAAACCTTGGCAATCGCCACGGTCTCGAAGGTCTTCTTCAGTTCGGCGAACACATCGCCACCCGGACCGGCAGCCTGCGAGGCGCGTACCGCTATTTCCTTCAGGCCGCCGCCGGCAGGCAGCAGGCCGACACCCGCTTCGACCAGGCCGATGTAACTTTCCAGCCCGGCCACGGCCTTGGCGCTGTGCATCTGGAATTCGCAACCGCCACCCAGGGCCAGGCCGCGCACGGCGGCAACCACCGGCACAAACGAATACTTGATGCGCTGGCTGGTGGCCTGGAAGTTCGCGACCATGGCTTCGAAGCCGGCCACATCACCTGCCTGCAGCAGCCCCATGGCGCCGGAAAGATCGGCGCCGGCGGAGAACGGTTCGCTGTTCTGCCACAGCACCAGGCCTTTGAAGTCCTGCTCGGCGCGACCGACCGCTTCCTGCAGGCCGTTGAGCACGTGGTCGTTGACGGTATTCATCTTGA
>CAVOMB010000006.1:0-18077 GCA_963696935.1 uncultured Thermoleophilia bacterium | reverse complement strand
CCGGCTCGGCAAGAACGTGAGCGGCACCGGCATGGACACCAATGTCATCGGCCGGTGCTCGTTCTGGGGCGGGGGCGAGAAGCCGGTGCGGCCGCGCATCACCAGGATCTTCGTGCGCGGCCTCACGGCCGCCACCCACGGCAACGCCTGCGGCATCGGCATGGCCGACTTCACCACTGCACGCTGCGCCGCCGAGGTCGACCGCGCGGTCACGGACGTCAACTGCATCACCTCCAACTGCCCCGAGGACGCGCGCATCCCCATCGCCTGCGCCTCCGACCGGGAGGCCATCGCGGCTGCCCTGCAGACCGCCGGCATCAGGGACCCGGACACGGCACGGCTGGCGTGGATACGCGACACGGCGCACCTGGAGCGCATCGCCGTGTCCGAGGCGCTGCTGGACGAGGTGCGGGCCGGCGCGACGCTGCGCCCCGCCGGCCCGCTCTTCCCTCCGCCCTACGACGCGAACGGCGACCTCGACTCGCCTTTCTCGTAGGCCGTCCGGCGCGCCGGGAGCGCGGTCGCTCGGGCACACACCGTCCGCGAGGAACTGCCGCTCCTCGCCGCCCTGCTCGGCTCGTCAGGTCTGTCTCAGGCCTTCTTGAGGTTGTAGAACGCGCGCATGCCCGGGTAGTACGCCACCTCGCCGAGCATCTCCTCGATGCGCAGCAACTGGTTGTACTTGGCCACGCGGTCGGTGCGCGCCGGGGCGCCGCTCTTGATCTGCCCGGCGTTCGTGGCCACGGCGAGGTCGGCGAGCGTGGTGTCCTCGGTCTCGCCGGAGCGGTGCGAGCACACGGCCGTCCAGCCGGCGCGCGTCGCCATCTGGATGGCGTCCAGGTCTCGCTCAGCGTGCCGATCTGGTTGAGCTTGATGAGGATGCTGTTGGCCGAGCCCTTCTCGATGCCCTCGGCGAGGCGCTCCACGTTGGTGACGAAGAGGTCGTCGCCGACGATCTGGACGCGGTCGCCGAGCTTCTCGGTCATGAGCCTGAAGCCGTCCCAGTCGTCCTCGGCGAGGCCGTCCTCGATGCTGATGATCGGGTACTTGTCGACGAGCGCCGGCGTAGTAGTCGACCATCTCGGCCGAGGTCAGGCTCGCGGCCCTCGCCCTCGAGCATGTACTTGCCCTTGCGGCGTCGTAGAAGCTGGACGCGGCCGGGTCGAGTGCGAGCCGCACGTCGGCGCCGGGCTCGTAGCCGGCGGCGTCGATGGCTTCCATGATGATCTGGATGGCCTCCTCGTTACTGCCCAGGTTCGGCGCGAAGCCGCCCTCGTCGCCCACGGCCGTGCTGAGCCTCTTGCCCTTCAGCACGCCCTTGAGCCCGTGGTACACCTCGGCGGAGATGCGCAGCGCCTCCTCGAAGCTCTCGGCGCCGACCGGCATGACCATGAACTCCTGCAGGTCGACGTTGTTGTCGGCGTGCTTGCCGCCGTTCATGATGTTCATCATCGGGACCGGCAGCGTGAAGGCGTTGCACGCCGCCGATGTACTGGTAGAGCGGCAGCTCGAGCGCCGTCGCGGCCGCGTACGCGGTGGCCAGCGAGACGCCGAGGATCGCGTTGGCGCCCAGGTTGGCCTTGTTGGGCGTGCCGTCGAGCTCGATGAGCATCCTGGTCGACCAGCCGCTGGTCGGTGGCGTCGAAGCCCACGATCTCCTCGGCGATCACGTTGTTCACGTTGTCGACGGCCTTGCGCACGCCCTTGCCCAGGTACTCGCCGGTGTCGTCGCGCAGTTCGACGGCCTCGTACTCGCCGGTGGAGGCGCCGGAGGGGACGTCGGCACGGCCGACGGCGCCCGACTCCAGCTCGACCTCGACCTCGACCGTGGGGTTGCCGCGGGAATCGAGGATCTGCCGTGCTGTGACGTCGATGATGGTGGTCATTGCGCGGGGTCCTCCTCGCATCGGTCTAGCCGGGGCGGGACCCCGGTCCTGGCTTCGCCCCACCCGCGGGGCCGGGGCTCACGCGGACGGTATCACAGCGGTCGCCCGCCGGCGGCGACGACGTCGTCGGCCGATCGGCCCGCAACACATGTGACGGGGCTGCATACCGGGAACATTCCCGGACGTAGACGGAAGGGGGATGACCATGGATGCTCCGTTCTACAAGTGCGAGGACTGCGGCGCGACGTTCGCCAAGACGGAGTTCCTCCCGGACGTGGAGGAGGACCTTCTCGAGTGCCCGGAGTGCGGCGGCCTCGACATCGGGCTCGTGGAGAAGGACGAGGCCGCGGCCTGAGGCCGCGGCGACCAGGCGCCGGCGCCCGCCGGCGATTCTGCCTCCCGGACCCGGCGCCCCGACCCTCCCCCCGGCACTGGGCGGAGTACGTGCGCAAGCCCTCAGTTGCGGTCGAGCCTGCGTCGATACATTTCTCGCCGCGCCGGCAGGATGCATCTGGCATGTCGATACGCGGGCTCGACGCGAACAGAGGACCTCACAAGGTACCCCGTGGGGCTGGCGCTCAGACGCGGCTCAGATGGGGTCCACGGCGCCGGCTTGCGCGGGCGGCTCGCCGCCCCGGCCCGGCGGAGTGCGCGCTCGGGCTCGCCCTACGCGGAAGCGTCGGGCTGCTCCCCGCCCTTGGCGCGCTGGTAGTACTGCTCCTGGGCCTGCAGGGCGAGTGAGGACCAGTCCTCGCCGGCAGCCGCGGCGAGCGCGGCGGCGCCCGTCACGCGGCGCTCGAACCGGTTGCCGGCCTCGCGCAGCGCGATCTCCGGGTCCACGTGCAGCAGGCGCGCGACGTTGACCGTCGCGAACAGCAGGTCGCCGACCTCGTGCGTCACGCGCGGGTCGGCACGGTCGGGGTCGGCCAGGCCCGAGCCGGTGGCGCCTTCGGCCTCGGCGGCCTCGTGGAACAGCTCGGCGAGCTCGGCGTGCTCCTCGGCGATCTTGGGGAACGCCTCGGCCGCCGAGTCCCAGTCGAAGCCGACGCTGGAGGCGCGCTGCTGCAGCTTCTTGGCGTACAGCAGCGCGGGGAACCCGGCCGGCACGTCGTGGAAGATGCCTTGCCGGCCCTCCTGCTCCACCTTGATGCGCTCCCAGCGGTCCTTGACGTCTTTGGGAGTCTCGGCGACGGCGTCGCCGAAGATGTGCGGGTGCCGGCGGATGAGCTTGACCTCGATCTCGTGGGCGACGCTGGCGAGGTCGCCGGCGCCCTCCTCGTCGAGCATGAGCGAGAGCAGCACGACCTGCAGCAGCAGGTCGCCCAGCTCGCCGTGCTCCGCGTGCAGGTCGCCGGCGGCGATGGTGTCGGCCAGCTCGTGGACCTCCTCCACGGTGTAGCCGATGACGTCGCGCGGCGTCTGCTCGCGGTCCCAGGGGCACTCGACGCGCAGGAGGTCGACGATGCGCTTGAACGAGACGAGCTCCTGGCCGAGCAGGGCGTCGTCGAACGCCTGACCGGCAGGGACGGTGACGAGCTCGGCGGCAGCCAGGCCGGAAGCGGCGGGCGCCACGGCAGAGCCGGCGACTGACGCCGCGGCGGCGACACGAGCGCGCAGCTCGCGAGCGAGCTGCGCGCCGCCGGGGCCGGCGAGCGCGACGACGACGGCGGCGGCCGCGGCCCTGCGGACGAGGTCGTCGAGACCGTCGCCGTCGGCCGGGTCGAGCTCGAGCAGGCGGCCGAAGCCGGGGTCGGCGGCCTCGGCCACGAGCTCCCGGAGCTCGCCCTCGAGACCCGCCGGGACAAAGACGGCGCCGCCGCCGGAGAGGGCCCGCAGTGAAGCTGCGGGTACCACTCCGGCGGCGGCGCCGATGTACACGAGCGTGAGGCTCATAAGGCGCTTTCTTCCGGCGTACACAAGCGGGACGACGCAGGCATACCGCTCATGACGCCCATTCTCCCAGCGTACACAAGCGGGACGACGTAGGCATACCGCTTATGCCGCGCCGCCCGTAGCGGTCGTCCTTACGGTGCGGGCGAGCCCGACGCGGCGGGGCTCGGCGAGGCCGTGAGCGTCGCGGGGTCGAACCCGGCGGCATAGAGGACGCCTGCGTCGGCCATGGCCGTGGTGAGCCACTTCTGCCAGGCCGTGGCCTGGTCCTGATACTTGAGCTGCTGCTCGATGGTCGCCTTGGCCTGGGCCAGCGTCTGCTTGCTGGCCGGGGTCTTCTTGGTGACCTCGATGACGTGGTAGCCGAACTGCGTCTTGACCGGCTGGGAGATCTCGCCGACCTTGAGCGCGAAGGCCGCGTTCTCAAAGGGCTTGACCATGCGGCCCTTGGGGAAGTTGCCCAGGCTGCCGCCGTTGTTCTTGCTGCCCGGGTCGGTGGAGTACTGCTTGGCGACCTTCTTCCAGTTCGCGTCGGTGTTGTCGGCCTCGAGCAGGGCGCGGACCTTGTCGGCCTCGGCCTTGGTCTTGACGAGGATGTGACGCGCGTCGATGCTCTCGGCGACGTTGAACTGCGACTTGTTCGCCGGGTCGTTGAAGTACTTCTCGACCTGCGCCGGCGTGACTTTGATGTCCGCGTACACCTTCTGCTGCACGGCGTCCTGGAGCATCTGGGCCTTGAGCTGCGCCTCGAGCTGCGCCTGGGTGACGGCCTGCTGCTTGAGCAGCTTGTCGAGCTTCTTCTGACCGCCCACCTGCTGGATGATCTGCTTCATGCGGGCCTGGAACTGCTTGTCGGTGACCGTTACGCCCATGTCGGCGGCCTTGGTCTTGATGACCTCGTTCTGGACGAGGTAGTTCACGATGCTCGCCTTGAGCTGCTTGTACTGGGTCGTGCCCGGCGACGGGAACGGCGGGGCGCCCTGCTGCGACTTGTACTGGGCCTCGGCCTGCTTCCAGATCTGGTCGAACTGCTCCTGCGTCACGACCCCGTTACCGACGGAGGCGATGGCGCCGGTGGGGACCTTCTGCTCTCCGCACGCCGACAACAGAAGCGCCGGTACGACGAGCGCGACAAGGACCACACCCACGATGAGCTTCTTCATAGACTCTCTCTCCCAGGGGTTGACGACTGGTCGTCGGACACACGAGAGGCGAGTATAGCATCGAGGATAGCCTCGACCCACCGGAGCAGGTGAGGCTCCTGGCCCTCGCGATGCACCGCCAGTACGCCGTCCTTCTTGAAGTACGTCGCACGGCTGTTCGAGGTTCGTACGCGGTCCGCCCAGTCGTCGTCCAGGGCCACACCGTCGACCTGCAGCCGGCTGCCGCGGTAGGCCACCGAGCTGGCCCCCAGCTCGGCCGCGGCGATGCGGATCGCCTGCAGCGAGATGAGGTGCTCCACCGGCTCCGGCGGCGGGCCGAAGCGGTCGGCGAGCTCGGCGCGCACGTCTCCGAGCTCGCCGGCCGTGCGCGCCCGCGCGATGCGCCGGTGCGCGTCGATCTTGGTCGCCTCATACGCGATGTAGTCCGGCGGCACGTAGGCGGTGACCGGCAGGTCGACGCGCACCGGCGCGGCCAACGCCGCCTGCTCTCCGGCCAGCTCGTTCACCGCCTCCTCGAGCATCTGCGCGTACATCTCGAAGCCGACGGCGGCGACGTGCCCGCTCTGCTCGTCACCCAGCAGGTTGCCGGCGCCACGGATCTCGAGATCGGCCATGGCGATCTTGAAGCCGGCGCCGAGGTCGGTGTGGTCGCTCAGCGTGGTCAGGCGCGCGGCCGCGTCGCTCGTCAGCAGGTCGTCGCTCGGGTAGAGCAGGTAGGCGAACGCGTGCGCGTCGCTGCGCCCGATGCGCCCGCGGATCTGGTACAGCTGCGCGAGCCCGAGCATGTCCGCGCGCTCGACGATGAGCGTGTTGGCCGTGGGGATGTCGATGCCGCTCTCGATGATCGACGTCGTCACCAGCACGTCGGCCTCTCCGGCCAGGAACGCCAGCATGACCTTCTCGAGCTGGCGCTCGGCCATCTGCCCGTGCGCGATGAGCACGCGCGCGCCCGGCACCAGCGCCTGCACGTGCTCGGCCGCCTGGTCGATCGTCTCCACGCGGTTGTGCAGGTAGAACGCCTGCCCCTCGCGGGCGAGCTCCTTCTCGACGGCGACGCGCACGAGGTCGTCCTTGTACTCGCCGATGTAGGTGCGGATCTCGTGGCGGCCGCGCGGCGCCGTCTCGATGACGGAGATGTCGCGGATGCCGGCCAGGCTCATCTGCAGGGTGCGCGGGATCGGCGTGGCCGAGAGGCTCATCACGTCCACCTGGAGCTTGAGGTTGCGCAGCACCTCCTTCTGGCGCACGCCGAAGCGCTGCTCCTCGTCGACGACGACCAGGCCGAGCTCCTTGGGCCGCACGTCGGTACTCAGAAGCCTGTGCGTCCCCACGAGCACGTCGATCTCGCCGCGGCCGAACTGCGCGAGCGTCTTCTTCTGCTCGGCGGCCGAGCGGAAGCGGGAGACCATCCCGACCTTGACCGGCAGGTCGGCGAACCGCTCCTCGAAGGTCATCCAGTGCTGCTCCGCGAGGATCGTGGTCGGGACCAGTACGAGCGTCTGCTTGCCGGCCTCGGCGGCCTTGAACGCCGCGCGCAGCGCGACCTCGGTCTTGCCGTAGCCCACGTCGCCGCAGATCAGGCGGTCCATGGGGTGCGGCGCCTCCATGTCGTTCTTGACCTCGTCGATGGCCTCCGCCTGGTCGTCGGTCTCCTCGTAGGGGAACGCCTCCTCCAGGCGGCGCATCAGCTCACCGTCGGGCGGATACGAGTACCCGGGGATGGCCTGGCGGGCGGCGTAGAGCTGCAGCAACTCGCCCGCCATCTCGACCACGGCCGTGCGCGCCCGCGTCTTGACCGTCTGCCAGTGCGTGCCGCCGAGCTTGTCCAGCGACGGAGTGGCGCCTGACGCGCCGACGTAGCGGCTGACCTTGCCGATCTGGTCGTGCGGGACGAACACGCGGTCCTCGCCGCGGAACTCGAGCAGCAGGTAGTCGCGGGTGATGCCGGCCACCGTGCGCGTCTCGATGCCGGCGAACCGGGCGATGCCATGGTCCTCGTGGACCACGTGGTCGCCCGGACGGACGTCGAAGAACGTCGTGAGCCGCGTGCCGGCCGCGAAGCGGCGCTCACGCGGCGCGGAACGGATGAGCGCGCGCTCGTTGACGACCACGAGCTTGAGGTGCTCGGCGACAAAGCCCTCGCGCAGGGGCGCGGCCAGGAAGTAGAGCCCGGGACCCGCCTCGCCGAGTTTGCCCATCTGCTCGGGCGTGACCACCTCCGCCGAGATGTTGCGCAGGCGGAAGGTGGCGCGCTCGGCCTCGCCCTCGTGACGGAAGACGACGAACACGCGGTAGTCGTCGTTGACCAGCCGCATGAGATCGCGCTCTGCGCTGGCCAGGTCGCGCGCGGCGAACTGCGGCCGCGAGGCGGCGAACTGGAGCGGCTGGTCGCGCTGCACCACGTCGAGATGCAGCGCCTTGGCGATGGCGGCGCGGGCGCCGGCGAGCGGCACGTAGAGCCGCTCGCGCAGACCCGCGCCGGGCACCGCCGTCTGCACCTCGCCGTCGAACTCGGCGAGCGCGCGGTAGGTCTCGTCGGGGTTGAAGACCGCCCAGCGGGCACCCGCGGCCTCCGCTACGTCCTCGAGCGTCGTGAAGCGGCCGGCCAGCGCCGCGAGCGCACGCACGGCGGCGCGGCGCTCAAGCTCCTCAGGGGTCTGCTCCCTGCCCTCGCGCTCCCAGTCGGCCACGGCCTGCCGCAGGCCCGTCTCGTACTCGGGCTGCGAGGTGTCGGCCTCGAACGCGGCGAACACCGTGACGCCCTCCTCGAGGACGCCCGTGCTGCGCTGCGAATAGATGGAGAAGGTGCGCACCGTCTCCACCTCGTCTCCCCAGAACTCCACGCGCAGCGGGTCGCCCAGGGCCGGGTAGGCGTCGATGAGGCCGCCGCGCACGGCGAACTCGCCGCGGCCGCGGACCTGCTCGACGCGCTCGTACCCCAGCCCCGCGAGACGCGCGACGGCGGCGTCGAAGTCGATCTCCGCGCGCGGCGCCAGGACGAGGGGCCGCGGCTGGAGCTCGAGCGGCAGGAACCGCTCGAGCAGGGCCACGGCCTCGGCCACCACTACGCCGCCGCCGGCGAGCTGGGTGAGCGCCTGCTGGCGCTCGCCGACCACGTGCGGCGCCGGCGCGACGTCGGCGCCGTACAGCACGCCGCGCGCCGGCAGCACCGGCACGGCTCGGCCCAGGTACACGGAGAGGTCGGCGGCGAGCCGCGTAGCCGCCTCGCCGTCGGGCGCCACGACCACGCGCGCTTCGCCGGGCTCCAGCGCCGCCGCCAGCACGTACGGCGCGTAGAAGCTCGGCGCGTACGCGCCGGAGCCGCGCCGCATGCGCGACGCGGCGGCGTCGAACTTGTCGTCGTTGCGCAGGTACTCGAGAAACATGGAGCCTCGCAGGGTCGGGTCCGTCAGCCTCGGCGGGCGCCGCCAAGGACGGGCGGCGGGCACGCCGAACGCCCCGCGCGCCTGCGGCGGCGGGGCCCACGTCATTGTAGCCGACCGGCCCGGATCACGAACGTCACGCCCGGGTGAGAGCGCCGCGACCGCCCTGCGTCGTCCCGCGACCACGGACTCCCTGCCGCACTCGTGCAGTCGCCGGCCATGCGCGCCGGACGCGTGCGACCCCTCTGAACCAGTCGATACGGCGTATCGACAAAACGCTCATCCGGCCGACTTCCGGCCGCGAAAGTCGACACCGCGTCGATACCCGGACAGAGGGCGCGGCACGGGCGCCGGCGGCAGTCCGGCCGGCGCGTCGGACGATCGCGTGGCCGCACAGCGGCTGCCGCCAACGGTCTCAGCGCCCGCGCGGCGGCGCCGTCAGCGCCCGCGCGCGCCCGAGGGGCTCGAGGTACGCGGGACGGCCGCGCCCTGCAGCAGCAGAGTGGCGCGGCCCACCACCGCCTGCCGGTGGCCGGCGACGTCGAACGCCCGGCCGGTGACCGCGTACCTGCCGCGCGGCCACCTGGCCACGAAGCTCCACACGCCGCGCTCGCCGACGGCCAGCGCGGGGATCCGGCGCTGAGCCACGAGCGCGCCGGACCGGTCCTGCACCGCCAGCACCACGATCGCGCTGGCGCTCGAGAACGCCGGGTCGGTCAGCCGCCAGCCCACGTGCACGGTAGCGCCGGGACGGAACGTCCCGCCGTGCACGAGCGCCCGCGGCCTCCCGGTGTCGCCTTTGCCGGACGGATCGTCCACGAACGCCTTGAGGCACACGTTGGCCTGCGCAAGGCCCGCCCTGGTCGTGAGGTCGGTCCACGCAGCGCCGTCGGCGCTCACGAAGGACTGCCCGGCCCGGGCGCGCGGGGCGATGTAGTCCGACGGCTCCTCCACGGGCACGGGGTCGTACCACCCCGGCGTGGTGACGCGCACGGCGACCACGAAGCCGCCGCCGGCCGTCACCCGCACCGGGTGCTGCAGGTCCACCGTGTGATAGCCGGGCGCCGCTATCGTGCCGGAGGCGGCAAGCGCGGCCTCGCCGGCTCCCTGCAGCGTGCCGGCCACGCGGACCTCGTAGCTCGTGCCGGGCACGGGCGTGTAGAACGAGACCGCGGTCACGTCGCCGGTGCCGGCGCACGAGAACCGGTTGGCGAACCAGGCGCTCTCGGCGCCTCCGTCCCGCACCCACGCGCTGCGGCCGAGCGCGTCGTACTGGTACACGGCGTCGTGGTCGCCCACCTTGGCGACGCCGTCGAACACGGCCAGGCCGTCGCCGAAGCTCACGTCGTAGTACGAGAGCCAGAAGTAGCCGTCGTCGCCGAAGCCGGTGCCCCAGCTGTTCTTGATGAGAAAGGCGCCGTCTCCCGGCGGCGGCGTGGCGAAGTTCCCCGCCGGGTACGCGTCGTCCCACCCCACGCAGAGCACGTGGTGGTCCAGCTCCGCCCGCGCGCCGTTGTAGTACGAGTCCGTCTCCGGGTTCCAGAATCCGAACTGCTCATTGGTGTCGAAGTCGATGGCGGCGTCGACCCCGCCGTACGTGCTGACCGCCCACTTGACGGCGGCGTTGTCCTGCTCTCCGGGAGCGCGCCGCGGCAGGAACAGCACCTCCTGCACGTGACGCACGGCGCGCAGGAAGTCGGGTGACTTGCCCGGCGCGGGGTACGGGTCCGCGCTCTCGTACACCGGACCCTCCCAGCGCGCGTAGTACGCGGCGGCGACTTCGCTCGGCGCGTACCCCTGGTAGACCAGCCGCGAGGACATGTGGTCGGCCATGTTGTTCTCGGAGAAATCACGCGCGACGCCCTCCAGGCGGAGCACGTTCGACTCGAGCGAGCCGGTGGCCGTCATTATCCAGCAGGTGCCGAACTCGTCCTGGGACCGTACCGGCGTCACCCAGCTGCGGTCCCGCAGGTCGAGCCGGGACGGGAAGGTCGCGCCCTCCCAGGGCGGCGAGAAGCCGGCGCCGGTGGCGCCGACGGGCGCGCCGCCCGAGAGCGCCGCGAGCGACGCCACGGCGACGGCGGCGATCAGCAGCCAGCGGCGCAGTCGCGCGGGCCGGCGGGGGCCTTGCGGCCGCGACTCCAGCTGTCGTGGGACCTGCTGCATACTCCCCATGACACCCTTGCCGGCGGCCATCGTCAAGCGGGTTCCCCCGCCGTGTCCCCACAGAATAGGATTGGCGCCACGATGGGAGGGACAACCACCGAACACACATTCCCGGCGCGGGCCGGCGTCCGGGGAGCTCCCCGGCGCGCGCGCTTCGCGCTCCTCACGCTGCTCCAGCTCGTTCTGCTCGCGTGCGCCGCCGCCCTGCCGGCACCGGTGGCCGCCGGCGTGGACGACAGGATCGCCGCCATCCTCCGCCAGAACGGACTCAGCACCTCCGGTACTGGCGTCTACGTGTGGGACCTGGACGCGGCGCGCCTCATCTACGAGCACAACGGCACCACCGAACTCGCCCCCGCGTCCAACATGAAGCTGGTCACCAGCGCGGCGGCCCTGGTCCAGTGGGGCCCCGACCACCGCTTCGTCACCGAGCTCTACCTGCCCGACACCCCGGTCTCCAGCGCGGGCGTGCTGGACGGAGACGTCTACCTGCGCGGCCTCGGCGACCCGAGCCTCTCCATGCACTCCTACCAGCGCGCCGTGTTCGACCTGGACACCGCGTCGTTCGAGACGTTCGCACACGCACTCAAGAAGGAAGGCGTCAGGAAGATCCGCGGGCGCGTGCTCGGCGACGCCTCGTGGTTCGACAAGCTCCGGACGGTCCCGCAGTGGAAGAGCGGGCTCGCGCTCGAGTGCGGACCCCTCTCCGCCCTCTCGGGCAACCAGGGGCTCGACAACGGCAACCGCGTCAGCGCGCCGGCGACCTGGGCGGCCAAGCTCATGACCGAGGCGTGCCGGAGCGCGAACATCACGGTCAAGGGCAAGCCCGGCACCGGCAAGGTCCCCACCACGGCCCACCTGCTGAAGGCCCAGTACTCTGCGGCTCTCCCCGGCATCATGCGGCAGATGAACCAGGAGAGCGACAACTTCTTCGCCGAGATGCTCTGCAAAGGGCTCGGCAAGGACGTCTACGACGACGGCAGCACCAAGGCGGGCGCCCAGGTGAGCGAGGACACCCTCCACGCCGTGGGCGTCAAGTACGGCACCTACATCGTCCAGGACGGCTCCGGCCTCAGCTACGGCGACCGCCTCACCGCGCTCGCGCTGGCGCAGGTGCTGGGGGCCATGCGCCAGCGCGACGACTTCGACGTGTACTACGACTCGCTGGCCGTCGGCGGCGAGAGCGGCAGCCTGGACGACCGTATGCGCGGCACCGCAGCCGCCGGCAACGCCCACGCCAAGACCGGCACCCTCAACATCGCCGAGAACCTCTCCGGCTACGTCGACAGCGCCAACGGGCACCTGGTGGCGTACTCGCTGCTCATGAACGGCAGCACCATGGGGACGTCGGACTGGGGCAGGGCCACGAGCACGCAGGACGCGATCGTCGAAGCGCTGGCGAAGGCCACCCTGCCCGGCGAGACCATCCTGGCGGTCACGCCGGTGCTGCGCTGCTTCTCGGTGTCAGCCGCCGAGACGGTTCACGGCGTTGGCGGCCGTCTCAAGCCCGGCGTCCAGCCATAGCTCGACGGCGTCGGCGGCGGCGGCCGTCAGCGCGTCCACCTCGGCGCGGGTCTCCCGGAACGGGCTGAGCACGAACTCGGCCACCACGTCCGGGTCCGTGCTCGGCGGCCGGTCGACCCCCACGCGCAGCCGCGCATAGTCCGCGCCGACGAGACCGGTGATGCTCTTGAGCCCGTTGTGTCCACCGCTGCCGCCGCCCTCCATCATGCGCAGGCGGCCGAACGGCAGGTCGATGTGGTCGTGGACGACCAGCAGGTCGGCGGGCGGCAGCTTCGTGGCGCGCAGCGCCGCGGCCACGCTGCGGCCCGAGTCGTTCATGAACGTCGTGGGCTGCAGCAGGAGCACGAAGCGGCCGCGTATGGAGCCCTCGGCCACGCGGCCGTCGAACCCCCGCTTGGCGCGGGGCACGCCGTGCCGCCGAGCGAGCTCCTCGATCACGCGGTAGCCGATGTTGTGCGGCGTGCCCTCGTACGCCGGCCCGGGATTGCCCAGGCCGACGACGAGGCGCTCGACGTGTGGTGAGGGGCGGAACAGCGCCACGATGCCTCGCGGTCAGGCGGCCCGCCGAGGGACTGTCAGCCCTCGCCCTCTTCTTCCTTCTTGCCGACGATGTCGGGCTCCGCGGCGGCTGCGCCCTCTGCGCCCTCGACGCCCTCGACGCCTTCCTCGGCCTCGACCTTGCGCGGCGGCAGCACCGAGCAAAGGACCTCTTCGGGGTCGTTGACGATCTCGATGCCCTCGGGCACGACGAGGTCGGAGACCTTGAGCGTGTCGTTCATGTCCATCTCGCTGATGTCCAGCACGAGGTGCTCGGGGATGGCGGTGACGACGCCCTTGACGGTGACCTCGCGGGTCGACTCGTCGAGCATGCCGCCCGACTTGACGCCCACGGCCTCGCCCTCGAAGTGGATGGCGACCGTTGACTCGATGGTCTCGTCCAGGCGGATCTCCTGGAGGTCGACGTGGATGACGACGCTCTTGACGTTGTCGAGCGTCATGTCCTTGACGATCGCCTTGTGGCTGCGCTTCTGGTCCTCGAAGGTGACGTTGAGGATGGCGTGCGTGCCGGCGTCGGTGGTGAGCGCCTCGCGCAGCGCGTGCGGCTCGACGGCGAACAGTACCGCGTCGTGGCCGTGGCCGTAGATGACACCGGGGATGAGCCCCTCTTTGCGCAGGCGCTTGGAGGCGCGGGTGCCGGTGACGTCGCGCTTGTGCACGACCATGTTGACGTTGTCCATTGGTAGTCTCCTAGAACAGCTGGTTGTCGCCGGCGAAGATCTCGCTCACCGACTCGTCTTCGAACACATTACGGATGGTACGGGCGAGGGTGTCGGCCACCGAGAGCACCTTGATCTTGGTGTCGTCGGGACCGAGGTTGAGGTTGACGGTGTCGGTCACCACGACTTCCTTGACCGGTGACCGGCGGATGCGCTCATATGCCGGCCCACTGAAGAGGGCGTGAGTCGCGGTGACGTACACCTCCTTGGCGCCGTTCTCGTAGAGCGTGTCGATCGCGCTCGTCACGGAGCCGGCAGTGTCGATGATGTCGTCCACGATGATGGCGATCTTGCCCTGCACGTCGCCGATGAAGTGCATGGTCTCGGCGACGTTGTGTTCCGGGCGCATCTTGGTGAGCACGGCGAGGTCGCAGCCCGGCACGCGGTTGATGAACCGCTTGGCCAGCTTGACGCCGCCGGCGTCGGCGGACACCGCGACCAGGGGGGTGTCGTCGAAGTCCTTGTAGCGGAAGTAGTCGGCCAGCATGGGGACGGCCGTCATGTGGTCCACGGGCTTCTCGAAGAAGCCCTGGATCTGGCCCTGGTGCAGGTCCATGGACAGCACGCGGTCGACGCCGGCCGCCTCGAGCAGCGTGGCCACGAGCCGGGCGCTGATGGGCTCGCGCGCGGCGCTCTTCTTGTCCTGCCGCGAGTAGGGGTAGTACGGCATGACGGCGGTGATGCGCTTGGCGGAGGCGAGCTGCGCCGCCTGGATCATGATGAACAGCTCCATGAGCATGGCGTTGAGGTCGTCTCTCGGCGACTGCACGATGAACATGTCGGCGCCGCGCACGTTCTCTTCGTAGCGTGCGTAGATCTCACCGTTGGAGAACGTCTTGAGCTGGACCTGGCCGAGGTTGACGTCGAGCTTGTCGGCGATCTTCGCCGCGAGGGCGGGGTTGCTGCGCCCCGAGAAGATCATGAGCCGCTTGCGCGGCGAGGTCACGCAGCAGGAGTTCTCCGCCACCGTAAGCCTTCTTTCGTTTGACGCCGGCCGGGGACCGATTCTACCAAAGCGCGCGGCGCGAGGTCCGTGAGGCCCTGCGCGTCACTGGCTCTGCTCGCGCAGCCGGCGCGCCGCGCGACGCTCCGCGTAGCCCTCGATGTTCTTCTGCTGCTCGCGCGCGACGCCCAGCGAACCCGCGGGGACGTCGCGCGTGATGACCGAGCCGGCGGCGGTGAAGGCGTCGTCGCCGACGGTCACCGGAGCGACGATGATGGTGTCGCTGCCGGTGCGCACGCGGTCGCCGATGCTCGTCGCGTGCTTGTCGTAGCCGTCGTAGTTGGCGGTGATGTTGCCGGCGGCGATGTTGCTGTCCTTGCCGACGACCGCGTCGCCGACGTAGCTGAGGTGCGGCACCTTGCTGCGCTCGCCGATGCGGCTGTTCTTGATCTCGACGAAGGTGCCCGCCTTGGCGCCCTCGGCCAGCACAGTGTCGGGGCGGATGTAGGCGAAGGGGCCGACGTTGCAGCCGGAGCCGATGACGCACTCGTAGGCGTGTGAGCTGACGACGCGGGCGCGGTCGCCGACGAACGCGTCCCGGAGGAAGCTCCCGGGGCCGACCTCGCTGGCCGCACCGACGGTGGTGCGCCCCAGCAGGTGCGTGTTGGCGCGGATGAGCGTGTCGCGGCCGACCTCGACGCCGTAGTCCACGTAGGTGGTCTCAGGGTCCTCGACGGTGACGCCGGCGAGCATCAACCGCTCGAGCAGACGCCGGCGCATCGCCGCGTTGACGGTCGCGAGCTCAACCCGCGAGTTGACGCCCATGCACATCTCTTCGTCGTCGCTCTCGAAGCTGGCGACCGTGTGCCCGGCGTCGAGCAGCAGGTGCACGACGTCGGTGAGGTACAGCTCGCCCTGGTCGTTGTCGCTCTCAAGCCGGGCCAGGGCCGGACGCAGGGCGTCGGAGCGGAACACGTACAGGCCGACGTTGATCTCGGCGATCTCGCGCTCGTCCGGCGAGGCGTCGCGGTACTCGACGATGCGCACCACGTCGCCGTCGCCGTCGCGTACGATGCGTCCGTAGTGCTCGGGGTCGTCCAGACCGACGGTGGTGAGCGTGGCCGCGGCGTCGGCGTCGAGGTGGCGCTCGCGGAGCGCGGCGACGAAGTCCGCGTCGACCAGCGGCACGTCGCCGTACAGCACCATGACGTCGCCCTCGAAGTCGGCCAGCGGCTCGAGGCCGGCACGCACGGCGTCGCCGGTACCCCGCCGGTGCTGCTGGACGGCGCGCTCGCAGCCCACCGGGAGGATGTCGTTGATGGCGTCCTGGTCCGGACCGGTGACCACGACCACGCGCTCGGGGGAGACGCCGAGCGCGGCGTCGATGACGTACGAGAGCATCGGGCGCCCGCAGACCCCGTGCAGCACCTTGGGGAGGTCGGACTTCATGCGTGTGCCGAGACCCGCCGCAAGGATGACGACGGCGAGCGGGCGCTTCTTCTCTGCTGTGCTCATGTGGTTCACCTTGAGGCTGGCGCCGGTGGCCGCGCCCACCGGCTCTCGCGTGGCGTGACACTGGCTGGGGCGGGAGGATTCGAACCTCCGGATGCCGGGACCAAAACCCGGTGCCTTACCACTTGGCTACGCCCCAGCGAGAAACGGCAGGGGCGCCGCGAGGCGGCCTGACGCCCGCCGCGGCGGCACGAAAGCATAGCACGCTAGGCCTCGGCGCGCGCCGTGCGGCAGCCCTCCGGGCCGGGCTGGAGATCGGTGACGTACCAGGCGGGGGCGGGGGCGGCGGCCTCCCGCGCCTTCTTCGCCTTCGCCTCCGAGGCGAACACGCCGAACACGGCGGCGCCGCTGCCGGTCATCGCCGCCGCCAGAGCGCCCGCGCCGCGCAGGCGCGCGATCAGCTCGCCCACCTTCTTCTTGCGCGCGACCACGCTCGGCTCCAGGTCGTTGGCCACGAGCGCGGCGACGTGCTTGACGGTGAGCGCCGCCTCGGCGCGGCGCACGAGCAGCTGCGCGCGCGGCACGAAGTCCTCGCGCGTCACCTCGGCGTCCTCGTCGCGCCACTTGTACACGGCGGCCGTGCTCATCCCGATGTCGGGCATGGCGACCACGAGGTGGAGGGCGGGCAGCCCGACGCCTTTCAGCACCTGTCCCCGGCCCATGGCGATCTGCGGCCCAGGCCAGAGGAAGAAGGGCACGTCGCTGCCCAACGTCAGGGCGGCCTCGTAGCGCAGTCTGAGCGAGAGGTGGAGGTCGAACAGCCGCTCCAGCGCGAGCAGCGTGGCGGCGGCATCCGAGCTGCCTCCGCCGAGACCGCCGCCGGCGGGCACACGCTTGTCGATGGTCACGCGGACCTCGAACGAGCGGCCCAAGCGTTCCTCGAGCTCATGCACCATCTTGGCGGCGAGGTTGTCGTCGCCCGGGGCGACTTCGCAGGCGACCTCGAGCCCGGCACCCGGCGTCTTCTCGACCGTCACGTGGTCGGCGAGGGTCACGGGCAGCATCAGGGAAGCGATCTCGTGGAAGCCGTCGGGTCGGACCGGCCCGACCAGCAGCGCCAGGTTCAGCTTGGCCGGCGCCGCGATCTCGATGCGGTCGAGCGTGTGCTCGCCGATGCTCATCCCGACCTCCTCCGGCCGCCGGTCACCCGGCCGCCTCGCGGCCCAGGCCGGCGGCGAACGCCAGCCACTGCGCCGGCGCGAGCTCTTCCGGCCGCGCCGCCTCCTCCTTGCCGAGCGCGCGCAAGCCCGCGCGCACGTCGTCGCGGCCCAGCGTGACGCCGCGGTAGGCGCCGCCGCCGAGCGAGTTCACGAGCGTCTTGCGGCGCTGCCCGAAGGCCAGGCGCACCAAGTGCGCGACCTCCGCGTACTCGGCCGGCGCGGGAGCCTCGTCGGCGCCGCGCCGCACGAACGTCAGGAAGCTCGACTCCACGCGCGGGCGCGGCCGGAACGCGGACGCGGGCACCGGCCGCGACTTCTCCTGCCGGCAGGCCAGCTGCGTGAGCACCGAGACGGCCGAGTAGGCCTTGGTCGACGGCGAGGCGAACAGCCGCTCGCCGAGCTCCTTCTGCACCATCACCGACCAGCGCCGCACCGACGGCAGCTCGGCGATGGTCGTCATGATCAGCGGGATGGCGATGTTGTAGGCGAGGTTGGCGACCACGGCCGTCGGCACCGGGTCGAGCGCCGGCAGGTCGGCCCTGAGGGCATCGCCGGCGTGCAGCACCAGCCGGGGATCCGCGGCGGCCAGCTCCTCGAGCCGCGGCAGCCAGCGGCGGTCGATCTCGAACGCGTGCAGGAGGCGCGCCTGCTCGAGTATGGGCCGTGTGAGCAGGCCGCCCGCCGCGCCGACCTCCAGGACGACGTCGTCGGGCGCGACCGCCGCCTGGTCGACGATGGCGTGCAGGATGTTCTTGTCGACCAGGTGGTTCTGACCGTACCGGCGCAGGGCCTGCGGCCGCGGGGGGCGACTGCGGTCGCCCGCGCGCAGAGGGCGGTTGCGGTCGCCCGGGGGGCGATCGCGGTCGCCCGCGCCCCGGGGGCGCCCGGAGCCGCCCACGTCAGGCCTCCTCGGCGAGGCCGAACACCCGGCGCGCGTTGGCCGTGGTCAGCTCCGCCATCCGCGCCGCCGACAGGCCGCGGACCTCGGCGACCACGGCCGCCGTGTGCGCGACGTACTCGGGCACGTTGCTGTCGCCGCGGTGCGGCACCGGCGTCAGGAACGGCGCGTCGGTCTCCACCAGCAGGCGGTCGTCGCGCACCTTCGCGGCGGCCTCGCGCAGGTCGCCGGCGTTCTTGTAGGTCACGTTGCCGGCGAAGCTGGCGTAGTAGCCG
>CAVOMB010000005.1:0-20637 GCA_963696935.1 uncultured Thermoleophilia bacterium | reverse complement strand
ATCCGAGCACCTGAAATGCAACGCGACCAAAGCCCCCGATCCCAAGGCCGTGTTCCAGGCCTTGCGGCCGGTCTTCAACGACTATGTCTCCGAAATCCAGCGTTCGATCGGATTCTTCTCCCAGCGTGAATCGCGACGCCAAGATCGAGAAAATCCTGGCGATTGGTAATGGTTTCAAGCTGGCCGGGCTGCAAAAATTCCTGCAGCAGAACCTGCAATACGATGTCGAACGCGTCGAAAACTTCCCGGGACTGGTCGGGGATGCCGTGTTGTCGCAGCCCCTGTTCCAGGAGAATGCGATGTCGTTCGCCGTGGCCTACGGCCTCGGTCTGCAGATGCTGCAGCAGACGACGATTCGCACTTCGCTGCTGCCACCGGAAATCAAGACAGCCCGCATGATCCGTCGCAAGAAGCCGTGGGCCGTCGCCACTGCCGCCTGCCTGTTGACCGGGTTATGCGTCTCCACCATGGGCTTCGCTCTCGCCAACACCACGGTGAAAGTCGAAAAATGGAAGAGTGCCGAAGACAAGGTGAAAGCCGTGCAGGGTGAGGCTTCCTCACTCAAGAGTGCGTATGACGCGGCAGAAGCCAAGACGACGCTGCAGAAGTTCCCCTTCGTCACCGAGAAGATCGGCCGGCTGCCCAAGCGCCGCTACGCGGTGATCGTCGACGAGGCGCACAGCTCACAGAGCGGCGAGAGCGCGAAGAAGATGAAGGACGTGCTCGCCGGCGCGCGCGTGGCCGAGCTGGCCGCCGGCGAGGCCGCCGATGAGGGCCTCGAGGACTACGAGGAAGCGGTCATCAAGGCGATGGCCGCCCGCGGCAAGCAGCAGAACCTCTCCTTCTTCGGCTTCACCGCGACGCCCAAGTACAAGACGCTCGAGGTGTTCGGGCGCCCGGGCGTGGACGGCAAGCCCGTCCCCTTCCACCTCTACAGCATGCGCCAGGCGATCGAGGAGGGCTTCATCCTCGACGTGCTCGCCAACTACACGACGTACAAGACCTACTACGGCCTGATCAAGGCCGTCGAGAACGACCCCCAGGTCGAGAAGAAGCAGGCCGCCAAGGCGCTCGCCCGTTACATGAGCCTGCACCCCTACAACGTCGCCCAGAAGACCGAGGTGATGGTCGAGCACTTCCGCGCCCACACCAAGCACAAGATCGGCGGCCGGGCCAAGGCGATGGTGGTCACAAGCTCACGCCTGCACGCCGTGCGCTACAAGCAGGCGTTCGACACCTACCTCGCCGACCATGGCTACTCGGACATCAAGACGCTGGTCGCCTTCAGCGGCGAGGTCGTGGACCCCGACGTGCCCGGCCTCACTTACACCGAGGTCGGCATGAACGACGGCATCAAGGAGAAGGAACTGCCCGGCAAGTTCGCCGGCGACGACTACCAGGTCCTGCTCGTCGCCGAGAAGTACCAGACCGGCTTCGACCAGCCTCTGCTGCACACCATGTACGTGGACAAGCGCCTCAGTGGCGTGCAGGCGGTGCAGACCCTCTCACGCCTCAACCGCATCGCACCGGGCAAGGACGGCACGTTCGTCCTCGACTTCGTGAACGACCCGGAGGAGATCTACGCCTCCTTCCAGCCCTACTACGAGGCCGCCGAGGTCGGTGAGCGCGCGACGCCCGAGCAGCTCTACGCCCTGCAGACCCAGCTCGACGCCGCGCAGATCTACCACCACGACGAGGTCGAAGGCTTCTGCAGCGTCTTCTTCGCGCCCAAAGCGAGTCAGAGTCCCGGCGATCACGCGAAGCTCAACGCCTGGCTCGACAAGGCGGCGCAGCGGTTCAGGGAGCGCAGCCAGGACGAGCACGGCGCCGAGGAGTGCGAGGAGTTCCGCGGCCGGCTGCTGGCGTTCCGCAACCTCTACGCCTTCCTCAGCCAGGTCATCCCCTACGGCGACAGCGACCTCGAGAAGCTCTACGCCTACGTGCGTTTCCTCATCCCCAAGCTGCCGCAGCGCGACAGAGGCCCGCAGTACCACTTCGACGACGAGGTCTCGCTCCGCTACTACCGCCTGCAGAAGATCAGCGACGGCGGCATCCCGCTCCACCGCGACCAGCCCGAGCCGCTCGACGGCCCGACGGAGGTCGGCACCGGCGTGGTCGAGGACGAGAAGGTCGAGCTCTCCGCCCTCATCGAGATCATCAACGAGCGCTTCGGCACCACCTTCACCCCCGCCGACGAGCTCTTCTTCAGCCAGATCCGCGAAGAGGCCGTCGCCGACGAGGCTCTGCAGCAGGCCGCGACCGCCAACCCACTCGACGCCTTCAAGCTGGTCTTCGACAAAGCGCTCGAGGGGCTGTTCATCGACCGCATGGACCAGAACGAGTCGATCACGGCCAGATTCCTCGACGACAAGGACTTCCGCGGCGCGGTGAGCCGTCATCTGATGAAGCAGGTGTACGAGCAGATCCGCGGCGAGCGGCTGGCGATCTGACCCCTGGACATCGAAGATGACGCGGTACTCCCCCACGGTCACGCGGGAGTAGGCGTCAGACTGTCCAATCTGAAGGGGCGCAGCAAGATGACGATGCGTGCGACGGGGGTGACGTTGCCCTACAGCTCGTAGATCCAGGTGGCCTCAAGGTCGCGCAGCGGCGTCACCAGCACGTTGGGCGCGAGCCGGTAGGGTGTGCGCCCGGGGTAGACGACCCAGAGGGCGGCCAGGTCCAAATCCTTCATGGCCGCCCTCATCGACGCCGTCATCTTCGGTGCGTCCTGGTATTTGATCTCCACGCCCCAATTGCGCCCGCCCCACTGCCAGAACAGGTCGAGCTCGGCGCCGGCATGCGTACGCCAGAAGTACAGCTCGTGGTCGTCCCTGTCGAGAGTCCTCGCGATCGCCTCCAGAGCGAACCCCTCCCACGACGCGCCGAGCTTGGGTGACGTCAGAACCTGCTGCGGCGTGTCCAGCGAGAGCAGTGAGTGGAGCAGGCCGGTGTCACGCAGGTACAGCTTGGGCCGGCGCACGAGCCGCTTGCCCACGTTGGCCGCCCAGGGCGCCAGCAGGCGGACCATGAACGCCCCCTCGAGGATGTCGCAGTACCTGCGCACGGTCATGTCGGACACCCCGAACGAGCGCCCCAGCTCCGCGTAGTTGAGGAGCTGCCCGTGGTAGTGGCTCAGCATGGTCCAGAACCGTCGCATGGTGCGGGCCGGAATACTGACGCCGAGCTCCGGGATATCTCGCTCGAGGAAGGTGGAGATGTACTGGCGGCGCCAGACGAGGCTCTCCTCGTCTGTGGCCGCGAGATACGAGCGGGGGAGCCCACCGCGCTGCCAGAGGTCGGCGACGCTGTCGGGCCCGAGGTCGCTGATGCGAAAGCCGCCCAGCTCGTGGAAGGCGATGCGGCCGGCAAGCGTCTCCGAGCCGTGCTGTACGAGGTCGCGGGACGCGCTGCCGAGGATGAGGTACCGCTGTCCGCCCACCTCACGGTCGACGAGATGCCGCAGCAGGGGAAACAGGTCGGGCAGGCGCTGGACCTCGTCGATGACGATGAGACCCCGTAGATCCTCAAGCGCAAGCTGTGGCTGTTCGAGCCGTGCAAGGTCGCGCGGGTTCTCAAGGTCGAACAAGTGGTCGGCCTTGAAGGCACGGGCGAGAGTGGTCTTGCCGCACTGGCGAGGGCCGATGATGGCCGTCACGGGGAAGGTGTCGAGAAGGGTCTGGACGGCCCGGAGGTCTTGGGTTCTAGCGACGAGTCCCATGCGAAGATGATAGGCGTTTACCTTGAAATGTCAAAGGTACACTATGATATTTCAAGGTAATCACGAGGCGCGAGCGGTCTCGGTCTAGAGGATCGCGCGCAGGTAGTACGCCCAGAACGCCGGGATCTCGCGGATGACGAGACCGGTGGTCTGCGGGATCCGGCGCGCGTGCGACGGCACCGTGACCACGTCGTAGCCGGCGCGCTGGTAGGCCAGCTTGATGCGCGGCAGGTGGAAGAAGTCGCTGACCACGGCGACGGACCCGCCCTTCCCCGCACGCAGCAGAGGGACGGTGTTGCGCACGGTCGCGTCGGTGTTGACGCCGGCCGGGTCCACCGTGATCGCCGAGGCCGGGACACCGAGCGAGATCGCCATCGAGCGCATGACGGACGTCTCGTTGAACGGCTCGTCGGCGCCTTGACCGCCGGACATCACCAGCCGCTTGGCGAGGCCGTCGCGGTACAACTCGGCCCCGGTGCGCACGCGGTCGGCGAGAACGATCGAGGAGTGGCCGTCCCGGTGGACCTGGGCGCCGAAGACGACGGCGGTCTGGACCGGCCGCGCGTAGCTGGTCTTGCCGAAGAAGCCCTGCTGGGCGAGCGGGAAGAGCACGCCGCAGACCCCGAGCGCCGCCACGACGACCACCGCCGTGCACAGCCGCGTCCGGCGGCGGTCGCGGGGCGCGGCCGGAGGCGGCGAAGCAACTGCTCCGGCCACCAGCGCCAGCACGACGGCGAGCACGAACGAGAACGGCACGCCGAGCCACGGGTCGATCAAGCCCTCGTGCCAGACGCGGTAGAACGTGACGCCGTTCTTGACGGCGACCACCGCGAGCGCGGCCAGCGCCGCCGCGGTGACGCAGCGCCGCCACGCCGGCGCGGCCGGCCGCAGCGCCCACCAGACCAGGAACAGGCCGGCGACTCCGAGAAGTCCGGCCGATGCGCCCGCGGAGAGCGGCCGCAGGTCGAGCCACCAGATGTTCTGGTCGAAGCCCGGCGTGCGCAGCTCGCCGACGAGGTTGGCCAGGGCGAACAGCCCGAAGAACAGGGCCACGCCGCGGGCGACAGCGTGCAGGGTGAGGTGAGTGAGGCCGGCGCCGGCGGTGCGCTCCGCGGCGCGCCGCTCGGCGAGCCATGCGCGCCGCGTGCCGCTGCGGTACAGCGTGTAGTCCGGCTGCCGGAACGTCTGGTCGAGGATCGTCATGCGGCCCCCCTCGCAGCAAGCGTCGTTGACGCGCTCTCCGCCGCACATCCTAGTACCGTCCGCACCCGCTGGTACAACCAGCCCCCTGCACAACAGAGACCGGAGTGCGCCCGGTGATACCCCAGGGGGGTCTCTTTGCCCCCCGCTCGGGTAGGGTACAGCGCGGTGTGCATCCGTCCTGGTAGGGAACCGTGACCATTCTCATGATCGTCCTGGTCGTCGTCGTGCTCGGCCTCGCCGCGCTGGTGATCCTGCCGCGAGTCATGATGTAGATGAAGACCGCCAAGCTGAAGGGCAAGCCGGCGCCCACGCCGCACAAGCCCTCGGCCAAGCGCATCCGCTCCGGAGCGAGGACGATCGTGTAGTTCTACACGCCCACCTGCCACCCATGCCGGGCGCAGGATCCCGTGGTGAGCAAGCTGCAGAAGCGGTTCCCGGGCGCCATCTTCAAGATCGACGCCACCAAGCAGCGCGAGGCGGCGTCCGCCTACGGGGTCATGGACGCTGCCATCGCCGGCTTCCTCGCCGGAGACGGCGCCGCCTGACGACCGGCCCGGCGCCAGCAGGGCGGCCTCGCGGAGGAGGACCCCTGCACGCTCGCGGGCGCTCGTGTATCCTCCCCGGTGCCCCGTCCGCCCCCCCGAGCCCGGAGCCCCGCGTGAACCTGCGCCGCTGGCAAGTCCAGATCGCCGTGATCCTCATCGTCGCCGCCGTGGTCGTGTACGCGGCGCGCTGGATCCTCTTCCCCGCCGCGAACTTCCACACGGAGATGCTCCGCTACCTCGTCGACGACGTCGCCTTCCTCTTCGTCCAGGTGCTGCTGGTCTCGATCCTCGTCGACGGGCTGATGCAGCGCCGCCAGCGCGAGACCATGCTCGACAAGCTCAACATGATCATCGGCGCGTTCTTCACCCAGTGCGGCGCGGACGTCCTCGGCCGAATCGCCAAGCTCGACACCGACCTGGACGCCGTGCGCGAGGACCTCCTCGCGCGCATGGCGTGGAAGGCCCGCGACTACGAGAACGCCACGCGGGCCTTCAGGGAGCACAAGCCGGTCATCGAGCTCGGTACCAGCGACCTCGTGGCGCTGCGCGAGCGCCTGGACGCAGAGAAGGCGTACCTCCTGAGCCTTCTCGGCAACCAGGCGCTCCTCGAGTACGAGGCCTTCACCGACCTCCTCTGGGCGGTGACGCACTTGACCGAGGAACTGCACGCGCGAGGAGACTTCGACCACCTGCCGAAGCCAGACCGGGCGCACCTGGTGGTCGACGTGAAGCGGGCGTACACCCTGCTCGGCGTGATGTGGCTCCAGTACCTCCGCCACCTGCAGACGCAGTACCCGTACCTGTTCTCGCTCGCGGTGCGTACCAACCCTCTCGACCCGCAGGCGCAGGTCGTCATCACGGAGTGAGCGCGGTCCTTGCTCGAGACCTCACCCGCCCGCAAACGCACGCGCCGCTCTCCGGCGCCCGTCCCCCGCGCTTGCGGACACCCGCGCCGTGTCGTAGTATGCACTGGAGTTATTTGAGCATTTAGCTATATGCATCGAGACCGGCGCCGCCGGTGACGACCACAGGGAGCCCGCATGACGACCCAGCCGGAAGCTGCAGCCGCCCTCCTCGCCGAGCTCGGCGACGCCACCCCCGAGGAGGTCCTCGCCGACGCCGCGCAGCGGTACGCCGGCCGCGTAGCGTTCGCCTCGTCGCTGGGCGCCGAGGACCAGGTGCTCACGCACATGATCGCGACGCTGGGCCTCGACATCCCGATCTTCACGCTCGACACCGGGCGTCTGTACCCCGAGACCTACGACCTGCTGGACCGCACAGCCAAGCACTACGACCTGTGCATCAAGACGTACTTCCCGGCCGCCGCCGAGGTCGAGAAGATGGTGGACAAAGACGGCGTGAACCTGTTCCGCGAGAGCATCGAGGCGCGTCACCGCTGCTGCGAGGTGCGCAAGATCCTCCCGCTGCGCCGCGCGCAGCTCGAGCTCGGCGCCTGGATCTGCGGCCTGCGCAGCGGCCAGGGCATGACCCGGCAGAAGGTCGAGCTCGCCGAGTGGGACCAGCTCGCCGACATGGTCAAGATCAACCCGCTGGCTCCTTGGGACGAGGCGCGCGTGTGGGAGTACATCCACGCCAACGACGTGCCCTACAACCCGCTGCACGACCAGGGCTTCCCGAGCATCGGCTGCGCGCCGTGCACGCGCGCCGTGGCCGAGGGTGAGGACTGGCGCGCCGGCCGCTGGTGGTGGGAGCTGCCCGAGCACCGCGAGTGCGGACTCCACGACCGCGCCGCCAGGATCCCCGGCAGCGCCGCCGACGCCACCGCGAACGGCTGAGGGCGGGCCCGATGAACCAGCTCGACACGCTCGAGGCCAAGAGCGTGCACATCCTGCGCGAGGCGTACCGCAGCCTCGGCAACGTGTGCATGCTCTGGTCCATCGGCAAAGACAGCACCGTGCTCCTGCACCTCGCGCGCAAGGCCTTCTTCGGCCACGTACCGATCCCGCTGGTGCACATCGACACCGCCTACAAGATGCCGGAGATGATCGAGTACCGGGACCGCCTGGCGCTCGAGTGGCGCCTCAACCTCATCGTGGGCCAGAACCGCAAGGCGCTCGACGAGAAGGCGACGTTCCCGGACGGCAACTGCGACCGCATCCAGTGCTGCCGCAACCTCAAGACGATGGCGCTCAAGCACACGCTGTCG
Organism: uncultured Thermoleophilia bacterium; assembly: GCA_963696935.1. Lineage (GTDB taxonomy): Bacteria > Actinomycetota > Thermoleophilia > UBA2241 > UBA2241 > CAIXSE01. Next base: position 13,001 of record CAVOMB010000005.1, on the reverse strand, counting down.
GGCGAGTGGACGCGTCAGCGCATGGACCACACGCTCGGCCACCTGGTGGACGACGAGGACCACACGCCGTACACGGGCGTGATCGTCGGCGTGCGCGCGGACGAAGAGGGCTCGCGCTCCAAGGAGCGCTACTTCTCCCCCCGTGACGTCGAGAACGACTGGAACGTCGACGACCAGCCGCCGGAGCTCTGGCGCTACTTCAAGACCGACTTCGAGCCGGGCACGCACGTGCGCGTGCACCCGCTGCTGGACTGGACCGAGCTCAACGTCTGGGAGTACATCGAGCGCGAGAGCATCCCGGTGACGCCGCTCTACTTCGACGACGGCACCGGCCACCGCTGCCGCTCGCTGGGCTGCTGGCCGTGCACGTCGTCGGTCGACTCGGACGCCAAGGACATCCCGGACATCATCCGGGAGCTGCGCACGGGCAAGTTCAGCAACATCGCCGAGCGCAGCGGGCGCGCTCAGGACAAGGACGACGGCGGCGGCCTGGAGTCGCTGCGCCGCGGGGGATACATGTGAGCCTGCCGACACCGGCCCCAGAGGCCGAGATCTCGCCGTTCGACCTCGAGCGCCTCGACATCGTCGCCGTGGGCCACGTGGACCACGGCAAGAGTACCGTCATCGGCCGGCTCATGGCCGACACCGGCTCCCTGCCCGAGGGCAAGCTGGAGCAGGTCAAGCAGATGTGCAAGCAGAACGCGCGCCCCTTCGAGTACGCGTTCCTCCTGGACGCCCTGAAGAACGAGCAGGCGCAGGGCATCACCATCGACACGGCGCGCTGCTTCTTCAACACATCGCAGCGCCACTACATCATCCACGACGCCCCGGGCCACGTGGAGTTCCTCAAGAACATGATCACCGGCGCCTCGCGCGCGCAGGCGGCACTGCTCGTCATCGACGCGCTCGAGGGCGTGCGGGAGAACTCCAAGCGGCACGGCTACATCCTCAGCATGCTCGGCATCCGCCAGATCAGCGTGCTGGTCAACAAGATGGACCTGCTGGACTGGGACCAGGCCAAGTTCGACGCGATCGTCACCGAGTACGCCGACTTCCTCGGCCGGCTCGGCGTGCACCCCGCCAGCTTCATCCCGATCAGCGCGCGCGATGGCGACAATATCGTCGCGCGCGCCGAGGCCGCCCCCTGGTACGACGGGCCGACCGTGCTCGAGCAGGTGGAGGACTTCAAGCTGCTCGACGACGACCTCGACCGGCCGTTCCGCATGCCGCTGCAGGACGTCTACAAGTTCACGGAGGCCGGGGACGACCGGCGCATCTTCGTCGGCACCGTCGAGACCGGCCGCATCCACCCCGGCGACGACGTCGTGTTCCTGCCGTCGGGGAAGCACTCGACGGTCAGCACGATCGAGGCACTCACGGGCCCGCGGCCCGAGGAGGCGTCCGCCGGCCAGGCCACGGGCCTCACGCTCGACACGCAGGTGTACGCCAAGCCCGGCGAGCTTATGGTCCGCGCCGACCAGCCCGAGCCGCTCATGGCCACGCGCATCCGCGCCAACATCTTCTGGATGAACAGCGCGCCGTTCGTGCGCGGGCGGCGCTACGTGCTGCGTATGGGCGCCGCCCGCGTCGCCGCGGAGCTCGAGGAGGTGCTCAGCGTGCTCGACGAGCAGGAGCTGCGAGTCGGTCACCGGCGCGGGGCAGGTCGAGCGCCACATGGTGGCCGAGGTCATCCTGCGCGCGGTCCGGCCGGTGGCGTTCGACGCCGCGGACACGCTCGAGCCGACCTCCCGCTTCGTGATCGTCCACGGCTGGGACACCGCCGGCTGCGGCATCGCGCTCGAGGCGCTCGAAGACAAGGGCCGCGGAGACGTGACCGGCCGGAGCTTCCGCCGCGGCGATGTGAGCGAGGCGGAGCGCGCGGCGAGCTACGGGCATCGGGGCAAGGCCATCGTCTTCGTCTCGCGGTCCGGCGAGGCGGCTCACGCCGTCGCCGGGCGCGTCGAGCGCAGCGTCTTCGCGCGCGGCGTCCACTCGTACTGCCTGGGGGCCACCGACCTCGGCGACGACAAGGACATCCTCGGCCGGGAGGCGCAACTCGCCCGGGTCGGCGAGATCGCCTGGGCGATGACCGACGCCGGCATCGTGCTCGTGGCCTCACTCGGCGACGTGGACCGGTTCGACCTCGACCGACTGCGCCGGCTCGCGGCGCCGCACGACGTCTACGTCGTGGGCCTCGACGCCGGCGAGGAGCTCGGGGCCGACCTCGAGGTGGCGCCCGGCACGACCGCCGCCGAGGCGGCGGAGCAGGCGCTCCGCGCCCTCGCCGCCGCCGACATCCTTCCCACCGGCTGACAAGACTGAGCGCAACGTCACCCGTTCGGAGAACGCCAAGCGCGAGCGTTTCTTGACAAGTTGCGATAATATGACGCGCACGGGCCAACAGGTGGCCCAAAGAGTTGGCGGCGTGACCCTGTTCCTTCCGCCGGCGTGCACAGCGGATCCCGGCACTCGGTCGCGTCGCTTCGTTTAAGCCCTTCGAGGGCGGAAAAGGATGCGTCAAAATGGCAGAAGGCACCGTCAAGTGGTTCAACGCGGCTAAGGGCTACGGCTTCATCTCTCGTGAGGATGGCGACGACCTGTTCGTTCACTTCCGTGAGATCCAGGCCGATGGCTTCCGTACCCTCGACGAGGGCGATCACGTCACGTTCGACGTGACCGAGGGCCAGAACGGCAAAATGCAGGCGAGCAACGTCCGTAAGGCCTAGCCACGCGGAACAGCCTGGTGCCGCGGCAAGGGCGGCCTCCTTCGGGAGGCCGCCCTTGCCGCGTACGGGGCCGGATGCGGCGAGAGCGCGCGGCAGCGGCCGCGCCGCGCCGCCTCCCCGGGTGCGCTACCATGCCTGCGTGACCCTCCGCCGCGCCCCCATCGACTCCGTCACCGTGGACGGCCTGCGTTTCGCCGTGCGCTGGAGCAGGCGACGGCGCACGGTGGGCATCACCGTCAAGCGCGACGGCGAGCTCGTCCTCGCCGCGCCGATCCGCACCTCGCAGCGAAGGCTCGAGGCCGTGGTGCGCAAGAAGCTGCCGTGGGTGCGGAGCAAGCTCGCCGAGTTCGAGGCGCTGGGGCCGCCGCCCCAGCCGCGACGAGTGGTCGCCGGCGAGCTCTTCCCCTACCTCGGGCGCGACTACCGTCTCGTCCTCGCCGCCGCTCCGGCCCAGCCGGTCGCCCTGGGCGACGGCACGCTCGAGATGGACGACTCCCTGGACGGCGAGGCGCGAAGCGCCCTGCTCGCCTGGTACCAGGCGCGGGCGACCGAGTACGTCGAGGCCGCGGTCGCCCGCTTCGTCCCACTCGTCGGCGCCGCTCCGGCGCGCGTCGTCGTCCGCGACCTCGGCAAACGCCGCTGGGGCGTGTGCGAGCACGGCACGCTCACGGTGACGCTCCACTGGCAGCTGGTCACGCAGGCGGCGGACCTGATCGACTACGTGGTCGTGCACGAGCTCGCGCACCTGCACGAGCCCAACCACGGCAGAGAGTTCTGGCGGCGGGTCGCCGACGTGCTCCCCGACTACAAGGACCGCCGCAGGCGCCTGCGAGACGGCGGCGACGCCATCGTCTTCTGACTCTGGCTGCGCCGGCAGCCCCCGCTACGCCGTGCGGCCCCGCGTCACGCCGCGCGCCGGCGGCGCCAGAAACGCCAGTCGCGCCGCCGCACGTCCTCGAGACGCCTGACCTCGACGCCGGCCAGGTAGTCGAACACGCCGCGCACCTGATCCTGGTCGTCGACGCTCCAGACGTGGATGAACGGCAGGCGCATGACGTCCCATGTGCCCCTGGGCCGGGTGCGGAACCGGCCGGTCACCACGAGCCTGCCTCTGCGCTCGGAGAAGTCCCAGCGGCGCAGGTCGACGCCGGTCACCTCCCAGTGAGACGGGATCGCACCGAGGAAGAGGTCCATCGCGACCACGTCACGCGTGGGCGAGAGGTGGGTGCTGCTGTCGATCACCCATTCCGGAGGGTCTGACTGCTCCTGGTGGAACATCGCGAGGACGTCGCTGGACGCGCCGTGACCGATTGCGTGGTAGCCGCGCCGGATGCGCTCGAGGACATCCATGCCCTCGTTTTCCCCGCCGTACGGCCTGTGGTATCCTCGCTACCCCTACGGGCCGTCCGGCCGCGCCAGGACCCGTGGGCGATTAGCTCAGCGGGAGAGCGCCCGCCTCACACGCGGGAGGTCGTTGGTTCAAATCCAACATCGCCCACCACCGCACCCAGCCGGCACCCCCGCCGCAGGCCGCCGCGGGCGTGCCAGCGACTCTCTTCCAAGAGACTCAGGCATACCCCTGCGTGCCAACGGCGAGCTTGACGACCTCCAAGAGGCGACATATTGTGTATGTACGATATATACACTGGGGGGTCCCGATGGCACTCTTAGATGTCCGGCATCTGACGAAGCGGTATGAGAGCTTCGTGCTGGACGACGTCTCCTTCAGCCTCGAACCCGGCTACATCATGGGGTTCATCGGTCGAAACGGCGCAGGCAAGACGACCACTCTGAAGTCCATCATGAACCTCGTTCGTCCCGACTCAGGCACCGTCTCTGTCCTGGGCCGGGATTTCCGTGCACACGAGCTGGAACTGAAGCAGGATGTGGGCTTCATGTTGGGGGGCTTCGCCTACTACCCGCGCACCACACTCCGCCGTCTCACCGACACCTATCGCCGGTTCTACGATCGCTGGGACGAGACAGCCTACCGGTCCTATCTAGCCCAGTTCGATCTGGACGAGAACAAGAAGGTGGAGCAGCTGAGCTCAGGAATGAAGGTCAAGTACGCTCTGGCGCTGGCTCTCTCCCACGGAGCCTCGCTGCTGATGCTCGACGAACCGACCTCAGGTCTCGATCCCGTCTCGCGCGCAGAGGTGCTCGACATCTTCCGCATGGTCATCGAGGACGGGGCCAAGAGCATCCTCTTCTCGACGCAGATCACGTCCGACCTGGACAAGTGCGCCGACTTCGTCACGTACATCGCGAAGGGCCGACTCGTCGCAAGCGACGACAAGGAGAGCTTCCTGGACTCCTACAGGATCGTGAAAGGGACGAACGACGAGCTCACCGATCAGCTCAAGACGGCGCTCGTCGGTCTCAAGCGATCCGACTTCGGGTTCAAGGGCCTGATGAAGGCGGACCGCATCCCCGCGACGGGGTTGACAGTGGAGCCCGTCGACATCGAAGACATCATGATCTACTGCGAGCGGTCCGACCGCGCCGCGGCGGAGGGGTGACCATCCATGCTGAAGGATCTGATCCGCAAGGAACTGCGACTCAACCTGCACCCCGGCGAGTGGGCGTTTCTGAGCCTCGCCGCACTGCTGCTCATTCCGCAGTGGCTGTACTGCATCGCCTTCATCTACGTGTTCATCCTCCTGATGGTGGTCGTGCAGACTGACAAGGCGAACGACAACCTGACCTTCACCACGCTGCTGCCCGTGCGCAAGAGAGACGTCGTGACCGCGAGGACCTGGGTCATCGCCGGATGGGAACTCCTCTACGTCCTCCTTGCGGCGGCCTGCGCCGCCGTCAGGCTATGGCTCTATCCAATAGAGAACGAAGCGAGCATGAACACGAACGTCGCCTTCTTCGGCAGCGTGTTCCTCATGTACGCGATCTTCAACGCCATCTTCATCGTGGGAAGCTACAAGAAGCCGTACCGTCTTCTCTGGCCACTCCTTGGAGGATCGCTGATCGCCCTGTCGGTGACGGCGCTGCTCGATACTATCGCCCTCGTCGTTCCTGCGGTCTCGCGGCTGCTCAACGACAACGGGCTCGGTCACCTGCCCTACCAGCTGGCCGTCCTGGCAGTCGGAGTCGCGGCTTTCGTCGGCGCGACGCTCTGGGCCAACGGACGAGCGGTGGCCATCTTCGAGACGGTCGACCTGTAGTCTGGGGCGCGCCCTCCCGATGGACATCATCGTCTCCGCGGCTTCCGGCGCGCCGATCTACCGGCAGATCGCGGATCAAATCTCGGCACAGATTGTGAAGGGGGAGATCCCTCCCGGCTCGCCTCTCCCCCCATCCGCACCATCGCACGCCAACTCGAGGTGAGCGTGATCACCGCGAAGAAGGCGTGGGAAGAGCTGGAGCACGGCGGGTTCATCTACGGTGTCGTCGGCAAGGGGACGTACGTCTCCGACCGTCATGGCGACGAGCTGGACGACAAGCGAGACGAGCTCGCGCGGCGGCGGCTGGAAAGGGATCTCCCCTTCTACAGGGGGCTGGGATTGACCGTCGACGAGCTGGTCGAGCTCGTGCGCCGGCTGTACATCTGACGCACACGTTTCCGGTCACGGACCTCATCCTCGGCCGTGTTTCCGGGATGACCCTCCGCAAGAGCCACTCTTCGGCATCTCGTTCATCCATCCCGATGAACCGTCGCCCGGACGCTTGCTTTTCCTACTGTCCATCAGTAGCGTTGCCCATTGGCCCAGCCCAAGGAGCGAGGCGCGCATTGCCGCCGCACGGCCCACACGGTCCAGGACCAGAGGGCATCACGAAGCGGCGACTATGGTCGCATCGCTGGCAGGTCCCGCCGCGCGGAGATCCTGGTACTCCCGCCGGTTGCGGACGAGCCCCCCGCACCCCCCCTCGGGGGCACCCCGCGGGAGGAATCATCCAGCTATCGGATCAGTGAAAGATCCATGGGAGGTGAACAGGGTGGCTGACGAGCCTAAGCTCTTCCCGCCGACGCCCGAGTTCCAGAAGACCGCGTATTACTCCTCGATGGAGCAGTACGAGGCCGACTACAAGCGTTCCGTCGAGGACCCCGAGGGGTATTGGGCGGACCGCGCCGAGGACGCCCTCGTCTGGACGAAGAAGTGGGACAAGGTCCTCGACTGGAGCTTCGACCCCAAGCCGTACATCAAGTGGTTCGAGGGCGGCGAGCTCAACGCGGCGTACAACTGCGTGGACCGTCACGTCGAGGCCGGCAAGGGCGCCAAGCCCGCGATCGTCTTCGAGGGCGACCCGGGCGACACGTACTCCTACACGTACGCCCAGCTCAAGGACGAGGTCAGCAAGTTCGCCAACGTCCTCAAGAAGCACGGCGTCAAAAAGGGTGACCGCGTCGCCCTCTACCTCCCGATGATCGCCGAGTTGCCGATCGTCATGCTCGCCTGCGCGCGCATCGGCGCCATCCACATGATGGTGTTCGGCGGCTTCAGCGCCGAGGCCCTCAAGGCCCGCATCGACAACAGCGGCGCCAAGATCCTCATCTGCGCCGACAAGGGTCACCGCGGCGCCAAGAGCACGCCCAGCAAGACCAACGCCGACGTCGCCGTCCAGGGCGAGACGACGGTCGAGAAGGTCATCGTCATCAAGCGCGTCGACGGCGACGTGCCGATGAAGGAAGGCCGCGACCTCTGGTACCACGACGAGATGGCCGCTCCGGACATCTCGACCGAGTGCGAGTGCGTGCCGGTCGATGCTGAGCACCCGCTCTTCATCCTCTACACCTCCGGCTCCACGGGCACGCCCAAGGGCGTCATCCACACCACGGGTGGCTACCTGCTGTACGCGCACGACACCACGAAGTATGTCTTCAACATCCACGACGACGACGTGCACTTCTGCACCGCCGACATCGGCTGGATCACGGGCCACAGCTACATCGTGTACGGCCCGCTCGCCCTCGGCGCCACCAGCCTCCTCTACGAGGGTCTGCCGACCTATCCGGAGCCGGACCGCTACTGGCAGGTCGTCGAGAAGCACAAGGCCACCACCATCTATACCGCACCGACCGTCATCCGCAGCCTCATCGGCCAGGGCAACGAGTGGCCGATGAAGCACCCCATGGAGAGCCTGCGCCTCATGGCCTCCGTGGGCGAGCCCATCGATCCCAACAGCTGGATGTGGTACTACGAAAAGGTCGGCAAGGGCCGCATCCCGCTGAGCGACACGTGGTGGCAGACCGAGACCGGCGGGCACATGATCGCCCCGCTGGCCGGCGCCATGACGCTCAAGCCGGGTTCCGCCGGCCGGCCGTTCTTCGGCGTGCAGACCGCCGTGCTCACCGACAAGGGCGAGCCCGCCGGCGTCGGCGAGGACGGTCACCTCGTCATCACCGCTCCGTGGCCCGGCATGATCCGCGGCACCTGGGGCGACGATGAGGGCAAGCGCTTCAAGGACGTCTACTTCTCGATGTTCCCCGGCTACTTCACCACCGGCGACGGCTGCGCCATCGACGCAGACGGCGACCACTGGCTCAAGGGCCGCATCGACGACGTGCTCAACGTCTCCGGTCACCGCATCGGCACCTCCGACGTCGAAGGCGCGCTCGTGAGCGCTCCCGAGGTCGCCGAGGCCGCCGTGGTCGGCTACCCGCACCCCATCAAGGGCACGGGCATCTACGCTTACGTCGTGCTCAACGACGGCGTGGAGCCGAGCGACGACCTCAAGAAGTCCTTGGTCGTGCACGTGCGCAAGGTCGTGGGCCCCATCGCCACGCCCGACAAGATGCAGTTCGCGGCCACCGGCCTGCCGAAGACCCGCTCGGGCAAGATCATGCGCCGCATCCTGCGCAAGATCGCCGAGGGCGAGTTCGACGCGCTGGGCGACACGTCCACGCTGGCCGACCCGGCCGTCGTCGACGACCTCAAGGCCAACAAGCAGTAGTCTCCGCTTCAGAGAGACGAACGCTCGAAGAGGGCGGGCAGGCGGAAGGCCGCCCGCCCTCTTCTCGTACGGGACCGTCCGCCGGCCCTGCACGCGTCGACGCCGGGACCCTGGGCCGGAAGCGGCTCCCGGTTACCAAGCGCGACGTGGCGGCCGGCGCGGCCGCAGGGGGTGCGGGACTCGTCCTCCTGACGCTGTCGGTGGGCCAGTTCCTGATGATCCTGGACAGTTCGGTGATGAACGTGTCCATCGCCACGGTGGCGGAGGACGTCGGGACCACCGTGAGCGGCATCCAGACGGCCATCACGCTGTACATGCTGGTGATGGCCACCACGATGATCACCGGCGGCTCTTCTCGTGGGAGGACCGGCTGATCGAGAAGCGCAAGGAGCCGCTCATCGACCCGGCCGTCCTCAAGAACAACCACCTGCTGGGCGGCCTCATCACGTTCCTCTTCCAGTTCTTCCTGCAGGCGTCCATCTTCTTCGTCGTCCCTCTGTTCCTCTCGGTGGCCCTCGGGATGAGCGCGATCGACACGGGGCTGCGCATCCTGCCGCTCTCGCTCTCGCTGCTGGTGGCCGCCATCGGCATCCCGCGTCTGCGCCCGCACGCCGACCCGCGCCGCGTGAGCCGCATCGGCATCGTCCTCACCCTCGCCGGGATCCTGCTGCTCATCGGGGGGATCGACCTCGACGCCAGCGCCGGCGTGGTGCTGGTCCCGATGCTCCTGATCGGGTTCGGCATCGCGGCGCCGCGCTGGGCACGGCCATCGCCGGCACGGTCCTGCTGATCGTGCTGACCGGCGCATTCCTGACCGCGTTCACCAACAACCCGGACATCCCGCAGGAGGTCAAGGACCAGGCCGACGTGCAGCCGGCCTCCGGCATCCCGTTCATGTCCGACGCCGCCGTCCAGGACGCCATGCAGCAGGCCGGCCAGAGCCCGGAGGTCACGCAGGCCGCCGTGGACGCGAACCGCAGCGCGCGCGTCGAGGCCCTGGACGTGACCCTGTCGGTGCTGGCCGTCATCGGGGTGGTGGCCCTCTTCCCTACGCGGCGCATCCCGCGGTCGCATCCGGGGGGACCGGCGCCGCCGGACGAGGCCGCCGCGGCAGGCTGAGCGCTCGCCGGGCGGCGCGGACCCAGGCGAGGGCGCGCGACCGATGCGAACGACAGGGGGGCGCCCCGGCATCGCCGGGGCGCCCCCTCTCGTTGGAAGCTCAGCCCAGAGCGCGACTCAGGGGCTACCGGACGCCGTGGGCGTAGGCGTGGCCGTGGGCCCTGTGGAGACGACGATGCTCACGGTGGTGCCCTGCGAGGCCAGCACTCCGGCCTGCGGAGCCTGCGAGACGACGGTGCCCGCAGGTGCGCTGTCGCTGGACGCGCTGGTGACGACGACCTTGAAGCCGGCGCCCGACAGGGTCGCCACAGCCGCGGCCTGCGAACTGCCTTCGACGTCCGGCACGGCGACGGGTGTGGCCGTCGGCTGCGGCTTGCCGGCCACCTCGAGGTCGACGGCCGAGCCCTCGGCGACCTTGTCGCCGGCCGCCGGCGACTGCGCGACCACGGTCCCCTCGGGAGCCTCCGCGCTCTGCACCTTGGTGATCGTGCCGGTCTTGAGGCCGGCGTCCGCCAGCGTCGTGGCAGCCTTCTTCTGCGTCATCCCGGTCACGTCCGGGACCTTGGTGTCGCCCTTGCCGCCGCCGAACGCCCCGAGCGCGTACGCCGCCCCGAGCGCGGCGAGCGCGAGGATGACGACGACCAGCACCCAGACCCACGCCTTGCTCCGCCGCGGCGGGGGCGGCGGCTCGACGACCTGGGCCGAGCGCAGCACCCGCTCGATGTCCGCCTGGAACTGCGCCGCGGTACCGCGCGCGCCTGGGTCCTTGGAGAGCGCGCGCATGACGATCTGCGCCAGCGCCGGCGGTACCTCCGGGTTGATGAGCTGCGGCGGCTGGACCACGCCCTCGAGCTGCTCCCGCGCCACGAGGGCGCCGTCGGCGCCGTCAAAGGCGTGGTCCACGGGCTCGTCGTGACCGGGATCGGCTGCCACGACGCTGGCGGACGCCGGCCTCAAGACCGGCACGATCACCAAGGTGCAGAGGCGGAGGCTCAAGGGCCTGATGCACCCGGCCGGCGACAAGGTCGCCGAGGGCTCGGCCGTGACCGACCGGCAAGCCGCAGCCGACGGCCACACCCGTCGCCGTGCCCGATGAAGGCAGTTCGCAGGCGCGCTGGCGACCCTCTGCGCGCCGACTTCAAGGTCGTCGTCACCGCGCGTCCAGCGACAGCGCACCCGGCGCGTCGTCTCGCAGGCTCCGCAGGCCGGATGCCTCGCGGGCACCACCGTGAGCATCGTCGTCTCCACAGGGCCCACGGCCACGCTACGCCCACGGCGTCCGGTAGCCCCTGTCGCGCTCTGGCTGAGCTTCCAACAAGGCCCCGGCGATGCCGGGGCGCCCCCTGTTCGCCGTCGGCCTCCCTGGTCCGCGCCGCCCGGCGAGCGCTCAGCCTGGCGGCGGCCTCGTCCGGCGGCGCCGGTCCCCGGATGCGACCGCGGGATGCGCCGCGTAGGAAGGGCCCACCACCCCGATGACGGCCAGCACCGACAGGTACGTCCAGGGCCTCGACGCGCGCGCTGCGGTTCGCGTCCACGGCGGGCCTGCGTGACCTCCGGGCTCTGGCCGGCCTGCTGCATGGCGTCCTGGACAGCGGCGTCGGACATGAACGGGATGCCGGAGGCCGGCTGCACGTCGGCCTGGTCCTTGACCTCCTGCGGGATGTCCGGGTTGTTGGTGAACGCGGTCAGGAATGCGCCGGTCAGCACGATCGGCGGGACCGTGCCGGCGATGGCCGTGCCCAGCGCGGCGCCGCGATGCCGAACCCGATCAGGAGCATCGGGACCAGCACCACGCCGGCGCTGGCGTCGAGGTCGATCCCCCCGATGGCAGCAGGATCCGGCGAGGGTGAGGACGATGCCGATGCGGCTCACGCGGCGCGGGTCGGCGTGCGGGCGAGCGGATGCAGATGGCGGCCACCAGCAGCGAGAGCGAGAGCCGGCAGGATGCGCAGCCCCGTGTCGATCGCGCTCATCCCGAGGGCCACCGAGAGGAACAGAGGGACGACGAAGAAGATGGAGGCCTGCAGACTGGAAGAGGAACGTGATGAGGCCAGCAGGTGGTTGTTCTTGAGGACGGCCGGGTCGATGAGCGGCTCCTCGCTTCTCGATCAGCCGGTCCTCCACGCCACCGGTGACCATCGTGGTGGCCATCGCCAGCATGTACAGCGTGATGGCCGTCTGGATGCCGCTCACGGTGGTCCCGACGTCCTCCGCCACCGTGGCGATGGACACGTTCATCACCGATACTGTCCAGGATCCTCAGGAACTGGCCCACCGACAGCGTCAGGAGGACGAGTCCCGCACCCCCTGCGGCCGCGCCGGCCGCCACGTCGCGCTTGGTAACTCGGGAGCCGCTTGGCCCAGGGTCCCGGCGTCGACGCGTGCGGGCCGGCGGACGTCCGCGTACGAGAAGAAGGGCGGGCGGCCTTCCGCCTGCCCGCCCTCTTCGAGCGTTCGTCTCTCTGAAGCGGAGACCCTGCTTGTTGGCCTTGAGGTCGTCGACGACGGCCGGGTCGGCCAGCGTGGACGTGTCGCCCAGCGCGTCGAACTCGCCCTCGGCGACTGTGAGGATGCGGCGCATGATCCTGCCCGAGCGGGTCTTCGGCAGGCCGGTGGCCGCGAACTGCATCTTGTCGGGCGTGGCGATGGGGCCCACGACCTTGCGCACGTGCACGACCAAGGACTTCTTGAGGTCGTCGCTCGGCTCCACGCCGTCGTTGAGCACGACGTAAGCGTAGATGCCCGTGCCTGATGGGGTGCGGGTCCGACCGCGGCGGCCTCGGCGACCTCGGGACGCTCACGAGCGCGCCTTCGACGTCGGAGGTGCCGATGCGGTGACCGGAGACGTTGAGCACGTCGTCGATGCGGCCCTTAAGCCAGTGGTCGCCGTCTGCGTCGATGGCGCAGCCGTCGCCGGTGGTGACGACATCGAGAAGTAGACGTCCTTGAAGCGCTTGCCCTCATCGTCGCCCTGTGCCGCGGGATCATGCCGGGCCACGGAGCGGTGATGACGGAGGTAGAAGACCGTCCTCGCCAACGCCGCGCCTTGTCGGTGAGCACGGCGGTCTGCACGCCGAAGAACGGCCAGCCGGCGGAACCCGGCTTGAGCGTCATGGCGCCGGCCAGCGGGGCGATCATGTGCCCGCCGGTCTCGGTCTGCCGCCACTGTCGCTCAGCGGGATGCGGCCCTTGCCTACTTTCGTAGTACCACATCCAGCTGTTGGGATCGATGGGCTCGCCCACGGAGGCCAT
>CAVOMB010000004.1:0-30145 GCA_963696935.1 uncultured Thermoleophilia bacterium | reverse complement strand
GTGGGGGAAGAGCGAGCAGCTGTGGCCCTCTACGCGCGTGATCTCGCCGGAGGCGATCGCCTGGCGCACCGGGCAGTCCGGCGTGTAGGCGCAGCACTCGGCCGAGAGCGTGGGGGTGAGTACGCCCTGCGCCCCCTCGAGTGAGAAGGCGCGGGCCTCGGGGTCGAGCAGGAGGAGCGCCGCGAAGTCCGCGTGCAGGAACGAGCGGCTGCGCGAGAGTACCCGCTCCACCGTCTCGCGGTAGGGCAGGGCGGCGTTCATCTCGCGGCCGATGATGCTGACGTCCACGAGTTGCCGGTTGAGCGACTGGACGCGCTCCAGGTCGTCCTTGATGCTCTGCGACACCCACTCCTTGTCCTCCGACGCGGTGAACACAGCGATGAGGGTGCCGATCAGGTAGCCGAGCTCTTTGATCTCGTCGCGGTAGCGCGGGTCGCTGCGCTCGAAGTTGCCGCCGAGGCGCTTGCGGGCGCGGCGGATGAGCCCGCCCACCGGGCGGTAGACCCAGAGGTCGAACACGACGGCGATGGCGGCGAGGAGCGCCAGGAACACGGCGGCCATCTGCCAGATCGACTCGCGGTCGATGACGAAGGCGAAGGTGAGGAACGCGGCTACGACGGCGACGGCTACGACGGCCGTCGTCTTCAGCTCGAGACTGACGCCTCTGTCGTATCCGAGGCCGGCGCCTCGTCTCTGCTCGGGTGGTCTGGCCGTGACTGGCCTCGGTTCGGGGGCTTGTCGTGCCTACTCACGGTATCGGCAGATGTCAAAGCACCATAAGAGGGGAGCGTCGTGCGGCGCGACGAGCGTTGGAGCACACGCCGCTCCGCGGCCGTCAGCCTGTGAACCGGTTGAGGATGCGCCGGTCGTGCGTGGGCCGGTGCGTGTTGCGCCGCTCGCCGATGCGCCGGTCGCGCGTGTAGTACGGGCAGACGGCGCAGTAGCAGCTGCAGCTGAGACGCGTGTCGACGTCCGCGACACAGATCAGCGGAGGCTGGGGAGTGGGCTCATGGCGGGACGTGCTCATCGCCTGAACCTTACGCCGCGGAGTCGCCGGCTCCTGCCCCTGCCCTACTTGACCAGGTAGCTCTCCACCACGGAGAGGACCTGGGCGATGCGGAACGGCTTGGTGATGTAGCCGTCGATGCCGACGTCCGTCGCCCGCTCCATGTCGGTGGCCATGGCCTTGGCCGACAGGCCGACGACGATGATGTCCTTGGTGGTCGCGTCGGCCTTGAGCTCGCCCACGGCCTCGTAACCGCTGACGACCGGCATCATCATGTCCATCAGGATGAGGTCGGGGTGATGCTCGCGGGCGAGGTCCACGGCCTCACGGCCGTTGGTGGCCTTGTACACCGCGTATCCCTGGGTCTCCAGGGACATGGAGACGATGCTCAGGATGTCAGGGTCGTCGTCTGCTACCAGGATGGCGTTCGCCATTCTGCGCTCCTCCCTCTAACTGATCTTGCCCGCGGCCAGCGGGTCGGCCGGCCTGGTTGATATCGGCATGCTGAAGATGAAGCTGGAGCCCTTGCCGAGCTTGCTCTGCATGCGGATGGTGCCGCCGTGGAGTTCCACCAGCTCGCGCACGATGGCCAAGCCGAGGCCCGTGCCGCCCTGGGAGCGCGTCGCCGACGAGTCGATCTGCGTGAACCGCTGGAAGACCTTGTCCTGGTCTTCCCGGGCGATCCCGATGCCGGTGTCGTTCACCCAGATCTCCACCAGGTCGTCGACGGTGCGCGCCTCGACGCTGACGCTGCCGTTCTCGTGTGTGTACTTGATGCCGTTGGTGATGAGGTTGAGCAGGATCTGGTTGAGCTTGCCGGGGTCGGCCCACACGAGGGGCAGGTCTGTGGGCAGGAACGTGCTGATGCGGATGCGCTTGTCCTGCGCCCGCGGCTTGACCACGGGGAGGACGCCGAGGAGGGCCGCCCGCAGGTCGACCGCTTCGCGGTTGAGTTCCAGGCGGCCCGCCTCGATCTTGGTCAGGTCGAGCACGTCATTGATGAGGTTGAGCAACGACTCGCCGCCCTTGAGGATGCTGTCGACGAACGCCGACTGCTTCTCGTTGAGTTCGCCGGTCATGCCGCTGAGCAGCATGTCGCTGTACCCGATGATGGAGGTGAGCGGGGTGCGCAACTCGTGGCTCATGGTGGCCATGAAGTCGCTCTTGAGCTGGTCGAGGTGCGTGAGCTCCTCGTTCTTGCGCGCCAGCTCCTCGTTGTACTGGATGTTGCGCACGACGAGCGCCACCTGGTCGCTCAGGGCGCGCAGGGTGGCCACCGCCGGCTCCGGCACCGCTTCGCCGGAGCGATACGGCAGGCAGACCACGCCGAGCATCTCGTGCTTGGCCTCGAGCGGCGCCACCAAGAACCCGCGGTGGCCGTCCTTCTCCATGACCTTGAGCAGGCGGCCGACCTGCGGGTCGGTGACCGCCTCGCAGCGCTGTGCGCCGGCCCTCGCGACCTCGATGATGCCGCTCTCCTTGTACCGGTGCACCTCGTCCGGGGTGATGTCGCCGACCATGCCGCGCTCTTCGTGGTCGCCGGAGTTGTGGTTGAGGATGAGCGCGAAGCCGCGGCGCACGCCGGTCGCCCCGGCGATCTGCACCAGCGCGTCCGGCATCAGCCCGGCTACGTCCTGATACCGGAGGAAGGCGCGGCTGCTCTCGCCCATGATGCGCAGCTGCTCGTTGGTGGCCTGCATGCGGCGTAACTGCTCCTCGGTGTCGGCCTTGGCGCCGGAGAAGCTCGGCGCTGCTCCCGATGAGCGCCTGGGCCAGGCGCCCGCTGACCAGCGCCACGAGCATGAACGCGGCCACGTGCAGGAACACCGTGATGAGCATCCAGTTGGGCGGGACGTGGATCTCCGCCACCGTGGTCGAGACGGCGAGCAAGCTGAGGTGCTGCAGCTCCCAGACGGCGATGTAGGCGGCGCCGGCGGCGCCTGCCGCGGCGTAGGGCGCCCAGGCGGGCAGGAGGACGGCCGAGAAGACGATGGGCCAGACGTAGAAGATGCCCTCTGCGCTCAGGGCACCGCCGGAGTAGATGATGGCGGCGGTGACCAATGCCAGGTCGGTGATGACCATGACGGTGGCGGCGGCGCGCGCGGGCACCCGCCGCTCCACGATGTACATGGGCAGGTTGACCAGCGCCACCACGGCGACGCCGACGAGCACCTCGCCGGGCACCACCCCGTGGTGGTCGATCTGTACCCAGAGGACGCCGGTGAGCAGCGCAAGCGTGAACAGCACGCGAACCCACATGGCGTCGTGCAGTTGCGCGCGCAGGTCCATGCGGTGGCCAGTCCTCCTCCGAAACGCTGGTAGGGTATTCTATCCCCGGTCCCCGGAATCCCCTCCGGTGGCCCGCCGCCGCCCACCGTGGGAGCCCGCCGGCCGAAAGGAGGACGCCCGTCATGTCCGCCCCTCGCTTGGTCCTTTGCGGGCTCGAGCCGGGTCCAGCCGTCGCGCTGGCCGCCGGCGCGCTGCTCGCCGCGTTCGCGGACGAGCGCGCCGTCCGCCCGGTGCTGCTGGGCGCCGACCTGCCGCTGTGGCGGCTCTGCTACGGCTCCGCCGCCCGCACGCCGCGCATCCTCGACCCCAGGCTCCTGGACGACGCCGCCGCTGGCGAACTGTACGACCTGTGGGCGGACGCGACCGACCTCACCGTGGTCGTCGCCGTCGAGCCGGTGCTGGACCGCTGGGAGGACGTCAAGGGCTCGCGCGGCCTCGACGTCTCGCTGTCCCTCGACGCGCCGCTCGTGCTGGTCGTCGACGCGCGCGAGCGCGGCGCCACCGTCGGCGCCTGGGTGTACGGCCTCAAGCTGCTGGCCCGCGGCGCCGAGCTCGCCGGCGTCATCGTCGTCGGCGGCGACGAGCCTACGCAGGCGGCCGGGCTGCGCGACATCATCGAGGACGTGGCGAAGCTGCCGGTGCTCGGCTGGGTGCCGCCGCAGCTCAGTGAGCAGTTCGCGCGGCAGTACGGCCTCGGCGCCGCGGGGTCGCTGCGCCAGATCGGGCCCCAGGCGGTCAAGGGCGGCGAGGCTGCGCTGTGCCGCGAGGCCGCCACCTACCTGGACCGCGCCGGGATCGAGGCTGCGGCCGCCCGGCGCGGCTTCCTGCCGGCGCGGCCGCGCCGGCTGCTGGCGCCGCTGCCCGCGGCCGCCGGGCTCAAGCTCGCCGTCGCCTGGGGGCCTCCGCTCGAGCCGTTCGCGCTCGAGGCCATCGACCACTTCAAGGCTCTGGGACTCGAGCTCGCGCCGCTGCGCCTCGCGCATGACGCGGCGCTCCCCTCCGGGGTCGCCGGGCTGTTCCTCACCGGTCTGCTCGACGAGAAGGAGCTGGGCACGTTCGCCGCCAACGAGGCGCTCAAGACGGCGTTCGCCGAGGCCATCGCGGCCGGCCTGCCCACGCTGGCGCTGGGCGGCGGCGCGCTGCTGCTGCTCCGCCGCCTCGCCGACAGCCGCGGGCGCTCGCACGAGCTTGCCGGCGTCCTGCCGGCTGAGGCCGAGCTCCTCGAGTGGTACGAGCGGCCGCACTACGTCGAGGCCTCCGCCGCGCGCGAGAATCCCTACGCGCAGGGCGAGACCACCCTCTACGAGCTGTTCGACCTCGAGTTCCTGACCCTCCAGCAGGAGTCGTTCGCCTGGCGGTTGGGAGGCGCCGGCGAAGAAGGCCAGGTCGAGGGGTTCGTGCACGAGCGCTGTCTCGCCACCACGCTCGTGCCCTCCCTGCCGGCGACGCCCGGCCTGGCCGCCGGCTTCGTCGCCGCGATGCGGCAGGCGGCGCCGGGCGCGTGAAGCTGGCGTCCGTCGAGTTCCGGCTGCGCTCGCGCCGCGGCCTGCTGGCGCTCTGGCTCGTCAGCACCGTGGCAGTCGCTCTGGTCACGGTGCTCATGTGGCGCGCCGGCGTGCCCGGCTGGGACGACGCCGCGCACGACTACAAGATCTACCTCCTGCGCCACGGCGGCTCCGTCTTCTGGGACGCGTACTGGTACGGCGGCGGTCACGGCGCCATCACCTACGGCTTCATCTTCTACTGGCTGGCACAGTACGTCCCCGGCGCCCTGATCGTCGTCGTCGCGGCCGGCACCGTCCCGCTGACCTTCTACGTGTACGCGCGCGACCTGTGGAAGATCGGCGACATCTGGCCGGCCTGGGGCATGGCCCTCGTGATGACGCTGTACCTGGCCCACGGCCAGGACCCGTTCGTACTGGCGCTGGCCCTGACGTTGGCCGGCCTCGCCCTGATCGCCCGGCGGCACCCCGTGTGGGCGGCATTGCCGGTGGCGATGGGCATCTTCTGCAACCCCATGGGGCTGGTCGTCGTCGCGCCCTTCGTCCTCACCGACCTCATCTGCCGCCCGGCCGCCCGGCGGCGGTACCTCGTGTTCTTCGCCGCCGTCGCCTCGGCCGTCATCGCCCGGTTCCTGCTCGGCTGGACCTTCTCCGAGCCCGGCGACTACCTGAACGAGACCTCGCAGCTCATGGTGTACCTCGGGTTCGCGCTCGTTGGCGTGGGGCTGGCCGGCGTGAACGCGGCCCATCCGCGCCGGCCGTTCGTGATTCTGTTCCTCGTCTATGCCGTGCTCTGCGTCGGCTCGTTCGTCACGCCGGGCAGCCCGCTGGGCAACAACATCGGGCGCTTCTTCATGGTGTTCGGGCTGCCCCTGCTGCTCATGCTGCGCCACACGCGGCTGCGGCCGCCGTTCCGGTACGGAGACCTCGCCATCGTCCCCATCGTGGCGTTCGCGCTGTTGCAGTTCGGAACGGCGACCAGCCACTTCTTCAACGCCGTCGAGCGCCCGCAGACCACACGCGCCTACTTCGCTCCCGCCCTGTCGGCGGCGCGCGACCTCTACGACCCCGACTACCGGTTCCACGTGGTGGCCCTTCGCCGCCACTGGGAGGCCCTGTACTTCCCGGAGGCCGGCTTCCCCATCACACGCGGCTGGTACCGGCAGGCCGACGCCATCCACAACGGGCTGTTCTACACGCCCTACGACGCGGCTGATTACGTGGCCTGGCTGCAGAGCATGGGCGTGCAGTACATCTTCCTGCCGGTGGACGGGCCGCTGGACCCCTGGAGCAAGCGGGAGGCCAAGCTGCTCTCCGGCTCCCCGGCGTTCCTGTTCGTGGAGCAGACCGGGGCCTGGCGCATCTACCGCCTCATCGACGCGAAGCCGCTACTGGTCCCGACGCCGCGGGAGCCGGAGTCCGGCACCGGCTCCATCCTCAGCGTCGGCCACCAGCGCATCGATTTCACCGTCACCAGGCCGGGCACCTACTGGCTCAAGTTCACGTCGTCGCCGTACTGGGAGCTCGAGGGCGGTTCGGGCAAGATCACGCCGCGGCCCGACCGCTTCATGGACCTGACGCTCGGGCGCGCCGGCCGCTACACCCTGCGCTTCGTGGTCACGCCGGCCAAGATGGCCGACGTCGCGGCCGGACGCCTGGGGTTCTGAGCTGTACAATCCTCGCATGTCGCGCCCGCGCCTCCACCCGGACGTCTTCGCCCTCCCCGTCGACCGCATCCGTGAGGGCTACTACACCGACGCGTACTTCAACGGCGCCAAGCGCGTCCTCGAGACCAAAGACCTGCACCCGCGCGTGACCATGCAGGTCTTCCAGAGGCACGACGACGCCGTGCTCGGCGGCATGGACGAGGCCCTGGCCATGCTGCGCCTGTGCTCGGGCCACCACGAGGGAGAGGGAGATGCTCGCCGGTGGGTGGAAGGCTGGGAGCAGCTCCAGGTGCACGCGCTGCACGACGGCGACGAGGTCGCCGCTTGGGAGACGGTGCTCACCATCGAGGGCGACTACGGGCTCTTCGCCCACCTCGAGACCGTGTACCTCGGCGTCCTCTCGCGACGCACGCTCGTAGGGACCAACGTGCGCCGCGTCGTGGAGGCAGCTCGCGGCAAGCCGATCCTCTTCTTCCCCGCGCGCTTCGACCACTACATGGTGCAGACCGGCGACGGGTACGCCGCCCACGTCGCCGGGGCCATCGGCGTGAGCACCGACGCCCAGTCCTCGTGGTGGGGCGGCAAGGGCATAGGCACCGTCCCGCACGCGCTCATCGCCGCCTATGGCGGCGACACCGTGGCCGCGGCCGCGGCGTTCGCCGACGCCCACTACCCGGAGACCAACGTCACGGCGCTGGTGGACTGGGACAACGACTGCGTGGCCACCAGCCTCGCCTGCGCCCGGGCCCTGGGCGAGCGCCTGTGGGGCGTGCGTCTGGACACGAGCGAGACCATGGTCGACCGCTCGCTCTGGGACGACATGGGCAGCTTCCGCCCCAACGGAGTGGCGCCGGAGCTGGTACGCGCCGTGCGCCGCGCCCTCGACGACGAGGGGTTCCACCAGGTGCACATCGTCGTCAGCGGCGGCTTCGACGCGGAGCGTATCCGGCGCTTCGAGGAGGCCGGCGTGCCCGCCGACGCTTACGGGGTCGGCAGCAGCCTGCTGCGCGGCAACACCGACTTCACGGCCGACGTCGTGCTGCTCGAGGGCCGGCCGTGCGCCAAGGTCGGGCGCATCTACCGGCCCAACCCGAGGCTGGAGCACGTGGCGTAGCCACTGTCGCGGGGAATGTCATCGGTATGGAGAGCGAGAACACACAGCCGCGGCGGGCCGTCATCGTCATCGACATGCTGGTCGGGTTCTGCCGGCACGGCAACCTGTACAGCCCGCGCTACGACCCCGTGGTCCCGCGCCTCCGCCGGCACCTGGCGGCGTCGGAGGCGGAGGGCGTCCCCATCGTGTTCCTCGTCGACACACACACGCGCGACGACCCCGAGTTCGCCGTGTTCCCGCCGCACTGCGTGGAGGGCTCGGGTGAGGACGAGGTCGTCCCTGAGCTCAGGGAGTTCGCTGACCGCGGGACCGTGGTGCGCAAGCACAGCTTCTCCGGGTTCCGCGGGACGGAGCTCGACGCGGTCCTTCAGCAGCTCCACCCCGAGGTGATCGAGGTCGCCGGCGTGTGCACCGACATCTGCGTGCTGCACACCGTGTACGACCTCAAGGTGCGCGGCTACGAGGTGCTGGTGCACAAGGACCTGGTGGAGACCTACGACGCCCCCGGCCACGACGCGGCGGAGTTCAACCGGTTCGCGCTCGCGCACGTGCGCGACGTGCTGGGCGCGCGCGTGGAGTAGCCGCTCAGTTACCGGCCGCGGGCGTCGCCGACTCGTTGCCGTCGATGAGGTCGACGAAGCTTTGGGAGCGCCGGCCCGTCACCGAGGAGGGATCGATACGCGCCGCGGTCTGCCACTCCTGCCGGGCTTCTTCGGTGCGGCCGTCGGAGAAGCAGACGATCGCCAGGGAGTAGTGGGCGTCCTGGTCGTCCGGATGAGCCTTGATGAGGGTGGTGAGCGTCTTCTCGGCGCGCTTGGACGCGCCTTGCGCGTGCCACACCATCGCCAAGCCGACCTGTGCAGCCGTGTTGCCCGGCTCCTGGGCCAGCGCCTGCGAGTAGGCCTGCTCGGCCTGCTGCAAGTGCTGCCGCATGAAGTACGCGTTCCCGAGGCCCAGCAGCACCTGTACGTTGCCGGGGTCCTGGCTGTTCTCGCCCTCGAGCTGGGCGATCGCGGCGTCCGTGGTGGTGGGGTCGGGAGTGGGCTCGTCGGCGACGGGGACGGCGATGCTGGGGTGTCCGGAGGGGAGAGTGCCCGTGGCGCCGGAGGGGAGCGCGCCGGCGGCGCCGGCCGCCTGGTCCGCGGAGGCGCCTGCGCCGTCGCCGGAGCTCATGCCGGCGACCACTACCACGGCGGCGGCGGCCACGGCGGCGGCAACGGCGATGAGGGCCAGGGATCGTCTCACTCTCGTCCTTCCGTGCGGGGAGCGCGCTCTGGGCGCCCACGGAGGATAGCACCGCCGGCACGCTGCTCGCGACCCGGGTTTTGCCCGCAAAGCGGCACTATCCGGGGGAGGTCCGACGGCTCTCTTCAAACCTTAACGGCCGCTTAATATGGTCGGCTCCGTCGGTTGACCGGGCAAGTGCGTCGGGGATACAGTCCATTCAGACCGTTAATGTCCGGTCTCGAAGAGAAGGCGAAGACTATGGGACTCCAACTCACACGCGGCGCCGAGTACGCCATTCGGGCCATGAGCTACCTGGCGGGGTTCCCCGAGGGGCACGTTGCGTCTCTGCACGAGATCGGCGAGGCGCAGGACATCCCCGAGAGCTTCCTCGCGAAGATCCTCCAGAGCCTCGTCCGCGCCGGCCTCAGCGTCTCCCAGCGCGGTGCGCACGGCGGCTTCGCCCTTGCGCACCCGGCCTCCGAGATCACCATGGCGCAGGTCATCGAGGCCGTCGACGGGCCCATCACCGTCAACCAGTGCGTACTGAGTCCGGAGGACTGCGCGCGGAGCGCATCGTGCACCACGCACGAGGCGTGGCTGCGCGCGCAGGGCCAGCTCATGGACGTGCTCGGCTCCATCACCCTCGAGTCGCTGGCCCCGGAGCCGGCGACCGTGGCCTGACCTAAGCCTTCGCGCTCCGGGCCCAGCGCCCGGCCGCCGGCTCTCACGCCGTCTGACCGCTCGCGGCGGTCAGGGCTTCGCGTACCCGTCCGGGTGGGCGCCCATCCAGGTCCAGGCATCGCTCACGGCGTCCTTGAGGCTGCGCCGCGGACGCCACCCCAGTCCTTCGGTCGCGCGGCGGTTGCCCGCCACGAGCACCGGCGGGTCGCCGGCGCGGTGCGGCGCGGTCTCGCGCCGGAGCGTCAGACCGGTGACCGCCTCCACGGCGTCGAGCACCGCTCGCACCGAGTCGCCCGCCCCTGTCCCGAGGTTGAACGACCCCTGCACCTGCGGCAGCGCCTCGAGCGCGGCGATGTGCGCGTCGGCGAGGTCGGCGACGTGCACGTAGTCGCGCACGCAGGTGCCGTCCGGCGTGGAGTAGTCCGCGCCGAACACGCGGATGGGCGTGCCGTCGCGCGCCGCCCGCAGCGCGAGCGGGATGAGGTGCGACTCAGGGTCGTGGTCCTCGCCGCAGGCGCCGTCGGCGCCGCAGGCGTTGAAGTAGCGGAGGGCGGTGGCGGCGAGCTCGCCGCGCGACCGCGCCTGCTGCAGCAGGCGCTCCCCGGCGAGCTTGGTCTCGCCGTAGGGATTCGCCGGCGCCAGCGCGTCGTCCTCGTCGATGGGCGTGCGCTCGGGGGCGCCGTACACGGCCGCCGTGGAACTGAAGACGAGGCGGCCGGCCCCGGCGGCCAAGGCCGCCTCGACCACGGCCGCCGTGCCCCCCTCGTTGACGCTGCGGTACCACTCGGGCTCGGCGACGGACTCGCCGACCTCCGCGAGCGCGGCCATGTGGACGACGGCCTCGCAGCCGCCGTCCTCGAGCGCCGCGCGCACCGCGGCGGCGTCGCGCACGTCGCCGCGCACGAGGGGTACGCCTGCCGGCAGGGCCGCCGCGTGGCCGCGGAAGAGGTCGTCGTACACGACCACGTCGTGGCCGCGCGCCGTGAGGCGCGCGACGATCACGCTGCCGATGTAGCCGGCGCCGCCGGTGACGAGAACGCGCATGCGGCGAATGTTATCAGCCCGCAGTTGGGGCGCGGTTGGGGCGCCGCCGGGTCGGTGTGCGGCGCGACCGCGCCGCCGGTGATCAGCCTCAGCCGAAGCCGCTGTGAGACGGCGCGGCGCAACCGCCGTCACCGCCGGAGCCGCTGAGGTTGCTGAGGAAGCTCGTGAACTTCTGCCGCACTTCGGCGCTGCCGCAGTCCGGGCACACGCGGTCTTCGTCCCTCAGGAAACCCTGTCGGAAGACCTCGAAGTCGTGCCCGCACGCGTCGCAGATCAAATCGTATGACGCCATGACCCTCCATCGCGGTGGTGGATTTATACCCTATGGGGTATTCTACGCGCGGCCGTCGCGACGAGCAAACACTGTCGCGACAGCGTAAACTCTACAGCAGTCGTGGGCGCCGGACAGCCGGGCTCCCGCAGAGAAGGGGACACCATGAAGACCAAGACGCTCGGCATCGTCATCGTCGCTCTGGTGGTGGTGGTCGCCGCCGTGCTGGTCGTCATGTCGCGGTCGTCCTCATCCTCCGAGGCCGCCTCGCCGTCCTCCGGTTCGGTGACGGCACTGGCTCCCGGCGACTTCAAGGTGGCGGACTACGCCGGCAAGCCGCTGGTGGTCAACATGTTCGGCTCGTGGTGCCCGCCCTGCAACATGGAGGCGCCCGACCTCGGCACGTTCGCGAAGCAGAACCCGGGGGCGCAGGTCGTCGGTATCGCCTGCGAGGACACGGAGAAAGACGCCGTGGCCTTCATGGAGAAGTACGGCCTCACGTATCCGATGGTGCTCGACGACGGCACCCTCGTCCAGGAATTCGGCCTCACCGCGTATCCCACGACCATCTTCTTCAACGCCCAGGGCAAGGAAGTGGACCGGCTCGTTGGGGCGTCCGCCCTGGACCAGTTCAACGCGTCGCTCGCCAAGGCGCAGTGACGGGGGCGCCTCACCTCCGGTGACCACGGCCGTCGAGATCACCTCGCTCAGCCTGACGGCCATCGGGCTCGCGTTCGCCGCCGGCCTGCTGTCGTTCGTCTCGCCTTGCGTGCTGCCGCTGCTGCCGGTGTACCTCTCGTTCGTCTCGGGCGTCGGCGTGGACGAGCTGGGCAGGGAGCACCGGCGGTTGCTGTGGACCTCCCTGCTGTTCGTGGCCGGGTTCACCGTGGTGTTCATGCTGATGGGCGCCGGCGCCGGCGGCATCGGCCGGCTCCTCATCCAGCACCGCGACGTGCTGATGATCGTCGCCGGCGCCTTCATCGCGCTGAGCGGCCTCGTGGTCGCCGGAGTCATCCACCTGCCCGAGCCGGTGCTCAAGGTGGCGCCGAAGCGGGCCGGCGCCGGCGGCGGGTTCCTCACCGGCATGGCCCTCGCCATCGGCTGGACGCCGTGCGTGGGCTATGTGCTGGCGGCGATCCTCTCCATGGCCGCCACCAGCCAGAGCGCGGTGACCGGGTCGTTCCTCCTGCTCGTCTACTCGATCGGGCTGGGGGTGCCGTTCGTGCTCGCCGCCCTGGCGTTCGACTGGGTGAGCGCGCGGCTCGGGTGGGTCAAGCGGCACTACCGCGGCGTCCAGATCGCGGCCGGCAGCGTGCTCGTGGTGTTCGGCGTGCTCATGATGTTCGGCATCCTGCAGCAGCTCTCGCGCTGGATGCCCGTCTTCAGCCCCGCCGGGCTGTGACATACGGCCCCGGCGGGCTGTGAGCCGCGCTCCCGGCCGTGACGCGGCGGGGGCGATATCCTAGGGGCCGTGGAACCCCGTCACCGCATACCCGAGCTTTCGCCGGAGGGGCGCGCCGCGGCGCAGCTGCTGCGGCGCGAGGTCTCCGGCGAGGTCTCCACCACTCAGCTCCGGCGCTGGCTCTACTCCACCGACGCCTCCGGCTACCGCGTGGTGCCCGAGGTCGTCGTGGTGGCCGCGTCCGTCGGCGACCTCGCGGTCGTGGCGGAGGCCTCCGCGCGGTCCGGCCTGCCGGTCGTGGCGCGCGGCGCCGCCTCCAGCGTCGCCGGGCAGGCGATAGGCAGGGGCATCGTCGTCGACTGCTTCAAGCTCGACCGTATCCTCGAGATCGACGCCGGCGCGCGCATCGCGCGCGTACAGCCCGGCGTGGTGCAGGCGGCGCTCAACGCGGCTGCGGCGCCGCACGGTCTGGAGTTCGGCCCCGACACGTCGACGGTCGACCAGGCCACCATCGGCGGCATGGTCGGCAACAACTCGTCCGGCTCTCGCTCCATCGTGTACGGCGAGAGCAAGGACAAGGTCGTGAGCGTCGCCGGCGTGCTCGCCGGGGGAGAGCCGGTCCGGTTCGGCGCCTGCGCCGGCGACGACCTGGCATCCGGCATGCAGGGCTCGGCGGCGGGGAGGCTCGCGGCGGCGCTCGCGCAGGTGCGCGAGGAGTACCGCGAGCCCATCGCCACCGGCTTCCCGCAGACGCGCCGCTGCACCTCCGGCTACAACCTCCGGGAGCTGCTCGCTCCCGCGCCCAACCTCGGCCGGCTGCTCGCCGGGTCCGAGGGCACGCTGGCGCTCTTCACGGAGCTCGAGGTGCTGCTCGACCCGCGCCCGGCGCGGCGCGTGGGCGCGGCGTTCTCGTTCGCGACGCTCCAGGCCGCGCTCGAGGCCAACGTCACCATCCTCGAGACGGGGCCGTCCGCGGTCGAGTTCCTCGACCTCGCCCCGCTTCGCCGGGCGCCCAACCTCTCCCAGTACCGCAGTGTGGCGGCGCTGCTGGACGCCGCCGACGCCGCCATGCTCACGGTCGAGTACCAGGGAGACGACGACGAGGCGCTCGCCGGCCTGGCGCGGCTGCGCGCTCTGGCCGGCTCGCTCGGCGCCGCCCAGGTCGTCTGGCTGGAGCAGCCGCGGGCGCTGGCCGACGCCGCGGCGCTGCGGCGCGCCGTCCTGCCGCTTCTCATGGGGGCGCCCGGCGCGGAGCGCCCGGCGGCGTTCGTCGAGGACACCGCCGTCGCCCCGGAGCGCCTGGCCGGTTTCGTCACCGACCTCCAGCGCATCCTTGGCGCGCACGGCACGCGCGCCAGCTTCACCGGCCACGCGTCCGCCGGCTGTCTGCATCTCCGTCCGATGCTGGACCTCAAGACGGCGGCCGGGGTCGCGGACATGGAGGCCCTGGCCGGCGAAGTGGGCGCGCTGGTCCTGGAGTACCACGGCGCCATCTCCGGCGAGCACGGCTGCGGCCGCTCGCGCAGCTGGTTCCTGCCGCGGCTCCTCGGCTCCGGACTCTACGAGGCCATGGTGGCCGTCAAGGACGCGTTCGACCCCGGCCGGCTGCTCAACCCCGGTGTGGTGATCGACGGGCCGGGAGTCACCGAGCACCTGCGCTTCGGCCCCGGCTACCGCGGCGCCGGCGGGTGGGCGCCGCGGCTGTCCTACGCCGCCGAGGGCGGGTTCGGGCCCGCGGTCGAACGGTGCTTCGGCGCGGGCCTCTGCAAGAAGCAGACGGGCACCATGTGCCCGCCGGCGGCCGCGACCCGCGACGAGGAGCGCTCCACCCGGGCGCGCGCCAACGCGCTCCAGGGCGTGGTGTGCGGAGCAGTGCCGCTCAGCGCGATCGGCGTGGAGGAGTTCCGCGACGTCCTCGGCACCTGCATTGCGTGCAAGGCGTGCAAGACCGAGTGCCCGGCCGGCGTGGACATGGCGGCACTCAAGGTCGAGTGGCTGGCCGAGTTGCGTGCGCGAGAGGGCGTGCCGCCGCTCGCGCGCGGCATCGGCGACTTCCGCCGCCTAGCGGCGCTCGCGTCGCCGCTCGCGCCGCTCGTCAATGCGCTCTCGCGCACCCGGGCGGCGCGCCTGGTCACCGACTGCGTGGGCGTCGCCCACGAGCGCCCGCTGCCGTCGTTCGTCCGGCGGCCGCTGACCCGGCGCCTGGCCGGGGCGGCGGCGGACGGCGCGTCCGCAGGCGCCGCCCCGGCTGGCCGCGCCGTCCTCTTCGTCGACTGCTTCATCCAGTACCAGGAGCCCGGCGTCGGGGAGGCGCTGGCGCGCCTGCTCGCCGCCGCCGGCGTCCGTCTGCACCTCGCCGACGCCGGCTGCTGCGGCCGCACGGCGCTCTCGACCGGGCAGATCGACAGGGCGCGCGCCGCCGCGTCGCGCGCGCTCGAGCACCTTCACCCGATGGCGGTCGAAGGCGCCGACATCCTGTTCATCGAGCCTTCCTGCCTCTCCATGGCGCAGGACGACTGGGCGCGGCTGCTGCCCGGCGACCCGCGGGTCGCCCTGGTCGCGGCCGCGAGCCGTCCGGCGCTCGCCCTGGTCGCCGACCTGGCGGAGGAGGGCCGCCTGCACTTCCGTGCCGGCGGCCACGCCCTGCTGCATAGCCACTGCCACGAGAAGGCGCTCGGGTTCGCCGCCGCCACCCTCGCGGCGCTGGCGGCGGTGCCGGATCTTGAGGTCGAGGATCCGGACGCCGGCTGCTGCGGCATGTCCGGCGTCTTCGGCTACGAGGCCGACCACTACGAGCTCAGTGTCGCGATGGCCGAGCGGCGGCTGCTGCCGGCGGTGCGGGGGGCGCGGCCTGACATGGCCGTGCTGGCGACCGGCACCTCGTGCCGCTCGCAGGTCCGCGACCTCGGCGGCCGCGCCGCGCTGCACCCGCTCGAGTTCCTCGCGGACCGGCTGCTCACTTGAAGCCGGGGTTGCCGCCCTACCGACGGGCGGCGGCGAGCGTGTACGATGACGGTCGTGAACTGGGTGATCCTCATCGCCGGTGTCCTGGGGCTCGCGGTGGCCGCCTACGGCCTGGTCGCCCTCGTGCGCAACGCCGTGCGTACGCGCCGGTACTGGGACATCGGCATCGCCGTCGTCGTGCTGGCCGGGGTCGTCGTGCTCCTGGTGGCGTTTGGCGACCGCCTGCTTCGCTGAGCCGTCCCCGCCGCGAGAACGCCCAGCCCGTTGGAGCGGCACACCACTCACGGCTAAGGTTCGTACTGGTGGTGCCGATACTGCTAACGCCGGTCGGAGGGAATCAGCTCCGCCGCCCGAATCACCATAGTCTCGGGGCGCTCGAGGGGAGCCCCCGAGGGCAGGGGCGGGCCGATGCACCTCCGATGGTACGACAGACAGTCGCGGCCCCCGACCCTGGCTTCAGGAGAGTGAACAGATGGCCAAGCGAATCCTCGTGGTCGACGACGAGCCCGACATCCGGAGGCTGGTCGCCGAGGCGCTCGAGGTCACAGGGTACGACGTGCAGACGGCGGCGAACGGCGGTGAGGCCATCCGCGTCGCGGGGATGTATCTGCCCGACCTCGTGCTGCTCGACATCATGATGCCCGACATGGACGGCTTCGGCGTGTACGAGAAGCTGCGCGAGAAGCCGGTGGAGCTGCGCTCGCCGATCATCTTCCTCACGGCGCGCCGTGAGATCAACGACAAGCTGCTCGGGTTCGAGAAGGGCGCCGCGGACTACATCACCAAGCCGTTCCACATCAAGGAGCTGCTCGCGCGCGTCAAGGTGCATCTGGGCGAGCTGGGCCCGCCCAAGGGCGACGTTCCCAACCCGATGACCGACCGCGAGCTCGAGGTCCTGGGGCTGCTGGGCAGCGGCAAGACCTACAAGCAGGTCGCGCGGGCGCTGGACCTCAGCCAGAGCACGGTCCGCAACCACCTGCACAACGTGTACCACAAGCTCAACGTGGTGGACCGGGCACAGGCCGTCATCGTGAGCCGGGAGAACGGCTGGATCTGACGGGGCCGCGAAGACGCCCGTACGTGACGAGGGCCGGCACAGCCGGCCCTTTTCGCGTACGGGCCCGGCTCGGCGCCGGTACCCGCGACGTCAGGATGCCGAGTAGGGCATGTCGGCCAGCGACCATGCCGGCGCCTCGGCGCGGCGGTCGCGGTTGGCGCGCCGCTCGGAGAACGGGCCGGCGCCGCTGACGTAGCGGGGACGGCGGCGCTCACCGACTCGGCGGTCGACGACGACGCGCACGTCGTCGCGCCCGGCGAACTGCTTGCTGAGCCGGTCGAAGAAGAATCCCTCCAGCTGGCGGGGGATCACGATGACGCGCGGCGGGGCGCTCGTCGTCACGGACATGCTGGTACCTCCTCCTGCACCCTGACGGTACCACCAGGGCTGGCGAGTCATTCGCCGTTCGGCCGCGCTTCTCCTTGGCCGGGCGTGGAGGGGGGCCGGCAGCGGTGTTGTCAGGGTTGGCGACGGGCGGCCGGACCGCGCGTGCTGCGGCCGCCCGTCGCCTCGGAGTCAGACGCCGTCGGCCTCGGCCGCCGCCGTCTCGGCCAGCGCGGTCTCGGCTCCCACGATGAACGCGCTCGCGATGGCATCGGTGAACCAGCCTTTGGAGAGGGTCCCGCTCATGGCCTGGACCGCGGCCGGCATGCCCGAGGCGCCCTCGGGTGCGCTCATCTGCATGGACTCGCTGCTCGCCGCGGCGATGATCTTCTGCTTGAGGGCGTCGGGGATCTGCGTGATGGCGTCGACGCCCTTGGTGATGTCGGCCGTGACCTGGTTCTGCAGCACGGCCCCGAGGATGGCGATGCCCATGAGACTGCCGACCTGGCGCATCGTCGAGAGCACGCCCGAGGCGTTGCCGACCCGGTCCTTGGGCGCCGTCGCCATGACCGCCGAGGTCACGGGGCCGACGGCGAACTCGATGCCGATGCCGCTGATGAGGAACGGCACCAGCAGGATGCCGGACGGGGTCTGCAGGTCGATCTTCTCAAGGCCGGGATCAGCCCGGCCATCCAGGCGAGGCCGGGCGCCAAGGGCCAGCGCCGCCGCGCCGCCGCCGCGCCTCCGGGTACACTCGTGGCTCAGTGATCCCGCTCCACGATGACAGCCCCACGCGCCGCTTTCCCGCCGTCACGGTGGGCCTGATCGCGGCCAATGTGGCCGTCTTCATCCTGCAGTTCACGCTGCCGCGGTGGGGCATCACCGGGAACGGCTGGTACTACCTGCTGGGGGTGCGCCCATTCGAGCTGACACACCACGTGGACCTGCCGCCGTTCGTCTGGTTCCCGGGGTGGGCGACCCTGTTCACCAGCATGTTCGTGCACGGCGGATGGGCGCACATCATCTTCAACATGTGGTACCTGTGGATCTTCGGCAACAATGTCGAGGACGCCATGACGCGGCCGCGGTACCTGGTCTTCTACCTGGCCTGCGGGTTCGCGGCGACGGCGACGCAGGTGCTCGCCTCGCCGGCCGCCGACGTGCCGCTCATCGGCGCCAGCGGCGCCATCGCCGGGGTGCTCGGCGGCTACCTCGTGCTGTTCCCCCGAGCCAGGGTCCTCACCGTCATCCCGCTCCTCATCGTCTGGCCGGTGTTCGAGATACCCGCCTGGATCCTGCTGCTCGTCTGGTTTGCGATCCAGGCCGTGAGCGGCTGGCGGTCGTGGGGCTCAGGGGAGGCCGGCGTCGCGTTCTTCGCCCACGTGGGCGGGTTCGTCGCCGGCGTGCTGCTGGTGCTGCTGTTCGCGCGTCGCCGGCCGCGGCGCGCCCGGCCGCGGGGAGGCGCCGGCGGCCGGGCCGCCGGCGCAGGGCGCCGGGTGTAAGCTTGCCCGCACCAGTCTCACCGACCGAGGGCCGCCGGACGTCATGACCGCCGACTACCACATCCACACACGCATGTGCCGGCACGCCGAGGGCGAGCCTCGGGAGTACATCGAGCGCGCCCTCGCGCTGGGCATGGACGAGATGGGCTTCGCCGACCACCTGCCGTTCCTCGGCGGCTGGGAACCCCGTCATGGCCTCACCGACGACTGGGCCATGCGCCCGGACGAGCTGGACGACTACTGCACGACCGTCCTCGGCCTCGCGCGCGAGTACGCGAGCGACGTGCGCATCGTGCTCGGCGTCGAGGCCGACTTCATCCCCGACACGCTGGATGAGACGGCGGCCACGCTGCACCAGTACCCGTTCGAGTACGTCATCGGCTCGGTGCACATCGTCGGCGACCGCTTCGGCTTCGACCACCCGGAGATGGTGGGGCGGCTGGAGGCCTACGGCATCGACCGCATCCACCTCGAGAGCCTGGAGCTGACGCGGCAGGCGGCCGAGTGCGGGCTGTTCGACGTGGTCGGCCACCTGGACCACGCCAAGAAGTTCGGGCCGCCGCGGGACGCGGAGACGGTGGCGGCCGCCGCGAGTGCGGCGCTGCGCGCCGTGGCGGCGGCCGGCATGCGCGTCGAGATCAACACCGGCGGCCTGCGCAAGCCGGTCGCCGAGACGTTCCCGGGCGCGGCGCTCCTCGCCGAGGCTCACGGGCTCGGCATCCCGCTCGTTCTCGGGTCCGACGCGCACAGGCCCGAGCACGTGGGCTACGCGTTCGACCGCGCGGCGGAGCTCGCGCGGGCGGCGGGCTACGAGGCGCTCTCCCGCCCCTACGCGGATGTCCTGGAGCCGCTCTCGTGACTGTGCACGGCAGGACCATCGCGGCTATCTTCAAC
Source organism: uncultured Thermoleophilia bacterium (assembly GCA_963696935.1). GTDB lineage: Bacteria > Actinomycetota > Thermoleophilia > UBA2241 > UBA2241 > CAIXSE01. Next base: position 11,201 of record CAVOMB010000004.1, on the reverse strand, counting down.
CCCCACTCCGGGGGCGGGTACCGGCGCGACGTGCCGCTCATCCTCGACGCCCTACGCGGCCTCGGGTACGAGGTCCAGGACATGCAGACGGAGAAGCCCGGCGACGCCAGCCGCCTCGCGCGCGAGGCCGTCGCAGCCGGGTTCGACCTCGTCGCCGCCGTCGGCGGCGACGGCACCGTCAACGAGACCGTCAACGGGCTCGCCGGCAGCGAGACGCCGCTGGCCATCATCCCCACCGGCACCGTCAACGTGCTCGCCATGGAGCTCGGCATCCCGCTCGAGCCGCCGGACGCCATCAAGCTGCTCAGCGGCGACGCCGGCCACGTCTCGTGGATCGACCTTGGGCTGGCCGGCGACCGCTACTTCGGTCTCATGGCCGGCGTGGGCATGGACGCCGCCGTGGTCGCCGCCATCAACCCGACGATGAAGAAGGCGCTCAAGGAGGCGGCGTTCGCCGTCCAGGGCCTCGCCACGTACCTCACCCACGAGGACCCGCTCATCCGCGTCACCTGCGACGAGCGGACGGTGGAGGGCTACTTCGCCGTCCTCGGCAACTCATCCAACTACGGCGGCGCGTTCGGCATCACCCCGCTCGCCGACATGCGCGACGGGCTCCTCGACGTCTGCGTGCTCAAGGACAAGTCGCTCGTCAGCACCATCTGGTACTGGACGGCGGCGCTCATCAACGCGCACATCAAGCACCCCCAGGTGGAGTACTTTCGCACCGAGGCCGCGCTGCTCGAGACCGTGGAGGCGGGCAAGGAGGTCCTGGTCCAGACCGACGGCGAGGTCGCCGGCAGGCTGCCGATGGAGTGCAAGGTCGTGCCGCGCGGCCTGCGGGTGGTCGTCCCGTGATCCCGCGCGTCGGGCCGCCCCCGGCGGGAGAGGTCGAGGCCATCCACGAGGCCAGCCTGCGCGTGCTCACGGAGGTCGGCGTGGCCTTCCCCGACGCCGGCGCGCAGGCCCTGCTGGCCGAGGCCGGCGCCGCCGTGGACACGGAGACCGGCCGTGTGCGCATCCCGCCGCGGCTGGTGGAGGAGGCGCTTGCGGCGGCGCCGCGCGACGTGCTTTTGGCCGGCCGCGACGCCGCCCACGACGTCCTATGCGACGGTACGGACGTACACCTCACGCTCGACGGCACCGGGGCGTACACGCTCGACCACCGCACCGGCGAGCGGCGTCCCTCGACGATGCGGGACCTGGCCGGCGCGAGCCTCGTCGCCGACGCGGCGGAGGAGGTCGACGTCGTCTGGAACATCGTCAGCGCAGCCGATGCGCCGTCCAACACGCAGGTGCTGGACGAGCTCGCGGCGATCGTCACCCACACCGGCAAGCACATCCAGGGCGAGGTGCAGCGCGCCGAGGAGGTGCCGTACGTCCTCGAGATCCTCGCGGCGGCCGCTGAGGGTGGCGCCTGGGATCCGGCGCGGCCGTTCTTCTCCATCGTGTACTGCCCCGTGCCGCCGCTGCAGCACGAGCCCGAGATGCTCGGCGCCGGGCTGGCCCTGGCCCGCGCCGGCGTGCCGGCGTGCGTGTACAGCATGGGCCTGACGGGGGCGACGGCCCCGGTCACGCTCGCCGGCGCCGTCATGCAGGCCAACGCCGAGATCCTGAGCTCGATCGTGCTGTTCCAGCTGGCGCGGCCGGGCCTGGGCTGCATCTACGTCGCCGACACCGGCGTGCTCGACATGCGCTCCGGCGCCTACGCCGCCGCCGCTCCGGAGTCGGTGCTGATCACGCAGGCCATGGTGGGCATGGCCCGTCGCTACGACCTGCCCGTCATGGCGACGGGCTTCACCGGCGATGCCAACGAGTTCTCCATGATGGGCGGCGCCGAGGCCGGTATGACGGCGCTCACCTCGGCGCTCATGGACCCGGACCTGCTGTGCGGGGCCGGCATGCACGACGGCGCCCAGATGCTCTCGCTGCCCAAGATCCTGCTGGACTGCGAGCTCTTCCGCCAGTGCCGGCGCGTGCGCGCCGGGCTGCAGGTGGACGAGGAGCGGCTGCTCGAGGAGCTCGTCGCCCGGGTCGGCCCCGGCGGCCACTACCTGCGCGCCCGCGAGACGCGGGACTACCTCCGCCGCGGCGAGCTGCTCCCGCCGCGGCTGCTGCAGCGCGAGCCGTTCGAGGCCTGGAGCGCCGCGCGCGCCGGCGGGCCGCGGCCGGCGTCCGAGGTACAGCGCGCCACGGCCGCCGTGGAGGAGATCCTCGCCACGCACAGGCCGAAGCCCCTGCCGGACGGCGCGGAAGAGCGCATTGCCGGCGTCATCGCGGCCGCCGGCCGCGAGCTCACCGGCCGCTAGCGAAGGGCCGCGGGGCGGCCGGGCGCGTACGCGTGGAAGGCGGCCGGCAGGGGTGCCTCACGGCGTCCGGGCCGGCGGCCTCTGGAGTCTTCTTACAGGCCCATCACGTGCGCGAGCTGGTGCAGGCGCTCCACGTACTCCCTGCGCGCTTTGGGGTCGCGCTCGCGCAGCTCGTCCGGCGTGGCGACCGGCACGACCCGGAAGGCGGGGTTGTCGAACACCTTCAGCTCGAGCGAGTCGCCCTGCGCGTAGGGCTGGTCCTTGAACAGCTTGCCGAGCAGGTATCTGGCGGTCTCCTCGCCCACCGCGAGCACGTAGTGGGGAGTGGTGATGGTGAGCTCCTTGGAGAGGTGCCCGAAGCAGTCGTCCAGCTCCTGCGGGAGCGGCCCGCGCACGGCGCCGTTGCTGCGCGGCACGCACTTGACGAGAGCCGTGACGTACACCTGGCCGCGGTTCTCGGCGAGGGCGGGCGTGAACTCGGCGAGGTCGGCCAGCAGCGTCTCGCCGGCGAGTCCGCCGTCCTCTTCATCCATGGGGTCCGAGTGGAGCGCGACGACCATCACCGAGCAGTGCGGGTGGCCGCCGCCGGGTATGGCGCGGAGCCGGTTCGCCACGAGTTCGTCGCAGCGGGTGCACTCGCCGACGCTCCGCGCCAGATTGTCGAGCTGTTCGACCGCGTCCTCCATGAGGGTCTCCTTGGTCGGTCGGGCCGCCGGTGAGGCGGGGGGTGGTCAGACGCCCGGCTTGATGAGGCGGTACTCGCAGGCCAGGGCGCCGGGCAGGCCTGCGATCACGAGCATGAGCTCGCCGTTGAAAGGGGCGAGGACGACGTTCAGGCTGTCGAACTCGAGGGAGATGTAGCGCGCGCCCGGTTGGCCGAGCTCGGCCGAAAGCCGGGCGCCGATGTCGATGACGCCGGCTACCTGGGCGGCGACGGCGTCTGCCTTGAACCCTTCCTCCGCGTCGGCGGCGATGACGAACCCGTCGCGCGAGACGAGCAGCGCGGCGACGATGCCCGGCGTCTCCCGGTACGGAGCGAGCTGCGCGGCGAGGATGTCTGCCTTGTCGGTCATGAGGTCTCCAGGGAGTTCTTGAGTTGGGTGCGGACGGCAGCGGCGTAGGCGCCTGCGGCGGCGCCGCCGCCGAACGTGCGGGCGAGGCCCTCACGGCGGCCGGCCAGCTCGCTGAGGAAGATGGAGGAGCGGGGGACGGGAGAGCCGTCCGGGTCGGGGAGCGCGTCGTCCAGCGGGAGCTGGATCAGCGTGTCGCCGCTCACGAACAGCCGGCTGGTCTCACGCCCCGAGAGCCGTACCTTGACCCGCACGACCACGCCCTCCGGCACCTGCTGGCTGGTGATGTCGATCTCCACAGCCGAAGACTAACGAGGCGCATGGGGAGTGGCAAGACGCGGGCCGTGGACGCGGGCCCGGGCGCACCGACTATTGAGCCGCAGCCAGGGGGATGACGGTGCCGGCCACCTCGGTGGACACCACCGCCGGCAGGGCTTCGTCGCGTGCGGCGGCGAGGAGGTCCTCGATGCTCCGCACGGTGGGGAACGATGAGGCGCCGGTGGCCAGCGTCTGCCGGCGCCCGCCGATGAGGCTGCCGCTCACGTCGTGCGCGAGGTCGGCGGCCGTCTGGCTGGCCTCGGCGAGCGTGAGGCCGGGCAGGACCAGCACGAAGCTGTCCGGCCGCACGCGGAACGCGCGCCCGTCGGCTGCTACGCAGCGCTCGGCGCGGCGGGCGACGCCGCGGACCAGCTCCTCGCTGGCCTCGGCGCCGAGGAAGTTGCGGCTGTCCTCGAAGTGCTCCATGCGCACGTAGAGTACGCTGAGCGGCCGGTGCTCCTCGAGCGCGACCGCCGTCTTCTCGTCCAGGAAGGAGGGCAGGCGGGCGGCCGTGGAGAGGCCGGTGCCGACATCGACCATGGGCGCGTGCGTCCTCTGGCGTCGTTCGACCGCGGGGCGCCGCCGCAGGCGGCTCGCCGCGACGCAGCCGCCGGCGACCAGCACCGCGATCTTGGCGACCGCGAGGATCCGGCTGCCGGCGAGCGCCGGGTCGGCGATCGCGAGGATGACGACGAGCAGCAGTGACGGGCCCACAAAGAACGGCCACTCCGCCCGCGGCGCTCCGGCCAGCTGGCCGAGCACCAGGAAGGGGACGGCGAGCAGCAGCCAGCTCTCGGCGCCGCCGGAGAGGGTAAGGGTGAGCCCGAGGAGCGCCCAGTCGAGCACCACGAACGTGTGCGCGAGCTCGGCGTGGCGCTTGAGCGCCACGCGCACCGAGTACACACCCATGAGCGTGCCGGCCAGGGCCGGGGCGGCTGCGAAGCGGTGGCCCGGCGCCAGCGCGGCGAGGGTGAGGACCAGGAAGAAGAGGGTCCGGTAGCGTGCCCGCAGCAGCGCCGGGTCCCGGCGTCTGCGAGACGGGCGGCTCACTCCGCCGCCGTCCGAGTCATGCGTGGCGAGATCGTTGCGCGCTGCATGCCGTGACTATTCTGTCAGAGTCCTGTGAATCCTTCAAGGTCTGGTTAAGGGTTCGGGTTGAGGCTGGGAAGAGCGATTATCGCGCGTTGGTGATCGGCATCCGGTTTGCGGAACCGCATGCCCGCATCCCGGACTGGCGCGCGGCGCGCGGCCTCGGCTAGAATCGTGGCCCCCATGGAACGCCAGCTTTTCTTCTCCGGGAACGAGGCTATCGCTCACGGCGCCGTGCGCGCCGGGGCCGGCTTTGCCTGCGGGTACCCCGGCACGCCGTCCACCGAGATCATCGAGGCGACGGCCAAGCTCCCCGGCATCCACAGCGAGTGGTGCGTCAACGAGAAAGTGGCCATGGAGACCGCCGTCGGCGCGTCGCTCGCCGGCGTGCGCACCATCGTGACCATGAAGCACGTCGGCCTCAACGTGGCCGCCGATCCGTTCATGACCCTGTCGCTCACCGGCATCAACGCGGGGTTCGTCGTCATCAGCGCCGACGACCCCGGCATGCACTCGTCGCAGAACGAGCAGGACAACCGCAACTACGCCAAGTTCGCCAAGATCCCCATGCTCGAGCCGTCGGACAGCCAGGAGGCCTACGACTTCGTGGCCGAGGCGTTCGCCCTCTCCGAGGAGTTCGACACGCCGGTCATGCTGCGCACGACCACCCGCATCTCCCACGGCCGTGGGCAGGTACTGCCGCGCGTGCCGGTCGAGGTGCCGCCGCGCGACTACGCGCGGGACATCAGCAAGTACGTCATGGTCCCGCAGTATGCGCGGCAGCGTAACCGGCTCGTCCTGGAGCGCATCGAGAAGCTGCGCAGGCGCGCGGAGGAGAGCCCGCTCAACGTGCTGGAGGCGGGCTCGTCGGACTTCGGCATCATCGCATCGGGCATCGCCTGCGAGTATGCGCGCGAGGCGTTCCCCAAGGCTTGGTTCCTCAAGCTGGGCATGTCGCACCCGCTGCCCTACGCCAAGGTCCTGCGCCTGTACGAGCACGTCTCGCGTGTCGCCGTCGTCGAGGAGCTGGACCCGTTCATCGAGGAGCAAGTGCGCGGCCTGGGGCTGCCGGTGACCGGCAAGGCCGCCATCCCGTCCGACGGCGAACTCGACCAGGAGATCGTCTTCCGGGCGCTCGAGCCGTTCCTGCTGCGCAAGCCGCCGCGGCGGCGGAGGCCGGTCATGCCGCCGCCGCCCAAGCTCGCCACGCCGCCGCAACCGGCGGCCGGCCTGCCCGTGCGGCCGCCGGTGCTCTGCCCCGGCTGCTCCCACCGCTCCGTGTTCACCGCGCTGCGCAAGCGCAAGCTCGCGCCGATGGGCGACATCGGCTGCTACACACTCGGCGCGCTGCCGCCGCTGCTGGCCATGGACAGCTGCCTCTGCATGGGCGCCAGCGTGGGCATGATGGCCGGCTTCAACAAGGCGCTCGGCAAGAAGGCGGCGGCGGGCGTCATCGGCGACTCCACCTTCTTCCACTCCGGCATCACGGCGCTCATCGACGCCTTCTACAACGAGGTCGAGGGCATGCTCGTCGTCCTCGACAACCGCACCACGGCGATGACCGGGCACCAGGGTCACCCCGGCACGGGGCTCCACCCGGACCGCGCCCAGGGCCCGAGCGTCGACATCCAGAGGCTCTGCGTGGGTATCGGTGTGCGCTGCGTCACGGTGGACGCGACAGACCACAAGGCGCTCGACGCGGCCGTCAAGGAAGAGGCGAAGGCCCCGGGATTGGGCGTCATCGTCGCGCTGGCGCCGTGCGTGCTCATGACGCGCGAGCAGGCGGGTGAGGTCGTGGTCGACGACGAGCGTTGCAACCTCTGCGGCCTGTGCGTCGACATCGGCTGCCCGGCCATAGCGCCCGGCGAGGACTCCATCTCCGTGCTCGAGTCGTGCACCGGCTGCGGCCTCTGCGTCGAGGTATGCAAGCGCGGCGCGCTCAGCCTCGAAGAGGCCGGCACCTGCTGATGAACGGCACGACGACGGTCTCGCTCGTGGGCGTGGGCGGCCAGGGCATCCTGCTGGCCGCCGCCGTCCTCGCCGAGACGGCCACGCTGGCCGGCCTGGAGGTCAAGGCCAGCGAGGTCAAGGGCATGGCGCAGCGCGGCGGCAGCGTGCTCAGTACGGTCCGCTTCGGCGAGCACGTCTGGTCGCCGGTCTCGACTCACGCGGACGTCGTCATCGCCACGGAGCTGCTCGAGGGCATCCGCGGTCTGGACCTGCTCGCGACGCACGGCATCCTGGTCTGCGCCGCTACCACACGGATCACCCCCGGCAGCGTGCTGCGCCGCGAGGAGGACTACCCGGACGACCTGGCCGGCGCGGCCGCCCTGCGCGGCGTGCGGCTCGTCGCCGTCGACGCCGAGGGTCTGGCCCAGGAGGCGGGCACCCTGCGCGCCGTCAACGTCGCGCTCCTCGGCGCCGCCTCGGCGGTGCTCCCGTTCACCGCAGAAGACTGGCGGCGCGGCCTCGAGGCGGTCGTCCCCGCCAAGATCCTCGAAGTCAATCTGCGCGCGTTCGAGCTCGGATGCGCCGCGGTCGCGACCCAGGAGGTCGAGTCGTGAAGGTCAAACAGCTCACCGTGTTCCTCGAGAACCGCAGCGGGCGTCTCGCCGAGGTGGCCGACATCCTCGGCCAGGCCGGGATCAACATCCGCGGGTTCTCCACGACGGAGGCTGCCGAGTACGGTATCGTCCGTCTCATCCTCACCGACCCCGATCGCGGCCGGGAGCTTCTGCACGACGCCGGCTTCACCACGCACTTCTCAGAAGTCATCTGCGTCAAGGTCGACGACGTGCCCGGCGGGCTCGCCGGAGTGCTCGACCAGCTCCGCGACGCGGGCGTCTCCATCGACTACCTGTACAGCATCTCCTTCTGGAACATCTGCTTCGCGGTGCGTGACATCGACCGCGCCGTCGAGTTGCTGGACGGCAGGGTAACGCTGCTCAGCGACGAGGAGGTGCGAGGACTGTGACTGCCGTGGCCGAGGAGCACCTGACCAAGGACGCGGCCGGCGGGCTGTACTGGCAGCCGGCCGCCGAGACGCTGCCGACCGTGCAGCTCGGCGCGCTGCAGATGGAGCGCCTGCGCGCCACGCTGGAGAACGCCTACGAGAACATTCCCTTCTACCGCAAGAAGCTGGACGAGCTGGGCATCAAGCCCGGCGACGTGACCTGTCACGGCGACGTCGCCGACCTGCCTTTCACCGCCAAGATCGACCTGCGCGACCACTATCCGTTCGGCATGTTCGCGAGCCCGCGCGAGGACGTCGTGCGCGTGCACGCCAGCTCCGGCACCACCGGCAACCCGACCACGGTCGGGTACACGCGCAGCGACCTCGACGTCTGGGCCGACCTGATCGCCCGGACCCTCGCCGCCGGCGGCGTGGCGCCGGGCGACCTGCTGCAGAACGCCTTCGGCTACGGCCTCTTCACCGGCGGACTCGGCCTGCACCTCGGCGCCGAGCGCCTGGGCTGCACCGTCGTGCCCATCTCCGGCGGCAACACCGAGCGGCAGCTCAAAATCATGCGCGACTTCGGCGCCACCGCCCTGAGCTGCACGCCGTCCTACGCCATGTACTTGGCCGACGCAGCGCGCGACCGTGGCTTGCGGCCCGAGGACCTGCCGCTGCGCGTCGGCTTCCACGGCGCCGAGCCGTGGACCAACGAGCTGCGCGTGCAGATCGAGGCGGGCCTCGGTGAGCACGCGCTCGACATCTACGGCCTCAGCGAGATGGGCGGGCCCGGCGTGGGCTACGAGTGTCTCTGCAAGGCCGGCATGCACGTCAACGAGGACCACTACCTCGCCGAGATCATCGACCCCGAGACGCTGCGGCCGCTGCCCTACGGCGAGGTCGGCGAGCTCGTCTTCACCACTCTCAGCCGCGTCGCCCAGCCGCTCATCCGCTACCGCACCCGCGACCTGTGCACGCTCATCGCCGAGCCGTGCGCCTGCGGCCGCACCTCGGTGCGCATGAGCAAGCCCATCGGCCGCAGCGACGACATGCTCATCATCCGGGGCGTCAACGTCTTCCCGAGCCAGATCGAAGAGGTGCTCATGGGCATCCCGTCGATCGAGCCGCACTACCAGATCGTCGTCGACCGCAAGGGCTACCTCGACATCATCGAGGTCTGGGTCGAGGTGGGCGAGGACCTCTTCGCCGAGACCATGGGGGACCTGGAGCGGTTCCAGAAGGGTGTGCAGGCGCAGATCTACAACGTGCTGAACATCCAGTGCGCGGTCAAGCTCAAGGAGCCGAAGACGATCCAACGCTCCGAGGGCAAGGCCGTGCGCGTGATCGACAAGCGCAAGGCGCTGTAGGCGGCGCCGGCGCGGCAAGGACGCGAGGGCCGGACGGCGGCGGGCGGGGCTGCGCAACAGCTTCTCCCGCCGCCATCTGCGTCTCGCGCCACCCTGGTCCCGCGCCGGCGCGCCGCCGCGACGGTATCCTTGCGCCATGCCGCTGCCTCTCCGTACCCGCAGGCTCTCCATCCGGCCGCTGGCGCCGGACGACGGCGCCGACGTGTACGCGGTGTTCGCGGCGCCGGAGGTGATGCGGTACTGGAACAGCGCCCCCCCGGCGGATCTCGCGGAGGCCGGGGAGTGGGCGGCGCACCTCGCGGACATGCAGAGCCGCCTGGGCTACGCGCAGTGGCGCGTGGCGGAGCGCGCGACCGGACGGGTCGTAGGCATCGCCGGCCTGCAGCCGCTCGACGGCGGTCCGGACGTGGAGCTGCACGTACGCGCTCGTCCCGGAGGCGTGGGGCCGCGGCTTCGCGACGGAGGTGGCTGCAGCCGCCCTCGGCTTCGGCTTCGGGGAGATCGGGCTCGAGCGCCTGGTGGGCATCGCCAAGCCTGAGAACGGGGCCTCGGTGGCGGTGCTCCGCAAGCTCGGGATGCGCCCGCTGGGCGAGGCTGAGTACTGGGGCGGACGCTGGGAGAAGTTCGAGCTGACGGCGGACGACTGGCGTGCCGAGAGCGCGGCCGCGCGGCTGCCGCTGCTCACGCCGCGGCTGGAGCTCCGCCGGCTCGCCGGCCGCGATCTCGGGCCGCTGCTCACCGTCTTCGGCGACCCTGCGGTGATGCGGTTCGTCGGGACGGACCGGCGGCCGCTCACCGGCGACGCCGTCAAGGTGCTCATGCGCACCGCGGACGGCCACTGGTCGCGGCACGGGTTCGGCCTGCTGGCGATCGTCGAGCGCGAGAGCGGACGGGTGGTCGGGGAGGCCGGCCTGCAGGTGCTGGAGGCCGGCCCGGACATCGAGCTCGGGTACACGCTCCGCCACGCCGCCTGGGGTCGCGGCTACGCGACGGAGGCGGCGCGCGCCGTGCTGCACTGGGCGTTCGCCGGCCTGCGCCTCGAGCGCGTGGTCGCCGTGGCCGACCCCGCCAACGACGCGTCCCTGCACGTCCTCGACAAGGCGGGCATGCGGCGTCTGGGCATGCGCCACTGCTACGGCGCGCAGATGGTCGAGGCCGCGCTCTCGCTGGGCGAGTGGCGCACGCTTGCCGGCCCCTCGCCGGCCGCCGCTGACCCAGCCGCCCGACCCCCGCTCTGCGGCCGGCCCCGGTGGCACCGTCGCATTCGTCCCTCATCGAAATCCTCGAGTCCTACGAACGTCTAAAGAGATGTGGAGAGGATTCAGCCTCGCCGGTCTTGAAAGCGATGACGCGAAGGCGCAGATCGGTGTCCATTCAATCCGGAACAGCCGTTGGCGGGAGCGCGGAGATCACGGTGACGGACGGCCCGTCGGCAAGCGATGCCGAGGCACGGGGCCTGCAGGCGGCCGCTCGAGGGGACCGCGAAGCCTTCATGCGCTTGCTCAGCCCCCACGATGACGGGCTGCGTTCGCTGGCGTTCCGGCTGCTGGACGACCCGGACGAGATGGACGACGTGCTGCAGGACGTGTACGCCAAGGCCTTCATCAATCTGAGCACGTTCCGGCGTGAGGCGGCCGTGGGCACGTGGCTCTATCGCATCGCGTATACCACTTGCATCGACAGGCTGCGCCGGCGCCGGCGAGAGACGGCCCTGGATGCGGCGCTCGCCGGCGCTCCGCGGGTGGGGGTCGCCGACCCGGCGGACGTGTTCGCCGTCAGGGACGACGTGGCCCGTGCGCTCGCTTCGCTCCCGCCCGAGCACCGAGCGGCGGTGCTGCTCATCAGCAACACCAACGAAACGAAGCAAGGAGGACAGGGGCATGAGGTCAATCTGTGGAAGCTGCAGAACGTGTGCCGCACGCCCAGCTGCAAACGACCTATCCCGAGCAGCGCCGCCGGTGCGCCCACACAGGCAACGCGGCGGCGCGCGCCTGGGTCGAGCATATCGCGACCCTGAGTCAGACGATCCAGCTCCGCCTGCCCTGAGCGCACCGCTCAGCGGACGGTCGGGTTGGTATAGAGCTGGTCGACGTACTCC
>CAVOMB010000003.1:0-4126 GCA_963696935.1 uncultured Thermoleophilia bacterium | reverse complement strand
TCGGTTGGTCTTTGCTACCTCCTATCTTCTTTGGTTCGCCCCGGCCCCGGGCGAACCACGGTCCGAGGGCCGGTGGGGCGGCTGCCCCAAAGCAGCCCGACGCACCGGCCTTCGGCCACCTTCAAGCGCGGATCCGCCCCACCCCACAGGATCCGCGCTTGCCTCCGTACGGGTGCGGGACCGGGACCGGGAGCCTGAGGAATTCCCGCCCAACCACTCGTCAACGTAGCCTTCGCGTCGCTTCGCCGCGCTTCACACTAGCGCAACATGCGGGGGGCAAGATGTGGGTGGCTTCTTTCGCTGGCAAGCGAAGACCCCCCCACGAGGGTTTGCCCCAAGGCCCTTGTACGAGGCCCCGTTCCCCGCGGGGCCTCGCCCTTTAAGGCGGCGGACGGCGCACTCGCGCCGCCTCCCGCACGTTTGCCGCTGGGCGGCGTCAACTTTGCCGAAGTATCCGCCGCTGACACGGTCGTGCCCGGCCTGTAGCCTCTGGGGCACGTCAGGGGCTGCCCGGTCTCAAGAGGCGCCGGGCCGGCCGTGTTCACGGACAGTGGGGGGCGCATGGACCGGATCCCGACCCGCATGGGCGACGGGTCGCTGGTGCGGATGACCCGGGACAAGATCGAGGCCGACGTCCGCGCCGGCGCCGAGGCCGGCGCCGGGCGCGCCAAGGTGGAGCCGCTGGGCGAGGACGAGCTCGGCCATCTCGTGGACATCTTCGCGAGCCGCGCGCGCTTCTCGGCGGTCGACCTGGGCGATGAGGTGATCCTGACCTCCGACGGGGTCGGCAGCCAGGACGCCGGGTCGCGCATCAACGACCTGCAGAACTACGAGCAGACCGTGTGCACCGACACCGTGGAGCTCTACCACCACGACTACTCGTTCAAGCCCATCAAGCCGGTCCTGCCGTTCGAGCAGGAGACCATGCGCCAGGTGCAGTCGCTGCTCACGATCCCCTGCGCGTACGGGGCCATGCCCGACCTCGGCCGCTACACCGTGCCGGACGGACCGGTGCCGAACTGGTCGCAACTGCTGCCGCTGGGCCGCATCGACGAGGCGCGAGCGGCCCAGGAGGAGGCGGTGGAGCTGGCCGTCGACGACATCGTCTACGTCGCCGACGGCATGTACGAGGCCGGCGCCGACGGGATCAACCTGGATACCGCCGGGGCGGCCGGCGACGCGGACTTCCTGGCCGCCCTCAGGGCCATCGAGCGTATCCGCGCCAAGTACCCGGCGTGGGGCATCCAGATCGGCATGGCATCCGAGTTCGTGCTCGGCATGCACGGCGAGCTCGAGTACGACGGCGTCCGGCTCGCCGGGCTGTGGCCGGCCGCGCAGATGAAGCTCGCGGCCAAGGCCGGCGTCTCCATCTTCGGGCCGGCCGTCAATGTCAACACGGGCAAGACGGTCGCCTGGAACGTGGCCCGGACCTGCACGATCGTCAAGCCGTGCACCGACGCCGCCGAGGTCCCCATCCACCTCAACGTGGGGATGGGCGTGGGCGGCGTACCCATGCACGCGCTGCCGCCCGTGGACGCCGTCTCTCGCGCCTCGCACGCGTGCGTGGACATCCTCAAGCTGGACGGCTTGTAGATAGGCGCCGGCGACAACCACAGCCAGGGGATCGGCCATGGTGTCGCGTCGGGCATGGGCGGATTGCGGGCCGCCGGAGATCTGGTGGCCCGCATGCAGATGACCCGGCGGATGCGGCTTCCCGAGGCGAAGGCCTACGTGGCGGACAGGCTGGGCGTGACCAGCGAGGACCTGAGCGATCCCGTCACCATGGCGGACGCGCGTCGCGCTCTCGGGCTGGGGACGATCCCCTGCGAGGACACGGCCACCGTCGACGACGCGCTGGGGCTGGAGGCCAAGGTCAACATCGCCCGCGTGCTGGGCGTCCCCGTGCGCGCCGTGGAGCGCCTTGCGGCGCTCACGCGCTCAGGGCGTGGCTGAGCCTGAGGGCGAGGCGGGGGCGGCCGGACGCCGCAGGTACTCGGCCGTCCCCCAGAGGAACAACTTGACGGCGTCCTCCACCTCCTCCGGCCGCGTGCGCTGGTGCAGCGTGATCACGATGAGCGCAATGGCGCCGGGCTTGCCCGACGCGGCAAGGACTTTGCCGGAGGCGGCGTTGGACCCGGTCTTGATGCCGTCGGCCCAAGCGTACTCCTGCAGCAGCCGGTTATGGTTGTGCACCGGCACGGCGGCGTCCGGCGGGTACCGGACCACGTGGTCCCGGGTGGAGACGATCTGCCGGAACGTGGCCTTGCGCATGGCGTAGCGCGCGAGCGTCGCGAGGTCGCGAGCCGTGGAGAACAGCTGCGGGTCGGCGGTACCGCGCGAGTTGGTGAAGTGCGTGTGCATGAGGCCGAGCTGCTTCGCGCGCCGGTTCATGAGCACGACGAACTTCGGCTCGCTGCCGGCGACGTGGGAGGCGAGCGTGAGGGCGGCGTCGTTGGCGCTCTCCAGCAGCAGCGCGTACAGCGCCTCGCGGACGGCGATCCTGTCTCCGGGCACGAGGTCGACACCCACCTTCTGCGGCAACGGGATCTGCGGCACAACCGCCCACTCGTCGAGGTCCTTGACGTGCTCCAGTGTGAGGAGCGCGGTCATGATCTTGGTGAGCGAAGCCGGGGGCAGTTCGCGGTCGGGGGACTTGCTCCACAGGACGTCGCCGGTCTTGCGCATGACCATGATCCCCGTCCAGGCGCGCACCTGGGGCGGAGTGGTCCCGGTCACAGACGGCTGGGGCGGGGAGGCGGACCCGCAGCCTGTGACGGCCAGGCACAGCAACGCTGCGGCGACGAGGGCCAGCGCTGCCGAGCGGAGGATGCGGCGGCGAGGGCGGGCCGGGTGGGCTCGGGTGTCCGGCATCGGCTGAGTATACTATCCGGGCTGGAGACCGCCGGCGCGGTCTCCAGTGGCCAGACGCGGGCCGGCGTAGCTCAGCTGGCAGAGCAGCCGCCTTGTAAGCGGCAGGTCGGCGGTTCGATCCCGCCCGCCGGCTCCATCCGCGCGTAGGTGGGAGAAGGGGGGACGGGTGCGTCGTCGCATCGCTCAGGTGGTCGCCATCGCCGTCGCGCTGCTCGCGTGCGCTACGACCGTAGCGTCCGTCGCGGCGGCTGCCCCCCGCATCGTCGTCCGCACACCTCACGCCTGGCGGGTCGTCCAGCGAGACGCGCGCGGCCGGGCGGACATCGTCGTCACCGGCCGCTGCATCGGTGTGGGCGGCGGCGTCCGTGTCTCCTGGGGCGGCCGTCGGGCAACGGCGCGGTGCGACCGCGCCGGGCGGTTCACCGCGATCCTCCAGGACGTGGCGGCCGGCCAGGCCGTGCTGCACGTGCGGAGCACGCGGAGGCCCGGCGTCGCCTCTTCGCGCCGCGACGTGGGCGTCGGCGACATCTACGTGATCGCGGGGCAGAGCAACGCCAGCGGCCGGAGCCGGACGTTGTACTCCTACTCCAGCACGACCTGGCGCGCAGCGATGTTCGGCAACGACTACCGCTGGCAAGAGCTCCATGATCCGGTGGACTCCGCGGTCGGGCAGGTGGACACCGTGAGCGGGGACGGCAGGGCCGGGGGCTCCGTCTGGCCGGTGGTGGCCACCGCGCTCCTCGCCGAAGAGGGCGTGCCGGTGGCGTTCGTCCCGTGCCCCCGTTCGAGCACGCCGATCGCCAGCTGGCGGCCGGACCTGCCGGCCGGACGGCGCCCATTCACCCTCTACACTTCTATGGCGCGGCGCATAGCCGCCGTGGGCGGCAGGGTCCGCGCCGTGCTCTGGTGGCAGGGCGAGAGGGACGCCTGCCTTCTCACCCCGGGACCCCAGTACGTGGCGGCTCTCCAGGACCTCGCCTCCGCCATCTGGCGTGACTTCCGCACGCCGATGGTCGTGGCGCAGATCGGCGACTACGGCATCGCGTACCCGGACGCCGGCGTCGATGTGGTGCGTCTCGCCCAGGAGCAGGCCTGGGGTCAGCCGCACATCCTGCAGGGGCCGGTGCTCTACGACATCGACCTGCACGGCGGGGTGCACTTCGTCGACCCGGACGATGTGACGGCCGCCGCCTCGCGCTGGGCGGCGGCCATCCTGCGCTCCGTGCTGCACCACGATGCCGGGCGCACGCCGCGC
>CAVOMB010000002.1:0-21659 GCA_963696935.1 uncultured Thermoleophilia bacterium | reverse complement strand
ACGGGTGCGCGCTGGCGAACAGCGCCGCGCCACCAGTTCGCGCGGGCCGCGACCGCGCTGCGCGCCGGCGACCGCGCCGGCTTCCTCCAGTGGCTCCCCGGCGACGCCACCGCGTCGTCGGCAGCGGCCCGACGTGGTCTCGCCCAAGTCTACGACACGCTCTCGGGACTACCGTGGCGGACGTTCACCTTCGCCGTCACGCCGCTCGACGGGGCGCCCGGCGTCTACCGCGTCGTCGGCAGCGGGCAGATCGGCGACGCGGGACCGGCGGACCGGCTCGCGGTGGTCAGGTATCTGGCGCTCACAGACGCCGCGGACGCCGCGGTAGTGGCCGGCGACCGCACCCCGGAGGACCTGCGACGCCGGTACCTGATGGCGCTGCACGACCCCGTCGTGCTGCAGCGCCCCGGCTTCATCGTCCTCGCCGACCGCTGGGCGCGCGGCCGGGCAAGGACCGTGCTGACCGCCGCCGTCCGCGCCCGGCCGCGCCTCGTCATGCTTGGCCTGGACACCAGCCCGACCGTGGTCGTCACGGTCTACGGCTCGGCGGAGGATGTGCGCGACTCCCTGGCGGTCAAGGCCGCCACCTCGCGTCTGGTCTACTTCTCCTACCCGCCGCTTCGCGTGGCCGGGAAGAGCTGGGGCGTCTGGGACGTCGGCGTGATGGGCGCGTGGCTGCGCGACCCGGGCGTCTCGACGGATGCGGTGCTGACCCACGAGCTGGCGCACGCGTACACGATGCGCTGGTTCGGTGGCAGCGGGCGGCCTCGGGCCCTGCTGGCGGAGGGGATCGCGGAGGCGGCTGAGGGGGCGTTCGTCACACCGGCGCTGCGCGAGGAGGTGGCCACGGGCGACCAACTCTGGCCGCTGCCCGAGTCGTTCGGGACCAGAGACGTGTGGGACGGGGCGGACGGCGAGGCGGTGAGCCTCGGTTACGACGTCGGCGGATCGATCATCGAGTACGTCGTCTGGCGCTGGGGACCCGCGCGCCTGCGGTCGTTCGTGCAGGGGGTCGCGGCCGCCGAGCCGACGGAGACGGGCATGGACGTCGCGCTCGGCAAGGCGCTCGGCGTGGACTGGCGGCGGTTCTACGCGGACTGGCGCCGCTTCGTGCTCCGCGGCGGCTGACCGACGGCGGCACGTGACGCGCGGCGTGTCCGGGGGCCGCTTCGCGGCACGGGCGCTACACTGACGTCATGGCTCAGATCTCCGGAAAGACTCGTCCGCTCCTCGTCCTCGCCACGGCGGTGCTCGCCGCGGCCGTCGTCGTGCTCGTCGTGGTCGGCACGGTGCTGCCGCTCACCGCCGCCGACAAGGCGCCCGCGGCAGCGCGGCCGCTGCAGGAGCGCGCCGTCACCGTGCGCGAGATGCAGGCGGCCGCAGGGCGCGCGACGCAGGCGCTCCGCGCCCGTGACGCGGGTGCCTGGGCCGCCGCGTTGCCCGCCTCCGGGCGCCTGCGGCGGTCGGTGGCGAGCCTCTACCGGCACCTCGTGCGGCTTCCGTGGACCAGCGTGCGCATCCTCGCAGAGCCGGTAGACGCGCACCCCGGTCGGTTCTACCTCGGCGCCGTCGGCGAACTCGCCGGCACGGACCCGCCGGACCGCATCATGGCGCGCCGCGTATACGACGTCGTGGCACGCGACGGACGTCCCGCCCTGCGTGCCGACGTCACCCCCAGGGACGTCCGGGGGCAGCAGGTGATGGCGTTCGAGATGCCGGTCGTGATCCGCCGTAACGGGCTGGTGGTGATCGCCGACAAGGCCGAGCAGGCCGCCGCCGAGGAGCTGGCGCGCGCCGGCGGCCCGGCCCGCGACCGGCTGAAGCTGCTCGGCCTCACCTCGCGGAAGCCGGTCGTCGTCTACTACTACGCCTCGCGGAGCGAGATGCTGCGTTCGCTCGGTGACCCCGGCGAGTCCCGCGTGCGCTTCTTCTCGCACGCGCCGGTCCATCTCCATGACACGCAGACGTGGACGCGCGACGTCGGCGTGCTAGGGCCGGCGTTGGCCGGCAACGAGTCGTGGACGCCGCAGATGCTGTCCCACGAACTGACGCACGCCTACACGACGAGCTGGTTCGCGAGCGCGAAGCACGCGCCGACGCTGCTCGCGGAGGGGCTCGGCACCGCGGTGGAGGGCGGCCGGTCTTTCCAGCCGCTCCGCGACGACCTCGCCGCCGGGGAGTCGAGCTTCCCGCTCGAGAAGGCCCTGCGGGCGAAGAGCCTGTGGAAGGGCAACTCGACCGTCAAGGTGCGGCTGGCGTACCTCGAGGGCGCCTCGCTGGTCCTCTACCTGCTCGACCATTGGGACCTGCGCCGCCTAAAGCAGTTCGTGTACGCCGTCGGCGACTCCGACCTGAGCGGCAAGGGGCTCGACGCCGCGGCGCGACAGACACTCGGAGTGGGCTGGGGCGAGCTGCGCGCGGGGTGGGAGTCCTACGTGCAGACGCTGCCGTGAGACGGCGCGTGGGGCGGGGTCGGCTACGTCCGCCCGCCGCCCTCAGACAGGCGCTTTGCTGAGGTCGACGACGCCGCGGCGCACCACTCGCTGGCAGGCCGCGACGACCTTCTCGTCGTAGAGACGGCCGGCGCCCCAGCCGATTTCGTCCATCGCGGCGCCTACACCCGGCGCCGGCCGGTATGGCCGGTGCGAGGCCATCGCCTCGACCAGGTCGGCCACCGCCAGGACGCGCGCGGTGACCATGATGTCGTCACCGCGCAGCCCGCCCGGATAGCCGGCCCCGTCGAGGCGCTCGTAGCGCTGCAGCACGGTCGCGGCCACCGGTTGCTCGAAGGCGATGCTCTCGAGCACCCCGTGGCCGACCTCCACATGCCCTCCGAGTCCTTGTGGTAGATCGGCGTGGGCACCGCGGCGAGCACCTGCTGCAGGTAGTGCGCGTGCTCCTCCGCCTGGACCTCCACGTGCACGCTGCGCGAGTGTCGTGCATCGTGTGGACGGAGCCGATGAGCGCCCCGGCCGCGTCCTTGAGCGGGGCGCAGAGCACGATCCAGTCGGGGACGACGTCGAACGCTGCGTCGGGTGAGAACGCGTCGGTGGAACGCACGGTCTCTGGCCGTGTGTCGTCCGTGATGGTGCCCCTCTCCCTCGTCGCAGAAGCCCGATCCCTGCGATGCAGCCAGCATGCCTTGCTCTTATGGAGGTACGGAACCCTCAGACTCCTCCGGTGTCGCCCGATGCAGGCGACGAGGTCCTGCGTGCCCGCGTAAGGTTGCGGCCGTGGTCGCCGAGGGGTACACCCTAAGCAGTAGCGCTTCCAACCAAGGAGACGTCCATGCGCTCCAGACTCGTGATTCTCATCTCACTCCTCGTACTCGCCGCCGTGGCGCTGGTCATCGGCGTCGCCGTCGCCGACGCGGACCAGCCCAACCCGCTCCCGTCCGTCACGGCCCCCGAGCTCCTCTCGAAGATGGCCCAGGCCAAGGGCGTGACCGCAGTCAGCGGCGACGTCGCCTGGCACAACGGCCTGTTCGGCGACTCTTCACAGGTGAGCGGCATGGCGGTCCTGCCGGCGCAGTCTCCCCTCACCAGCAGCGCGTCCGGCCGGATCTGGGTGAGTGACGCCGGCCTCAGGGTCGAGTCGCAGGGCTCCGGCGGCGACCAGGTGGTCGTGGCGGACAAGGCATCGCGCACCGCGTGGGTCTACGACTACGCGCAGAACTCGGTCAAGAAGGTCGTGGTGACCGGGTCGGCGCCGGCGGAGACTCCGTCTCCGGCGCCGTCCGCCACGATGCTCACGCCCGAGATGATCAGCCTCTACCTACAGCGGCTTTCCAGCCAGGCCACGGTCGAGGTCGCCGGCCAGACCAAGGTCGCCGGCCGCGACACCTACCAGTTGCGCTTCACGCCGACCGCCAAGGACACCGCCCTCGGCTACGTCCAGGCGGCCGTCGACGGCCAGACCATGCTGCCGCTGCAGCTCGAGGTGTACGCCAAGGGCGGCACCACACCGGTCATCAAGTTCGGCTTCACCACCGTGAGCTACGACCCGATCGACGCGTCGACGTTCACCTTCACCTCGCCCGCCGGCGCCAAAGTGACGGCGAAGACTATCGACGGTAACCAGATGCGCGCGCAGATGCAGAAGGCGAAGCAGGAGCATGCCGGCAAGGCCGAGCCCACCAAGGCCCAGAAGGCGCAGGCCCAGCAGCTCGTCCAGGGCGCGCTGCTCACGCGCGGCCAGGTCGTCAAGCTGGTGCCGTACCAGCTCGCGTTCGCCCGCGATTACACCGCGCGGCCCTACCAGTGGGGCGCGGTGCTCGGGCAGAACGGGCCGCTCACCGGCTCCGGCGCGCCGCTGTTGCAGGCGTTCGGCGCGCTGGGCGGCATGGACATGAAGAACCTCGAGGCCGCCGGGTCGCACGCGCCGCGGAGCGGCGCCCGCACGACCGGGCCGGGCAGCGTGCTGCTGTACGGCCAGGGCCTGGGCACCATCGCCCTGGCTCAGATGCAGACCACGCCGGACCTTCAGAAGCAGCTCAAGCAAGCTCAGCAGGCCTCGCAGATCCTGGGCTCGACCACGGTGCACGGCGCCAAGGCCGTCGAGGTCGGGACGCCGCTGGGCGGTGTGATCGTGTGGCAGCAGGGCGGTACCACGCTCCTCGCTGGGGGTATGGTGCCGATGAACGACCTGGAGGCGTTCGCAAGCTCCGTTCGTTGACGTGGACGGTAGCGTGACGCAAGACGTCGCAGAGGTGCAGAAGCAGAGTGAACCGGAGGGGGCGCGGCCCGGGCAGCAGAGCTGCGAAGGTCGCGCCCCCATCCTGACCACCCATGCTCTCGTCAAGCAGTTCGGCACGTTGAGGGCGGTCGACGGCCTCGACATGCAGGTGTGCGCCGGCGACGTGTTCGGGTTCCTTGGGCCCAACGGCGCCGGCAAGACGACGGTGATCCGGCTGGCGCTCGGCTTGATCCATCCGACCAGTGGCTACGTGGAGGTCTGCGGTCACCGCGTGCCCGGCGAGCTGCAGGGCGCGCTCCGCCACGTCGGCGGCTTCGTCGACGACCCGACGTTCTACCCGCTCATGAGCGCGCGCCGGAACCTGCGCCTGCTGGGCAGCATGACCGGCCCGGTGAGCGAGGAGCGTATCGACGAGGTGCTCGAGATCGTCGCGCTCGACGACCGCTCCGAGGACCGCGTCGGTGGCTTCAGCCACGGCATGAAGCAGCGCCTCGGCATCGCGCAGGCGCTGCTGCACCGTCCCGAGCTCATCGTGCTCGACGAGCCCACCAGCGGCCTCGACCCGCGCGGCATGAAGGACGTCCGCGAGCTCATCCGCGAGCTCGGCGCCGCCGGGACCACGGTGTTCCTGAGCTCACATCTGCTGCACGAGGTGGAGCACGTGTGCACCCGCGCCGTGATCATCAACAAGGGCCACGTCGTGATCCAGGGAACCGTCAGTGAGCTCCGCCCCCAGAACGACGCGATCAAGGTGCTGACCGGCGACCAGGGCCGCGCCGCCGAGGTGCTGCGCGGCCAGTTCGGCGCCGGCGGCGTGCACGCGGACGAGGAGTTCCTCATCGTCGAGGCCGACGAGGACGCCGTGCCCGAGATGGTCCGCCGGCTGGTCGCGGACGGCGTCGCCGTCCGCGCCGTCGTGCCGGCGAGCGAGCAGGGCCTCGAGGACTTCTTCCTCGAGCTGACCGGCACCGACGACGCCGGCGAGCAGGCGCCGCGCAAGAAGCACGCCGGCCTCGGCCGGCTCCTCCCGGGAGGTCGGCGGTGAGCGCCGTGCCCGGCCCGGCCACGCCGCAGGGCGCTGCTCAGGCGCCGCAAGGCGCTCCGCCCGCGGCGCCCGAGCACGCGCACGGCAGCACCGGCGCCGGCATGCGCGGCCACCGCTGGGGCGCGCTGCGCCGTGAGTGGATCAAGCTGCTGTTCCAGCGCCGCAGCTACCTCATCTGGGGCGGCGCGTTCGTCGTCCCGTTCCTCATCGCGCTCGCCTTCTACCTCACGCGCCACAATCCCGACAGCGGCGGGGGAGGCCCCGTCTTCATCGAGCGCATCACGTCCAACGGCATGTTCGTCACGCTCGGCGCGCTGACGCTGCTGATCCCCTTCCTGCTGCCGATGGCGGCCGCCATGGTGGCCGGCTACATGATCGCCGGCGAGGCGGAGCTGGGGACGCTGCGCATCGTGCTGCTCCGCCCCACCCGGCGCGGCGCGTTCCTGCTCGCCAAGTGGTCCATGGCCATGGTCTACCTGGCCGTCGGTTTCGGCCTCATGATCGCCAGCGGCCTGCTGTTCGGCGGCATCTTCTTCGGCCTGCACCCGATCGTCACGCTCTCCGGCAGCACCGTCGGGGTCTGGCACGGCCTGGCGCTCATCCTGCTCAGCTGTCTGTACGCGCTGGCGGCGATGTCGTGCATCGTCTCCATGGCGCTGCTGTTCAGCACGATCACCGACTCGAGCCTGACGGCGCTGATAGCGACCATCGTCATCTACATCGTCATCACCGTGCTCATCCAGTTCAGCTACTTCGACTGGCTGCGCCCGTGGGTGTTCCCGCAATACCTCACGGATTTCCTCAACTTCTTCCGCGACCCCATCTACTGGCGGCCGATCCTGAAAGGGCTGGGGGTCTTCGCGCTGTGGAGCGGCGTGCTGACGTTTGCCGCGTACCTGGTCTTTCGGCGCAAGGACGTACTGTCGTAGGGTAGAAGACGAGTATGTCGGCACTCGTCAAAGTCAGCATGGCGCTCTTTCTCGCGGCCGAGGTCTCCATCGTGGTCGCCGTCGGCCCGGACGCGCTCTTCATGGTCGCGGCGTGGGCGGTCGTCGCGCTGGCGACCGCCGGCGTCGGTCTCCTCGTGCACGGCCCCGCCGTGCGTGTGGCGCTGGCCGCGCTTCTGCTTCTGGGGTGCGTCCTGTTCGCGGTGGAACTCAGTCTGTTCTTCCTTCCGGCCGCTGCGGCGCTCCTGGGAGCGGCGGTGTCCGACCAGCAGCACCATCACGAGCGTCACGACCACGGAGTACTACACAGGGGAGGCTGAGACGATGAGCGAGGCGGGCAGACCCACGAAGATGCGCGCGATGCAGCTGGCGGCGCCCGCTCCCGCGGAGAACGCGCCGCTCCGGCTCGTCGAGCTCCCGGTGCCCGAGCCGGGTCCCGGCCAGGTCCTCCTGCGGGTGCTGGCCTGCGGCGTGTGCCGCACCGACCTGCACATCCTGGAGGGCGAGCTGCCGTCGCATCGCTTGCCCGTCGTCCCCGGCCACCAGATCGTCGGCGAGGTCGTGGCGCTCGGGCCGGGCGCCGCGGACATCGCGCCTGGCGGCGAGCCGGGTGCGCCGCCGCTCGCCGCCGGCGACCGCGTCGGCGTGCCCTGGCTGCACCAGACGGACGAGACCTGCCGGTTCTGCCGCAGCGGGCGCGAGAACCTCTGCGAGCGCGCGCTGTTCACCGGCTGGGACGTGGACGGCGGCTTCGCCGAGTACACGGTGGCGCCGGCCGGGTTCGTCTACCGTATCCCGGCCGGCATGACCGCCATGGCGGCGGCTCCGCTGCTCTGCGCCGGCATCATCGGCTATCGCTGCCTGCGCCTCTTGGGCATCGTCGGCGACGGCGCGGGGCTGCCGGGCACCTTCGCCGCTGCGGCCGCTCCGGTCGCCGCAGAGGAGCCGGGCCGCTGGCCCGACTGGCCGGAGGACGACCCCGCCCCCGAGGCGCCCGCGCCGAAGCGCCTCGCCATCTACGGCTTCGGCTCGGCCGCGTCGCTCTGCACCCAGGTCGCCATCTGGCGCGGCTGGGAGGTCTACGGTATCGCCCGCGACGAGGAGCATCGCGCCATGGCGCGGGAGCTCGGCGCGGTCTGGGCCGGCGAGAGCAGCGACGATCCCGGCGTGCTCTACGACGCCGCCATCGTCTTCGCGCCGGCCGGCGAGCTCGCCGTCGACGCCCTGCGCCGGCTGGACAAGGGCGGCGTCGTGGCGCTGGGCGGGATCTACAGCTCGCCCATCCCATCCATCGAGTACCCGTGGATCTACGGCGAGCGCGTGGTGCGCAGCGTCGCCAACTCCACGCGGCAGGACGCTCGCGAGCTGCTGCGTGACGCGGCCGCCATCCCCATCGTGAGCCGCGTGCAGAAGTACGCGCTCGAGCAGGCCAACGAGGCGCTGCTGGACCTCAAGGAGGACAGGGTGCGCGGGTCGGCCGTCCTGCGGGTGGCCGCGGACTGAGCCCGTGGTCCGGGGGCTTGCGTTTCACTTGCGCTGGCGTTGCACTTGCGCTAGGCTGAGAGCATGACGACATGCACCGTGACAGTACTGGACGCAGCGGATCCCAAGGCGGCGGTCAAGGCCATCGACGCCGCCGCGCCGGGGCTGAGGCGGCGGCTCAGCGCGTCCCTGCGGGACGCGCTGCGGGGCCGCCCTGCCGCCACCCGTCGTTACGTGGCGGCGCATCGCGAGCTCACCGAGCGCCTGCTCGCGGCCATGCACGAGGCCCGGCCGGACCTCCTCGTTCGCGATGAGGCCGGCGACTACTACGTGGTCCACCCCGGCGGTCGCTCCCGCACGGATGTCGAGCTCCTGCGCACCTTCGCCGTCGACGCGCCGTTCTCGCCGTGGGTGCGAGTGGAGGGGCCGGGCACGGGCGTCGCGCTCGACCTGCTGGCGCGAGCGCGAGCGCTCCTGCCCGGCGTGGAGCCGCTGGCGTTGCCGGCCGGCGCCTCCTTCCCTGTCCTGGACGACCCGGGCGCCCTGCTGCGCTTCACGCGTCTCGTCGCTGAGGCTCAGCTCGCCGAGCGGTCTGATCTTGAGCGCATCCGCGCGGTCTTCGACCTGAGCGTCACCGACCTCGGCGGACTCTTCGGCGTCACTCGCCAGGCGGCCGCCCTGTGGCTTGCCGACGGGCCACCTGCCGCCCGCAGGGCCAAGGCCGCCACTGTGGCGGCGATCGCCGACGTTCTGGCGCGCCGGCTCAAACCGGCGCGCATCCCGGGGATCGCGCGTCGCCCCGCGGACGGCTACGGCGGCAAGACGATGCTGGAGCTCATCACCGCGGATCGTCACGAGTGGCTGCTCGACTCGGTGCGGCGGTCATTCGACTACGCGACTACGGCATGACTCCGCTTCTCGTCACTCGCGGTGGCGTGTACGTGCGCGTTGCCGATCCCTTCTGGGGCGATCCGCTCAGCGGCGAGTTCGCTTTGGCACACGGTGGCCGCTGGAACGCTCCGGGTGCGTTCCCCGTCGTGTACTTGAACGCCACTGAGGGGGTCGCTCGGGCGAACCTCCTCCAGCGCTTCGCGCGGCTGCCGTATGGCCCCGAGGACCTCGATCCATCAGCGGCGCCGGTCCTTGTGAGCACTGTGGTGCCCGAGGACGACTTCGTCGATGTGGTCACCGACGCCGGGTGCGCGACCGTCGAGTTGCCGGTGAGCTACCCCGCCGATGCTGACGGTATGCCTGTGTCGCACGGTGTCTGTCGACCGGTGGGCCGAGCGGCCTGGGACGCGGATCTGCCGGGCATCGCCTGTCGCAGCGCGGCGCCGGCGGCCCCTCCGGGCGGCGAGGATCTCGCTCGCTTCGACAGGGGAGAGCGGCTCAAGCCCTTGAGGACGCGCGGGTTCGCCGACTGGTTCTAGGCCCACCCTCGAGGGTCACGCCCGCGTCGTCAGTGCCTCGGATGCAGTCGAAGGGCGCGCAGTCGTCGGAGCCGGCTGCGGACTGACCGCAACACTGCCCGGCACCTGCGCGGCCGGGTGCGGTTGCGGTCTTCGGGTCCCGTTGTCTAGCCTTGCGATCCCGCGCGGATGATCGAGACCGAGGAGGCCCTGTGGCTGACGTCGTCATGTACAAGACCAAGGTGTGCCCGTTCTGCGTCATGGCCGGGATGCTGCTGAAGAAGAAGGGCGTGTCCTGGCGCGAGGTGGACGTCACCGACGACGTGGAGCTTCGTCAGGACATGGAGAAGCGCTCGGGGCGGCGGACGGTGCCCCAGATCTTCATCGACGACCGCAGCGTCGGTGGCTACGACGACCTCGCCCGGCTCGAGCGCGCCGGCGAGCTCGACGGGCTGCTCGGACTCGCCTGATCCTTCGCCTCGACTTGCGCGAGTCACGCCCGCGCCGTCAGCAGCCTCAGATGCAGTCGAAGAGGGCGTAGTCTTCGGAGCCGGCCGCGGACAGGCCGCCGCAGGCGCCGGGGGCCACGCAGCCGTCGCCGGTCGGGGCGGCGGTCGTCGCGGCCTCCGCCTCTGCCGCCAGCCCCTCGAGGAGCGGCCGGACGAGGCCGCAGTACGGGAACGGCGCGGCGTAGCCGGCGGCTTCGCCCCGGGCCCGCGCCGCGTAGTGCGACTGCACCCAGCAATCACCGCCGCAGGCGTCGGCGACCGGGCAGGCGAGGCACTCTGCCCGGTCGCGGGCACGCGCGGCGCGGAGCAGCCGGAGGCTGCTCGACGTGTGCCAGATCTCCGCCAGCGGCTTCTCGCGCAGCGAGCCTGCTACGAACGCCGGGTCGCCCGCCGTGATGACGCAGGCGTGCACCAGGCCGGCCGGGTCGATCGAGAGGTCGCGACAGCCGGCGGCGCACAGGTCGTTGCGCTTGCCTATCCGACGTCGCCAGCTCGAGAGGTTGTCCACGGTGAGCCCGATCTCACCGGTCACTGCGAGGAGCTCGTCGACGGCAGAGAGCAGCTCCTCGTTGGACGGCACGAGGTCGTCCGCCTCCTCGGCCGACATCCCGCGCCGGTGCGGGAGGATGAGGTGCAGCCGGTCCACCCCGGCGGCGCGCAGCTCGCGCGCGAGCCGCGCCAGGCCCGGCAGCGCCGGCCGCACGAGCACGGTGTTGGCGACCGGTGAGAACCCGGCCGCCAGCAGGTTCGCCACCGAGGTCATCACGTCGTTGTAGCTGCCGGGGCCGCGCAGCGCGTCGTTCATCTCGCGTGGTCCGTCGATGCTCATCAGCGGCGTGAGCGCGCCGCGGCCGACCCGGGCCAATTCTCCGGTCAGCGCCTCGTCGATCAGACAGTTGAAGAAGAATCGCGCTCGTGCCTGGTGCGTGCCGGTGATGTGGTCGAGCAGCTCGACGAAGTCGTCCCGCACCAGCGGGTCGCCGCCGATGAACACGAAGCTGCCGGCCCCGAGGGCGACGCACTGGTCGATCGCGTCGCGCCACTCGGCCGTGGTCAGCTCTCCGGTGGCCGAGGCCGCGCGGTCGTAGCAGTGCCTGCAGGCGCGGCCGCAGCGGTGGGTCACGTGCAGGTAGACCTCGCGCACGCCGCCGAGCGGCTCGCCGCGCAGCGGCGCGCGGCCCTCGAGCCGGTCGAGCACGCCGAGGTCGGCCGACTCGTCGACATCCACCCAGAGCGGGAGCTGCGCGACCCGCAGGCCTGCGGCCTGCGCCGCGCGGAGTGTGTAGTCGAGCAGGCCGGGCCTGCTCATCGGCGAGGCGGCGATCAGCTCCGTGAGAACGCCGGTGTGGGCGTCCCAGGCCTCCCGGCCGGCGCCGATCAGGTAGTAGCCGCCGTCCGCCGCTGGGCCCAGGACGAGGGCGGTGCGGCGCCGGTCGCCTGCCGCTCCGCCCAGTTCCGAGAAGGCCTGCTCCAGGTACTCCGTCGGGAGCGCCGGGCTGTCGCTGTTGGCGACGACGACGGCTCCGGCTCCGTCCGCGAACGAGGCGGCGAACACGCCGGCCAGCCGTTCGCCGAGCCCGTCGCCATGCTGCGGCATGCGCTCCCAGCGCCCGTCGCGCCCCGCCAGCGGGTCGGCGACGGGGCTGTCTGGCCCCGGCGCCTCGGCCAGCACCAGCCGCGCGCCCGGCACCCGCTCCGCGGCGTCCAGCGTCCCGCGCAGCAGGCGCGCGTAGACCTCCAGCGCGCCGTCTTCACCGAGCGCGGTCGCCAGGCGCGTCTTGACCGCGCCGCCCACCAGCGGTCGCGCCATGACGACGACGGTCCGTGCGTTCATGGTGCAGCCTCGGGACTCATCGCTCCAGTATGCCCAGCGCTCTCAGGGGCGACAACACGACGGCCGTGGCGCGCCCGTCGCGCGCCAGCTTGGCGGCGAGCGGCAGTGACTCGACGAGCGGCGCGACCATCCCGATCAGCAGCGGCAGCCAGAGGCCTGCGGCGAGCCCGAGCGCCAGGGGCGTCAGCCAGTACCAGGCGTGGACGACGGGCAGGCACAGGATCAGCAGCGTGAACGTCCAGGCGAAGGCCTCGGCCGTCTTCTCGCGGCCGCGGAAGCTGTCGGCGATCCACAAGGCGCCGCCGACGAACAGAGCGAGCACCAGCCAGCGCGCGGCCGCGCGAGTGGTCAGCAGGGCGAAGACGGTGAACAGGAGCGAGCCGCCGGTCCAGCCGATGCCGCTCTCGAACAGGGAGCCGAAGGACCCGCCCGTGAGCAGATAGGGCACGAAGGGCAGGACGAAGGCGGGGACGAAGCCGGCGAGGAAGCGGACAGGCGAGGCGCGCCCGCCGGCCAGCGCCGGGACGAGCAGCGCCAGCGGCGTCACCTTGAAGGCGGCCGCCAGGCCGAGCGCGACTCCGGCCCAACCGTCGCGCCGGCGCACGAGCAGGGCGGCGGCGAGCACGCAGAGCAGCACCGCCGCCGCCTCCGCGTGCGCCGACTCCCACGTCTGCACGATCACCGCCGGGCAGAGCAGGTACAGCACCGTCGCCAGCAGGCGCAGCTTCTTCGTCGCCAGCAGCCAGACGGCGCCCGCGGTGGCGAGGTCCAGCGCTCCGAAGACCAGCTTGAAGAGGACGACCTCGGCGCGCGGTGTGGCCGCGTCCTGCCGCCCGAGCGCGCGGGACGCCCCGGCGACGGCGAGGAAGACGGCCTCGGTGAGCGGCGGGTAGACCGTCCGCAGCTCGGGGTGGTTGACGAGGTCGCGCCCGGAGTAGTGCACTCGGTCGAGCGCGTGCTCGTAGGGCCGGTAGGTGTAGGGATTGATGCCGGCCAGTTGCACGCGCCCGTCCCACACGTAGCGGTGGTAGTCGGTGCTGACACTCGGCATCACCGGCAGGAACATGAGGCGGAGGACGGCGGCGGCGACGACGGCGCCGCGCAGCGGCAGGCTCGTCGCCGCCGTCGCCGCAAGGCGAAGCCGGCGCCGGCGAGTGCGTAGAATGCGGTGAAGCGCGCCGCATGCACGAGGAGGTCGCCGGAGACGGCGAGCCCGCCGAGGCCCGCGGCGATGATCCCCAGCCCGAGGCAGGCGCGGAACCTTGCGGACTTCAGCAGCTTCATCGGCGCCAGACTACTGCATCGTCGTGCCCGTGCTCGACGAGGTGGAGGCCCTGCCGGCGCTCCTGCAGGAGCTCGCGGACCTGGGCCTGCTGGACCGCACGCTGTTCGTCGACAACGGGTCGTCGGACGGGAGTGACGAGCTGGTGCGTGCGGCCGGCGCGTGGCTGCTGCGCGAGCCGCGCCGCGGCTACGGCTACCCCTGCACGACGGGCGCCCGCGCGGCCGCGGCCGCGGGCGCCCGCGGCGTCGTCTTCATGGAGGCCGACGGCACCGACGACCCGGCCCAATGCCGCTACCTCGTCGGCCCGGTGCTCGCCGGCGTCGCGGATCTCGTCGTCGGCTCGAGGCGCCGCGCCGTGCGCGGCGCCTCGCCCGGCCGTATGCCGCTCCACCAGCGCCTCGGCAACGACTGGCTGGCGTTCAACCTCTGGCTGTTCTTCGGCCTGCGCCTCAGCGACGACGGCCCGTACCGCGCCGTGCGCCTGGACCTGCTCGAGTCCCTGCGCCTGGAGGAGCGTGCCTTCGCCTTCCCCACCGAGATGGCGGTGAAGGCGCGCCTCGCCGGCGCGCGCATCGTCATCCGCGACGTGCGGTACCGCACCCGCGCCGGCTCGTCCAAGATCGCCGGGACGTGGTCAGGTTCGGCTGCGGCCGTACGCGACATCTTCTGGTGCCTGTTGCGGCTCGGCCTGTTCGGGTTCCGGCCGCGCGCCGGTCAGTAGACCGGCAGGCGCGGGTGCGGGTTCCTCCGCGCCAGCACCGCGTCGACCCCGAGCGTCCGTCCCGCCTGGGACAGGCTCACCGCCAGCAGCAGCGCGGCCATGATGATGTAGGTGCCCGGCCAGTCGGTGGTGCCCGAAGTCGCGACCAGCAGGTTCAGCTGGAAGAGCGCTGCGAGCAGCGCCGAGACCGGCGTGAAGACCCCCAGCACTATGAACAGCCCGAACACCACGACCTCGATGGCGAACTGCCCGTAGGCGAACACGGTGGAGTGCGGGATCCTCACGTTGTTCAGAAAGTCGGCGTAGAGGCCCACCTTGGTGGTGTCCGCATAGTGCTGGACGAAGTCGGCCCAGCCGCCGGACGAGTAGTAGCCCTTGGCGAGGTTGTCCGACCACACGGCCAGGAAGATGACCCCCATGACGACGCGCAGGAACGCCATCAGCAGTTCGGTTCGCGTCTCGCGTGTGGCCCAGAGCTTCATGCCGGCCTCCGTGATCGTCACACGCAGCGTACCCGTGCGGTAGTGCGGTGACGCGCTGCGCCCGTGCACGGCGGGCCGGCGCGGGAAGCGCCGGCGTCATGCAGCGGGACCGGCCGCCGGCGTCAGCCGCCGGGGGTCCTGCGTCGGAGCCGCCGGCGTCAGCCTCCGGCGACCGGCAGCAGGATGTCCAGCCGGTCGCCGGCAGAGAGCTCGGTCTCCTTGACCCGGCCCGGCTGCAACTGCGTGCCGTTCAGCGTGACGACCACCAGCAGACGGCCGCGGTAGAAGACGCGCTGCGCGTACTGCGGAGCCTGGTCCACGAGCGCGCGCAGCGCCTCGTCCACCGTGGCGGCCTCCAGGGAGTAGTCCTGGGCGGGGCCCGGTGCTGTGAGCGAGGCAGGCAAGCCGACGGTGATGGCGGGCACGGCCCCTCCTGGTGCCGGTGGATGGTAAGGGATTATGCCATGCATGTTCCCGCCTCGGCGCAGCTTGACGCTCCGGCAGGCGCCGTACAGAATGATTCTCGATAAACCATATCGGGAATATGGAGTTTCCCGGAGGGTCTCAAGGAAGACAGGTCACGTGAAGGTCTCGTCAAAGAGCCGGTATGCGCTGCTCGCGCTGGTCGGACTCGACCTGCGCACGCGTGGCAGGCGCCGGCCCGTACGGCTCACCGACCTCGCGCACGAGCGCGGCATCCCCGAGCAGTTCCTCGAGCAGTTGTTCGCCGTCCTCCGCCGCGCCGGTCTGGTCACCGGGCATCGCGGCGTCGGCGGCGGCTTCACGTTCGCACGACGGCCCGACCAGCTCACCGTCCTCGACGTCGTCCACGCGCTGGACGGCGCCCTCGAGCCCGACATCTGTACCCCGGGCGACTGCGGCCTGGAGGAGCGTGCCGGCGCCGGCGCCGTCTGGCTGGCCGCCGGCTCCGCCTATGAGGGCGTGCTCGCCCGCACCACCGTCGCCGACCTCGCCGAGCGGGAGCTGCTGGAAGAGGCCGGCGGACCCTTGTACCAGATCTGACCGCGACAAGACACAGGAGCACTCACATGAAGATTGCAGACGACATCACCGCCCTGATCGGAGGGACCCCGCTGGTCAAGCTGCGCGGCATCTCTGAGCGGACCGGCGCGACGGTCGTCGGCAAGCTGGAGTCGTTCAACCCCGGCGGCAGCGTCAAGGACCGTATCGGGCTCTCCATGATCGACGCGGCCGAAGAGGCCGGGCTCATCTCGCCCGACAAGACGGTGATCATCGAGCCGACCAGCGGCAACACCGGCATCGCGCTGTCCATGGTCGCGGCCGGCCGCGGCTACCGGGTAGTGCTGACGATGCCGGAGACGATGAGCGTGGAGCGCCGTAACCTGCTGCGCGCGTACGGCGCCGAGCTCGTCCTCACTCCCGGCGCGAGCGGCATGAAGGGCGCCATCGCCAAGGCGGAAGAGCTTGCCAGGGAGACGCCCGGCTCGTTCGTCCCGCAGCAGTTCGAGAATCCGGCGAACCCTGAGGCGCACCGGCGCACGACGGCCGAGGAGGTCTGGAGCGACACCGACGGCCAGGTCGACGTGTTCGTGGCCGGAGTCGGCACAGGCGGCACCGTCACCGGCGTGGGCGAGGTGCTCAAGGAGCGCAAGCCAGACGTGAGGATCGTCGCCGTCGAGCCGACGGACTCTCCGGTGCTCAGCGGCGGGCAGCCCGGCCCGCACAAGATCCAGGGCATGGGCGCGGGGTTCGTGCCCAAGGTCCTGAACACGAAGGCCTACGACGAGGTCGTGCAGGTGGGCGACGAGGAGGCGTTCGGGGCGGCCCGTGAGCTCGCCTCCGAGGGCATCCTCGTCGGCATCTCGGCGGGCGCGAACGCCAAGGCCGCGGAGATCGTGGCCGGCCGCCCCGAGAACCGGGGCAAGCTCGTCGTCACCGTGCTGTGCGACACCGGCGAGCGCTACCTCTCCACGGTGCTCTTCGCCGAGCCCGAGCCGGCGACCCTTTGAGCGCCGGCGCCGGCTCCCGCAAGGGGAGCCGGCGCTTCAGGCCCCTGGGGTGAGGCGCTTGCGCAGGTAGATGCGGTCGAGGCCGAGCTCGTGGCGCCGCGCGTACTCCACGTAGCCGATCCGCTCGTAGAGCGCGCGGTTCTCGACCATGATCTCCTGCGTGTAGAGGTAGATGGAGTCATAGCCGGCTTCTCGTGCCGAGTCTTCCGCCAGTTCGAGGAGCCGGCGGCCCAGGCCGGTCCCCTGATGCCCGGGGCTCACGGCGATGTTGTCGAGCAGGAACCCCTCGGAGCCCCCGCGCAGCACGAGCACGCCGACGATGTCACCCGCGTGCTCGGCCACGGTGACGTCGCACTCGGCGATGACCTGCCGGTAGTCGTCGCGCATCGGCGCGGGGACCTTGCCGTTGCGCAGCACGTAGTGCTCGTACGCCGCCGTGACGCAGGCGGCCGCGCCGGGCGCGTCGCCCGGGACGGCCTTGCGGATCACGTATGTCGCCGAGGAATCCACGTCGCCGCCCGGGCGTCTCTCAGCTCCGCGCGTTCTTCGGCCGCAGCAGCTCGGCGACCTGGAAGGCCACGTCGAGCGACTGCCGGGCGTTGAGGCGCGGGTCGACGAGCGACGAGTAGTGGATGCCGAGGTCGTCCTCGGCCACCGGCTCCACACCGCCGACGCACTCGGTGACGTTGTCGCCGGTGAACTCCAGGTGCATGCCGCCGGGCCACGCGCCCTCGGCGCGGCAGACGGCGAAGAACGCCGTCAGCTCGCGCATGATGTCGTCGAAGCGCCGCGTCTTGATGCCACCGGCGGTGACGAGGCCGTTGCCGTGCATGGGGTCGCTGGCCCAGACGACGGGGTGGCCGGCCTCGGTCACGGCACGGATGAGCGGCGGGAGCGTCTGCTCCACGTGGTCGGCGCCGAGGCGCATGATCAGCGTGAGGCGGCCGGGGTCGCGGTCAGGGTCAAGGATCTTGCAGAGCGCGATCAGGTCCTCCGGCCTCGTCTTGGGCCCGACCTTGCAGGCGATCGGGTTCTGCACGCCGGCGAAGAACTCCACGTGCGCGTGCTCGGGGTCGCGCGTGCGCTCTCCGATCCACAACAGGTGCGCCGAGCAGTCGTACCACTGCCCCGTGAGGCTGTCGCGGCGGCTGAGCGCCTCCTCGTAGGGGAGGATGAGACCCTCGTGGCTGGTGTAGAGGTCCACCTCGTGCAGCTGGTGCTCGCGCTCGAGGTCGATGCCGCAGGCGGCCATGAAGTGCAGGGCGTCGTCAATACCCCGGGCGATCTTCTCGTAGCGGCGCCCCTCGGCGGAGCGGGCGACGAACTCCTGGTTCCAGATGTGGGCCTGCGTGAGGTCGGCGAACCCCCCCTTGGTGAAGGCGCGCAGGAGATTGAGTCGCGCGGTGGACTGGTGGTAGGCCTGCAGCATGCGCGCCGGGTCGGGCACGCGCGCGGCGGCGTCGGCGATGTCGTCGTTCACCATGTGCCCGCGGAAGGAGGGCAGCTCGACGCCGTCCACGATCTCCGTGGGGTTGGAGCGCGGCTTGGCGAACTGCCCGGCCGCGCGCGCGAGCTTCACGACCGGCAGGGCGGCTCCGTAGGTGAGCACCGTCGCCATCTGCAGCATGATCTTGAGGTTGTCGCGGATGCGCGGCGCCGTGAGGTCGCGGAAGCTCTCGGCGCAGTCGCCGGAGTGCAGCAGGAAGCCGCGCCCCGCAGCGACCTCGCCGAGCGCGCGGCGTAGCTGCCGTGCCTCGCCGGCGAAGACGAGCGGCGGCATGGCCTTGATCTCCGCGGCCACGGCGTCCACGGCCGCGGGATCGGGCCAGTCCGGCTGCTGGTCGGCCACGCAGGCGCGCCAGGAGCCGGGAGTCCAGTCCGTCCGAGTGTCTGCTGGGGTGCTCACGTCACTCTCCAACGTCAGGCCAGCATCCGCTCGACAGCCGCGAGCGCCTTGAGGCGGGTGGGCTCGGGGACGACGACCTCGTGCTCGAGCACGTCGTCCCATTCCTCTCCCAGCGTCGCCACGGCCTTCTCCAGCGTGGTGCGCTTCATGTTGGGGCAGACCGCCTGGCTGGACGCGGGGATGAACTTCCTGTCCGGGTACAGCTTGCCGAGCTTGTACAGCAGCCCGGTCTCGGTGGCGACCACGAAGGTCTGCGCGTCGCTGGTCTCCGGGTAGCGCAGCATGCCGGAGGTGCTGGTGACGACGTCGGCGATGTCCAGCACCTCGCGCCGGCTCTCCGGGTGCGCCATGAGCAAGCTGCCCGGGTTGGCGGCGCGGATCTGCTCGATCTCGGCGGCGCGGAAGTCGTCGTGCACGTGGCACCAGCCCTGCCAGAGGATCATCGTCTCCTCGCGGCCGGTCTGGCGGGCGACGTAGTCGCCGAGGTTCCTGTCCGGCACGAAGATGATCTTCTGGTCCTTGGGAAACCGGTCGACGATCTGCACGGCGTTCGCGCTGGTGCAGCAGACGTCGGTCTCCGCCTTGATGTCCGCCGAGGTGTTGACGTAGGCGACCACCACGGCGTCCGGGTGCTCGGCCTTGAGCTTGCGCAGCCCGGCCACGGTGACCATGTCGGCCATGGGGCAGCCGGCGCGCTTGTCGGGCATCAGGACGGTCTTCTGCGGCGAGAGGATGTAGGCCGTCTCGGCCATGAAATGCACGCCGCAGAACAGGATGACGCTGTGCGGGTCCTTGGCGGCGATGCGCGAGAGCTCGAGGGAGTCGCCGGTGTAGTCCGCGGCATCCTGAACCTCGGGGCGCTGGTAGTTGTGGGCGAGGATCACGACGTCCCGCTCGGCGGCGAGGCGGCGCAGTTCCTGCTGGAGTGCGGTGAAGTCGGGCATGGGGGTCACCGGTATCTTCGGTGGCGGGCGCGGAGCGCTCGCCGGTTGGCGTGAACCACGATTATACGCTGGCGGGCTCGTAGGGGCGCTCGGCAACGGGGCCGTCGCCCCGCCCTGCCCGCCGGACCTCGATCTCGCGGTTCACCTCCGCGCCGACGAGCAAAGCCAGGTTCAGCAGCCAGGCCCAGATGAGGAACGCCACCGCCGCGCCGAGCGTGCCGTACACGCGGTTGTAGTGAGCGAAGTTGGAGAGGTACAGGCTGAACAGGGCGGAGGCGGCGAACCAGAGCGCGACGCCCGCCGCAGCGCCGGGGATGAGCCACCACGGCGCCGGCTGCCGCCGGCTCGGCGTGAACTGGTAGAGGAGCGTGAACAGCAGAAGCCCGAGCACGATGAGGATGGGCCACTTGATCCAGGTCCACAGGTGGAGCGGCCCGTTGCCGATTCCCGTCGAGTCGGCCACCCAGCTGCCGAACGGCCCGACGAGCCCGACCACGGCGGCCGTGAGCGAGAGCAGGACGAGCAGCAGCAGTGCGAGGCCGACGCGCAGCGGCATTCCCTTCCAGAACGGCCGCCGGTGGACGATCTCGTAGATCCGGTCGGAGGCGGCCATGAACGACCCGACGTACCCCGAGGCCGCCCACAGCGCGATGATGACGCCCACCGTGAGCACGGCGCCGGAGCTGGCCGACTGCAGCACCGTGTCCAGCATGTCCGAGACCGCCTGGGCGGCCCACGGAGCGCCGAGCTCGCCCAGCGAGTCGAGCAGCGAGTGCACGGTGTCGGCCGAGAGCCCGACCAGCCCGAGGAGCGAGACCATCACGAGCAGCGCCGGCAGCAGCGAGAGCACCGTATAGTAGGTGAGCGCGGCGGCGAGCTGCGGCAGGTCGTGGACCAGTACCCGGCCGGCGAGCATGCGCAGCTCCGTGCCGATGCTCGTGCCGCGTCCCGGGGTGTCCTCCACGCGTCCTCCTCGTCGCCAGTGGGGCTCAGCCTACCGCAAGGGTCCCTATGAGTGAGGGTTGCGGTTCGGCGTCGCCTCTTGCCGCTGCAACGGTTCGGCAGCTTCATCATCCGTGAGCACCGTGCGGAGGAGGTCGCGGCCGCGGAGCGGCCCACACCGGCGTAGAGGGTCCGACGGGAGTCGCTCCGCGTGCCGGCGCACGCGGCCAGAGTCCAGGCAGGAGCCGGGCGACATTCCGCGCGCGGCAGGTGCACTCCCAAGCGTACGTCCAGATGCCCCATGGGATGTTTGCACGTACGTTGGGACGTACACACCAGGATCACACTACGTCCCACGCCGGCAGGCCATCTGCGGAGGCAGGCAAGATGGCGACGGGTTTCGGCCGAGTTGACGACGACGACGGAGGCGTCGCGGACCCGGCGCGCCGGACGCCCCTACTTGAGGTAGGCGCCCGTCTTGCGCTTCACGGTGAGAATCACCCGGTTGGTGTTGCCCCGGTTGATGTGCACGCCGTCGTAGAACCAGTCGGCCCTGCCGTTGAAGCTGCGGATGGTGGTGAGGTCCAGCACCTTGATCTGCGCCGTCTGGCCGAACTCCGTGAGGTACTCGCGCAGCTTCCGGCGCTCGCCGCCCATGTCGTGGGCGCGCATGACGCGCAGCACGCGCGGGTGGATGGGCATGAGCACGATGATCGGTGTGGTGCCGTGCTCGTTGAGCAACTGCACCGTCTTTTCGAAGTACGAGCGCGCGCGAGAGTCCGGGACCGAGGCGGCGGCTCTGGCCGACGTGTGGAGCATACGGGCGATGTAGGCGTCCAGCGACATGTCGAGCGTGAGTCCGTGGGCGAAGCGCGTGTCGTAGACGTTCCAGATACATAGGCCCAAGCTGGAGTACTTGTTGCGCAGGAACCCGTAAGAGTGCGGCATGTCCGCCACCTTCTGCGGCAGCAGGGCGCGCTGCCGGGCGAGCAGGTCGTCGGGGAAGTAGCAGTAGAACCGCGGGTCCTGCACCAGCGCCGGGTCGAGGTCGAGGTCGCGCAGCATGCCGGACTGCATGCCCCATACCCAGCGGATCTTCGCGTCAGGCCATTTGGCGTACAACCAGTTGAGCATCCCCCAGGCGGCCTCCGGGCGAGCGCAGCTCTCGGCGATGTTGACGCTGCGCAGGCCGGTGGTGCGGCGAGCGAATGCCGGGTCGAAGCGCTGGCTGCGCGACCCGCCGAAGAACACGAGCTGCGGCGGCTTGGCTAGGCTACTACGGATGAGGTCGGCCTTGAGCCGCAGCTCGGACTTGACGATGAGGCTGGACGGCGGGTCGTAGGCGCCGGCGTGGGCTGGCGCGGCTGCGAAGCCCACCGCGCCGAGAATGCACGCCGCAGCCGCCGCGACGACCGCCGCGAGGCGCAGGATGCTCGAGTGCATGCGCCCCCCCGTCGTTTTGGGTCC
>CAVOMB010000001.1:0-63044 GCA_963696935.1 uncultured Thermoleophilia bacterium | reverse complement strand
ACGGGCGGGGCCTACACGGGCCTCCTCCAGCACGCCGGACCTCGTCGCCGCGGCCCCACATGTTCTCTTTGGTCGATGGAGTACGGGCTCTTCTTGGTCAGGTTGACCGGGGTGTTCGTGCGCCGCGACGTAGTCGTAGAGCAGCTCCTCACGGCTGGGCCGGCAGCTCGTTCGCGCGCTGGGGCGATGATCTTGAGGCTGGGGTCCAGCGCGCGCACGCCGATGTCGATGCGCACCTGGTCGTTGCCCTTGCCGGTGCAGCCGTGGGCGACGGCCATGGCGCCGTAGCTCAGAGCCGTCTCGACGAGCTTCTTGGCGATGAGCGGCCGGCCGTGCTCAGCGGGTACTTGTCCTCGTAGACGGTGTTGGCCATGAGGGCCGGCAGGCAGTGCTTCTCGGCGAACTCCTCCTTGGCGTCGATGGCCTCGGCGGCGTCGGCCTCGGCGCGCGCCATGATGCCGGGCACGTCCTTGTGCGCGGCCGTCGACGAGGCAGCAGACCACGTCGTAGCCGTACTTCTCCTTGAGCCAGGGCACCAGAGCCGAGGTGTCGAGGCCGCCCGAGTAGGCGAGGACGATGGTGCGGTTCGGGGCGTCACCGGATGCACTCAGCAGTCACTCGCCTCCTTGGGGTGAGGGGTACCAGGGCCGGCGCGGCGTAGCCGCCCGCCGGCCCACGAGGGGTGGAGTGCGCGCTGGGTTGTGCTGCGCGCTAGGCCTCTCGGAGACGGTCGACGTAGCGCTTCATGTCCGTCGTCGGTGGTCTCCAGGATGACCACGAAGGTGTCGTCGCCGGCGATGGTGCCGACGATGTCGGTGTGGTTGAGGTTGTCCATCTGCCGGGCGACCGTGCCTGCTGTGCCGATCTCGCAGCGCACCACGAGCAGTTGCTGGGAGACGGCGGTGGACCGGGGCGAAGTCGCGGAACACGCCGCGCCGCCTGCTCCGGGTCGCGCGGCCGCTCACGCGCGCTCATGACGGTACTCTCTGGCCCTGCCCCAGATGCGTGCGTACCTTCTGCAGGTCGAGTCGCGGATGTCACGCCGACACGCCCGCGTGACCTCGCAACCGAGCGCGCTGAGCGCGCTGACCAGCTCGCGCTGGGTGGCGATCGCGCTGGTGAACGACCGTCGGACGAGACGCTGCCGTTCGCTCTGCTCATGGGCGCGCGCTGGGTCATACCCTCCACTGCTCCGCACCGGGGTCGCCTGGCGTGCACCCGCCATGGCGACCGCCGCTCCTGACGCATGCATAGAATACATCGAATCGCGCCCGTCTATGCAAAACCGGGTCGGGGCGCCGTCGCGGTCGCGGACGTCACGGACCACCTCGGTGCCTGCAACCGGCGTCGGTCACGGATCTTCGAGCAGCACGGCACGCTCGACGCGGCCGTCGATGCGGGCGCTGGCCACGCCGCCCTCCAGCGCCTTGCGGAAGCGGCCGCGACCTTGGGCACCATCCCGCCGCCGCCGAGGCCTGCAGCGCGCCGATGTACGCAAGGTCGCACTCGGAGATGGGCGTCACGTCCTCGCCGAGTTGATCCGTCCACGTCGGTGAGGTAGACGAGCTTCTCGGCGTCCGAGCGTGGCTCGCGGGCCACCGTGTCGGCGTTGACGTTGTACGCCTCGCCCGTCTCGTCGAGGCCGACGGTGGCAACGACCGGGATGTTGGCCTCGGCGAGCAGGTCGAGGATCTCGGTGTTGACTTCCTCGACCTCGCCGACGAAGCCCAGGTCCACGTCGTTGCCGGCCGTGTCCGCCGTGCTTCTTCGGCGCGGCAGCAGCGGCCGTCCTCCCCGGAGATACCGACGGCCGGCGCCGCGGTGCCGGTGATGAGCCGACGATCTCCTTGTCGACCTTGCCGACGAGCACCATCTTGGCGACCTCCACCTGCGGTCACCCGCTGGCCGTCGATGGACTCCGGTTCCAGCCGAGCTTCTTCATGGCGGCGATCGCCGGCGTGCCGCCGTGCACCACGATCGGCTTCCCGACGAGCCAGCAGCACGACGTCCTCGGCGAACTGCTCCTGGAGCCGCGGAGAGGTCATGGCGGCGCCGCCG
This sequence comes from uncultured Thermoleophilia bacterium, assembly GCA_963696935.1. Classification (GTDB taxonomy): domain Bacteria; phylum Actinomycetota; class Thermoleophilia; order UBA2241; family UBA2241; genus CAIXSE01. The sequence goes on along the minus strand of CAVOMB010000001.1, from coordinate 60,986 downwards.
TACTTGAGGACGACCCGTCGCCCCCAGAACCGGCGGATGTACGGATGGCCTCGAGGAGGGTCCTGACGGTCTTCCGGTGGACCGTACGGTCATGTCGATACTCCGCGTCGAGGGTGACGTAGTCGTGGGTGAGGTCGCTGAAGAAGACGTGGCCTCGCGCCCGGCCCGTTCAGTGCGACCTTGAGGTCGATCTCGGGCTGGTGGATACGAGCTGTCGTGCCGCTCTGCCCACTGCGTCCAGGACCGCCGGATCGACGATCTGCGCGTCCTCGTAGGCGATGCCCGCCGGCAGGTGCGTGTGGCCCTCACGGCCAAGCGCCTGCCCGATGGCCTGCATGATGCGGCCCCAGTTGGCGTCGCGGCCGAGCAGTCGTCTTGACCAGCGGCGAGTTGGCGACGGCGCGGGCCACGGCCTCCGCCTTCTTCTCGTCCGACGCGCCGGTGACGGTGAGCTTCATCGTCCGCGTGGAGCCCTGCCGTCCGCGGACGATGGAGAGGGCGAGGGCCAGGAGCGCGGCGTCGAGCGCCTGCCCGAGCAGCGCCAGCCCCTCCTCCCCCGGCCTCACCATCCGAGGCGCCGTTACAGAAGCCGAGCACCGTGTCGTTGGTCGACTCCTGCCATTTGTTCCACGGTGATCAGGTTGAAGGAGCGGTTCGACCGCACCGTGCATGAGTCGCGTCCAGTCCCTCCTCACCTGCACCGGCCACAGGTGACGAAGCAGAGCATGGTGGCCATGTCGGGGCTGATCATGCCGCAGCCCTTGGCCGCGAACCCGAGTTGTACGCGCCTCGGCAGCGTGACCGGCACGGCGCCCTTCTTGGCGTGCTTGTCGGTGGTCCGGATGGCCGTGGCGAAGTGGTCGGCCGCCTTGGCGTCGCCGCCCCCGGCAGCGCGGCAGCGGCGGCGATGCCCGGCTTGATCTTGTCCATGGACAGCGGATGCGGTCGAGCACACCGCGACCTGATCGACCGGCAGCCGCAGGTGGTTGGCGCGGACCCGCATGCGCGCGGCGTCGGCCAGACCCTGCTTACCGGTGACGGCGTTCTCAGTTGCCGGCGTTGACCACCACGGCTGCAGGTGCGCGCACGGAGTCGCGTGTGAGCCGCACCGGCGCGGCGGCGGCGGCGTTGCTGGTGAACGTCGCCGCCGACACCGCCGGCTGCTGGCTGCGCAGCATGGCCAGGTCGAGCTTGCCCCGCTTCTTGACGCCGCTGGCGACACCGGCGACCAGGAACCCTTGAGGGGGCCGTCAGGTGGCTGCTCGCGACGGACTTGGCGCAGGCGGAGCGCGCGAACCGTGACTTGGGCAGCATCTCGATGCCTGCCCTTCGTGCTCGGGCAGGCCACGCCCAGCTGCCCGAGCACGAAGGGCTGGTCTGAGATGCTGCCCAAGTCACGGTTCGCGCCGCTGCCCGCCTGCGCCAAGTCCGTCGCCGGCGGCCTGACGGCCCCTCAAGGGTTCCTGGTCGCCGGTGTCGCCAGCGGCGTCAAGAAGCGGGGCAAGCTCGACCTGGCCATGCTGCGCAGCCAGCAGCCGGCGGTGTCGGCGGCGACGTTCACCAGCAACGCCGCCGCCGCCGCGCCGGTGCGGCTCACACGCGACTCCGGCGATTGCGCGCACCTGCAGGCCGTGGTGGTCAACGCCGGCAACGCCAACGCCGTCACCGGTAAGCAGGGTCTGGCCGACGCCGCGCGCATGCGGCTGCTCACGGCCAACCACCTGCGGCTGCCGGTCGATCAGGTCGCGGTGTGCTCGACCGGCATCATCGGCTTGCCGCTGTCCATGGACAAGATCGAGCCGGGCATCGCCGCCGCCGCTGCCGCGCTGCCCGGGGGCGGCGACGCCAAGGCGGCCGACCACTTCGCCACGGCCATCCGGACCACCGACAAGCACGCCAAGAAGGGCGCCGTGCAGGTCACGCTGCCGGAGGGCACGGTCAAGCTCGGGTTCGCGGCCAAGGGCTGCGGCATGATCAGCCCCAACATGGCCACCATGCTCTGCTTCGTCACCTGTGACGCCGCCGTAGGTGAGGAGGACTGGACGCGACTCATGCACGGTGCGGTCGACCGCTCCTTCAACCTGATCACCGTGGACGGGCAGGAGTCGACCAACGACACGGTGCTCGGCTTCTGTAACGGCGCCTCCGGAGTGAGGCCGGGGGAGGAGGGGCTGGCGCTGCTCGGGCAGGCGCTCGACGCCGCGCTCCTGGCCCTCGCCCTCTCCATCGTCGCGGACGGCGAGGGCTCCACGCGGACGATGAAGCTCACCGTCACCGGCGCGTCGGACGAGAAGAAGGCGGAGGCCGTGGCCCGCGCCGTCGCCAACTCGCCGCTGGTCAAGACGGCGTTCTACGGCCGCGACGCCAACTGGGGCCGCATCATGCAGGCCATCGGGCAGGCGCTCGGCCGTGAGGGCCACACGCACCTGCCGGCGGGCATCGCCTACGAGGACGTGCAGATCGTCGAGAAGGGGCTGCCGGCGGTCCTGGACGCAGTCCAGCAGGGCCGGCTCGACGAGATCATGCACCAGCCCGAGATCGACCTCAAGGTCGCACTGAACGGGCCGGGCGCGGAGGCCACCGTCTACTTCAGCGACCTCACCCACGACTACGTCACCCTCAACGCGGAGTACTCGACATGACCGTCACGGCACCAGAAGACCGTCAGGACCCTCCTCGAGGCCATGCCGTACATCCGCCGGTTCTGGGGGGCGACGGTCGTCCTCAAGTACGGCGGCGCGGCCATGACCTCTCCGCGGCTCCAGGAGCAGTTCGCCGAGGACGTCGTGCTGTTGCGGCTCGTCGGCATGAAGCCGATCGTGGTGCACGGCGGCGGGCCGGCGATCAGCCGCCACATGAAGAAGCTCGGCATGGAACCGGAGTTCATCGACGGCCAGCGGGTGACCGACGAGGCGACCATGGAGGTCGCCAAGATGGTGCTCGTCGGCAAGGTCAACAAGGAGATCGTCGGGCTCATCAGCCGGCACGGCGGCACGGCCGTCGGTATCTCCGGGGAGGACGGCCGCCTGCTGCGCGTCTCGCCGAAGAAGCACACGGACGCGGCCGGCAACGACGTGGACCTGGGCTTCGTCGGCGAGGTCGAGGAAGTCAACACCGAGATCCTCGACCTGCTCGCCGAGGCCAACATCCCCGTCGTGGCCAGCGTGGGCTCGGACGAGACCGGCGAGGCGTACAACGTCAACGCCGACACCGTGGCCGGCGAGATCGCCGCCGCGCTGCACGCCGAGAAGATCATCTTCCTCACCGACGTGGACGGGATCTACGAGGACCACGGCGAGGACGTGACGCCCATCTCCGAGTGCGACCTTGCGTACATCGGCGCGCTGCAGGCCTCCGGCCGCATCGGCGGCGGGATGGTGCCCAAGGTCGCGGCCGTCCGCAAGGCGCTGGAGGGCGGCGTGGCCAGCGCCCACATCATCGACGGCCGCGTCGAGCATGCCGTGCTGCTCGAGATCATGACCGACGCCGGTTGCGGCACCAAGGTGGTCCCGTGACGTCCGCGACCGCGACGGCGCCCGACCCGGTTTGCATAGACGGGCGCGATTCGATGTATTCTATGCATGCGTCAGGAGCGGCGGTCGCCATGGCGGGTGCACGCCAGGCGACCCCGGTCAGAGGAGCAGTGGAGGGTATGACCCAGCGCGCGCCCATGAGCAAGAGCGAACGGCAGCGTCTCATCCAGACGGTCGTTCACCAGCGCGAGATCGCCACCCAGCGCGAGCTGGTCAGCGCGCTCAGCGCGCTCGGTTGCGAGGTCACGCAGGCCACCGTGTCGCGTGACATCCGCGAGCTCGACCTGCAGAAGGTACGCACGCATCTGGGGCGCGCCAAGTACGTCATGAGCGCGCGTGAGCGGCCGCGCGACCCGGAGCAGGCGGCGCGGCACGTGCTCCGCGACTTCGCCCGGTCCACCGCCGTCTCCCAGCAACTGCTCGTGGTGCGCTGCGAGATCGGCACAGCAGGCACGGTCGCCCGGCAGATGGACAACCTCAACCACACCGACATCGTCGGCACCATCGCCGGCGACGACACCTTCGTGGTCATCCTGGAGACCACCGACAAGGCGCTCGACATGAAGCGCTACGTCGACCGTCTCCGAGAGGCCTAGCGCGCAGGCACAACCCAGCGCGCACTCCACCCCTCGTGGGCCGGCGGGCGGCTACGCCGCGCCGGCCCTGGTACCCCTCACCCCAAGGAGAGACAAGTGACTGCTGCAAGTGCATCCGGTGACGCCCCGAACGGCACCATCGTCCTCGCCTACTCGGGCGGCCTCGACACCTCGGCTCTGGTGCCCTGGCTCAAGGAGAAGTACGGCTACGACGTCGTCTGCTGCCTCGTCGACATCGGCCGCGTCAAGGACGTGCCCGGCATCATGGCGCGCGCCGAGGCCGCCGGCGCCATCGCCGCCGAGGCCATCGACGCCAAGGAGGAGTTCGCCGAGAAGCACTGCCTGCCGGCGCTCATGGCCAACGCGCTCTACGAGGACAAGTACCCGCTGAGCACGGCCATCGGCCGGCCGCTCATCGCCAAGAAGCTCGTCGAGACGGCTCATAAGTACGGCGCCGTGGCCGTCGCCCACGGCTGCACCGGCAAGGGCAACGACCAGGTGCGCATCGACATCGGCGTGCGCGCGCTCGACCCCAGCCTCAAGATCATCGCCCCGGCGCGGGCCGACGACTGGCCCAGCCGTGAGGAGCTGCTCGACTACGTCGCGGCGCACGACATCCCGGTCAACCTGACCAAGAAGAGCCCGTACTCCATCGACGAGAACATGTGGGGCCGCAGCAACGAGTGCGGCGTGCTCGAGGACCCGTGGGTCGCCCCGCCGGAGGACGCCTTCCAGTTCGTCAAGTCCGTCGACGACGCGCCGGACGAGCCGCAGACGGTCGTCGTCAGCTTCGAGAGGGGCAAGCCGGTCGCCCTCGACGGCGTCCCCATGGGCATGGTCGAGCTGATCGAGAAGATCGACGCCATCGGCAACAAGCACGGCTTCGGCCGGGTCGACATGATCGAGAACCGGCTCGTGGGCATCAAGAGCCGCGAGGTCTACGAGGTCGCCGGCTCGCTGGCCCTCATCAAGGCCCACCAGGCCATGGAGGACCTCGTGCTCACGCGCGACCTCCTGCACTTCAAGAAGACCATCGAGAGCAAGCTCGCCGACATGATCTACGAGGGCCAGTGGTTCGACCCGCTCACCGAGGCCTGCCAGGCGTTCCTCTTCCAGAGCCAGCTGCGGGTCACCGGCGACGTGCGGCTCAAGTTCTACAAGGGCAGCTGCGTGGTCGACGGCCGCAAGAGCGACCTGTCGCTGTACAGCTACAAGCTCGCGACGTACACGGACGAGGACGAGTTCTCGCACACGGCCGCCGCGGGCTTCATCGAGCTGTGGGGTCTGCCGATCGAGGTGTGGGCCAAGGTCGGCAAGGCGCACCACATGATGAAGGAGCTGGAGATGGAGGACGAGGTCGCGACCGTCTGACGGCCTCGCGTCCAGACCCGGCCCGGGCGCGGCGGCTCACGCCGCGATCGCCCGGGCCGCCGGGGGAGGAGCGGGCGGCCGCCGGAAGGGCGGCCGCCCGCCGCCCGCCCGCTCCGTCCCCGCCGCCGCCCGCCCGCTCCGTCCCCGCCGCCGCCCGCCCGCTCCGTCCCCGCCGCCGCCGCCGCGCCTCCGCCCAGTCGCGGCGTCGCCCTCTGCCGCCGCCGACCGCGCTCACGTATGATGCCGACCATGACCAGTCAGGAGAGTCCCGCATGACCGTCGCCCGCTCAGGCCGCTTCTCCGGCGAGCGCGCGCCCGCGTTCGTGGCGCTCAACAGCTCGCTCTCCCTCGACTGGCGCATGTGGCGCGAGGACGTCGAAGGGTCGGTCGCTCACGCGCGGGCGCTGCGCGGCGCCGGCATCGTGAGCGCGGCCGAGCTGCGAGGCGGTCGAGGCCGGCCTGGCTGCCGTCGGCCGCGAGATCGACTCCGGCACGTTCGTCCCCGTCGACGCTGACGAGGACGTGCACATGGCCATCGAGCGCCGGCTCACGGAGCTCGTCGGCGACGCCGGCGCGCGCCTGCACACGGGGCGCAGCCGCAACGACCAGGTGGTCACGGACGTGCGGCTGCACCTGCGCCGCGTCGCCGAACGCCAGGACGCGGCGCTCGCCTCCCTGCAGGAGTCACTGCTCTCGCGGGCGGCCGACCACGTCGAGACCGTGCTGCCCGCGTACACGCACCTGCAGCGCGCTCAGGTCACCTCGCTGGCGCAGCACCTGCTCGCCTACTTCTGGATGCTCGAGCGCGACCGCACCCGGTTCGAGGCGACCCGGCAGGCCTGCCTCGAGCTGCCGCTGGGGGCCGGTGCCGCGGTCGGCCTCGACTTCGACCTCGACCGCGAGGCCGAGGCCGCCGACCTCGGCTTCGACCGCGTTGCCGAGAACTCGCTCGACGCGGTCGCCAATCGTGACTTCGTCGCCGACTACCTCGCCGCCGCGGCGCAGCTCGGCGCGCACGTCTCGCGGCTCGGCGCCGAGCTCGTCCTCTGGTCGACCGCCGAGTTCGGCTTCGTGCGTCTGCCGGACGCCTACGCCGGCGGCTCCAGCATCATGCCGCAGAAGAAGAACCCGGACGCCGCGGAGCTCATGCGCGCGGCGGCTCCGCGGCTCAACGCCGACCTCGCCGGCCTCCTCGGCGTGCTCCACGGCCTGCCGCTCGCCTACAACACCGACCTCCGCGAGGACAAGCGCTATCTGTTCGACGCGGTCGACTGCCTCGATCAGCTGCTGCCCGTGGTGCACGGGCTGCTCGGCGAGGTCGTCTTCGACGAGGCCCGCATGGCGGCGGCCTGCGATCCCTTCCTGGCCGCCACCGACGTCGCCGACTACCTCGTTGAGCACGGCGTGCCGTTTCGTGAGGCGCACCACCTCACTGGCGGCTTGGTGCGCCGCTGCCTGGAGCAGGGCGAGGACCTCGCCGACGTCCCGTTCGCCGACCTCCAGGCGCTCTCTCCGGCCTTCGACGAGGGCTACTACGGGCTCCACGAGCCCGCCGCGCAGCTGGCGCGCAAGCGCTCCCGCGGCGGTTCGGCGCCGGCGCGCGTGCGCGAGCAGCTCGCGCGCGCCCGCGCCGCGCTCACCGCGCGCCCCTGCTGCTGACGCTCATCCGCCGCGCCAGGGCTGCGTTCACGCGGCCCTCGACTCGGCGAGGTGGTGTCTTCTGCGTGTCGAAGCCCCGGATGGCGCCATCGAAGGCACCATCCAAGGCTCATACCCTCGAGCGACACACCCCCTCCGCCGGCTTGCACACGTCCACCGTCCCGAGCATCGCGCGCCCTCCGTTACACTCATCCCATGACCAGAGCGCCCGAGCCGCTGTCCCAATCCTTCTTCGCGCGCAATGCGCTCGAGGTCGCGCGTGACCTGATCGGCTGCACGTTCCTGTTCGGCGGCGCCGGTGGGCGCATCGTCGAGACCGAGGCCTACCGCCAGGACGATCCCTGCTGCCACGGCTACCACGGCAAGACCGCCCGCAACGCCGTGCTCTTCGGGCCGCCGGGCCATCTCTACGTCTACTTCACGTACGGCATGCACTTCTGCGCCAACGTCGCCTCCGAGGAGGAGGGGGTGGCGGCGGGCGTGCTGCTGCGCGCCCTCGAGCCCGAGTACGGCGTCGAGGGCATGGTCGCCCGCCGCGGGGTGCTCGAGCCGCGCCTGCTGGCCTCCGGCCCGGCGCGGCTCGCCCAGGCCCTCGGCATCGGCCGCGCCCAGAACGGCCTGCCCGTGTGGCTGCCGCCCCTGGCGATCCTGCCGCGCGCCGCCGACGCGCCGGCCCCCGAGGTCGTGACCACGGCGCGCATCGGCGTCCGCGGCGGCGACCAGATGCCGTGGCGCTTCGTCGACGCCGGCAGCCGCCATCTCTCGCGACCGCTGACGCGGACTCCCATCCTGCCCGCTGGGTAAGATAGACCGACCAGACGAAAGGATCACCACCGTGAAGCTCCGCGAGATCTACGAGACCGCAGTGCGCATGGGCATCGAGGCCGACCCGCGCGGCAAAGCCGGCGTCGACGAGTTCCTGGCGCGCACCAGCAAGCGATACGACGCCCTTCCCGACTACCTCAAAGAGCTCGCCGACCCCCAGGAGCTCACCAACCCCTTCAACGACACGCGCATCTACGTGGGCGACCCCGACACCGAGGTCACCAGCCTCCTCGGGGGCATCGACATGAACAGCGCCGAGGTGCTGCTCGCCGACCGCCTGCGCGAGAAGGGCACGCAGATCGACGCGATCTACACGCACCACCCCGAGGGTTGGGGCCTCACCCGGCTCGACGGCGTGATGGCGGTGCAGGCGGACATCTGGGCGACCCTCGGCGTGCCCATCCAGGCGGGCGAGAAGCTCATCACCGAGCGCATGGACGAGGTGCGCCGCCGCCTCATGCCGGTCAACTACGACCAGGCCGTCGACGTGGCGCGCCTGCTCGACGTCCCGTTCCTCTCGGCGCACACGCCCACCGACAACCTGGTGGTCGACTACCTCACTACGTGGTTCGCCGAGAAGAGGCCCAGCACCATCGAGGACGTGCAGAAGGCGCTGCTCGAGATCCCCGAGTACCGCATCGCCGCGCAGAAGGGCGCGGGGCCGTACGCCGGCAAGAGCAGCGGCGGGTCGCGCGCCGGCAAGATCTGGGTCGACATGACGGGCGGCACCGAGGGCCCCAAGACGGTCGTCGAGAAGCTCGCCGCCGCGGGCGTGGGCACCATCGTCGGCATGCACATGGGCCAGGAGCTCAGGGACGAGGCCGACAAGCACAGCATCCACGTGGTCATCGCCGGCCACATGAGCAGCGACTCGCTGGGCATCAACATCTTCCTCGACGAGCTCGAGCGGCACGGCGTCAAGACGATCGCCACCAGCGGGCTCATCCGCGTGCACCGCGACAAGCGCGGCAGGGTCACGGGCGAGGAGCCCGGCGCGCTGCCGGCGCGGTGACGCCGGTACGCGGGTCCGGTCCACAGAAGCCCTTCTGATGTCACGACCCGAGCTGCTCGCGCCGGCGGGGGAGCCGCGCGCCCTGCGCGCGGCCCTCTCCGCCGGCGCGGACGCCGTGTACTTCGGCCTCCACCGCTGGAGCGCGCGCGCGTTCGCCGGCAACTTCGGCGCCGGCGCCGTGCCCGAGGCCGTCGAGACGGCGCACCTGTACGGCGCGCGCGCGTACCTGGCGCTCAACACGCTGCTCAAGGACGACGAGCTGGAGCCGGCGCTCGCGGCGCTGGAGGCGCCGTACCGCGCCGGCCTCGACGCCCTGATCGTCGCGGATCTCGGCTTCGCCGGTCGCGTCCGCGAGGAGTACCCGGAGCTGCCGCTCCACGCCAGCACCCAGCTCAACACGCACAGCTCGGCGCAGCTGGCGGCCCTGCGGCAGCTCGGGTTCGCGCGCGCCATCCTGGCGCGCGAGCTCAGCCTCGACGAGATCGCCGCCCTCGACGCACAAGGGCTCGAGCTCGAGGCCTTCGTCCACGGAGCGCTCTGTTACGGCTACTCGGGCGACTGCCTGCTGAGCAGCATGGTCGGCGGCCGCAGCGGCAATCGCGGCCGCTGCAGCCAGTCCTGCCGGCTGCGATACTCGCTGCGCAAGCTCGGATCGCAGCCCCTCGAGCCCTCGCGCGTCATGTCGACCAGCGACCTCTCCGCCATCGCTGTGCTGCCCGGTCTGCTCGCCGCCGGCGTGGTCTCGTTCAAGCTCGAGGGCCGCATGAAGGACGCCGCCTACGTGGGCGTCACCACCGCCGTGTACCGCGAGGCGCTGGACGCGGCGGTCGCCGATCCCGAGGGCTACGCCCCGCGGCCCGAGTGGAGCGCGCGGCTCGAGCAGAGCTTCTCGCGCTCATTCACCACGGCGCACCTCGAGGGCCGTCATCACGAGGTGCGCAGCGGCGGCCGCGGCGGGCACCGCGGCGTGCTGGTCGGCCGCGTGAGTGGGTTCAACGAGTCCACGGGCGCCGTCGAGATCAAGCTGAGCCAGCCCGTCGCCGAGGGCGACGTGGTCTACCTGTACACGCCCTGGGGTCAGACGGAGCCGAGGCGCCTGGAGGCGGGGGGAGACGCGACCATCACGTTGCACGTGCGTGAGCGGGTCGCTGTCAAGGACCGGCTCTTCCGCCTGGCCGCTGCGGACGTGGGCCAGCTGGCGCGCGACCTCGCCACCGGCCGGGTCGCGCTGCGCCCCATCGAGCTGAAGCTGCGGCTGACTGGGGAAGAGGGGTCGCCGGCCGAACTCGCGGTGCAGACCCTTTCGCCCGGCGACCCGGACTCGCGTGTCGAGGTGACCGTCGCGACGAGCGAGCCTCTCGCGGCTGCGCGTACCGCCGCGCTCACGCGCGAGAAGGCCGCCGACGCCCTGGGCGCCTTCGGCGGCACGCCGTACCGGCTCGCCGAGCTGGAGTACGACGTCGCCGACGGCGTGTTCCTCGCCGTCGGCGAGCTCAAGGACCTGCGGCGCCGAGCCGTGGCGGGGCTCGGCGAGCTCCGCCTGGCCGGCCGGCGCCGCTCCACGGGGCGGCTCGCACCCGCGCCTCGCGACGCCGGCCGGGTCGCGGCCCCGCGGTCTGAGCCCGACCGCCCGGTGAGCGCGTCCGCACGACGCCCGCGCATCCCCGGCACGGTAGTGCGGCTTCGTGTGGGCGAGACTCCGCTCCCGCTGCCCGACGGCGGAGCCTACTGCCTCGACGTGCTGACCGGCGACGCGACCGCCGCCGTCGCAGGTTCGCTCGAGGCGCTCAAGGCGCAGGCGTCGCCGGTGCATCTGCGTCTGCCGGAGGTGCTCTTCGACGCAGACGCGCCGTGGGTGGCGGAGCTCCTCGCGCTCCCGTGGGACGCGGTCGTCGTGCGTACGCCCGGGCTGCTCGCGGGCCTCGACCACGACTACGTGATCGAGTACCCGCTCCAGGGGCTCAACGGCCTGGCGGCCGGTGTGGCAGCCGGCCTTGCCGGCGCCGGTCCGGCCGCCGTCGTCGCCTCGCCGGAGGCGTCGCTCGAGGAGGCATCCGGTCTCGTCCGCAGGCTCGCCGCGGAGGCCGGCCCGGGAGCTCCGCCGGCCGTCGAGATCCTCGCCTTCGGCCGGCAGCAGGTGCTGCACACGCGCGACCTGCTGGGCCGGGCCGAGGGCCTGTACGAGGCGCCCGGCCCCGACCGGCACGTCTCGCTGCTGCTCGAGGACGCCAAGGGTTACGAGTTCCCGGCAGAGGCGGACGCGGGCGGCACGCGCATCTTCAACGCCCGCGTCACCAACCTCGCGCCCAACCTGGACGAGCTGCGCGAGGCAGGTGTGGCCGCCTTCATCGTCGAGCAGGCGGCCATGGACGACGCCGAGCGCGCCGCCTTCGCGGCCGGCGGCATCGAGGCGCTCGCGCCGCTGGCGTCGCGCGAGCGCACCACCACCGGTCACCTGTTCCGCGGCGTCGCCTGAGCCCGCTGCGCGCCTTCCTGAGACGCGCCCTGCGCATCTGAGGCGCACCTCGCGCGTTCGACTGTCGCGCGCGCCCGCGCGAGGCAGCCGCGGCCCCTGTGCTATCATCCACGACGGCCGCGCCGCCCGGCGCGAGCTCAGGCGCTCAGGCGCCCGCCGGCCGGCCCCGACCGTTTCGCCGAACCCTCAGGGAGGACCGAGCCGTGGCCGACCAGCGTCTCATCGACGACCTCATGATCGGCGCTGTCGACGTGCTCCCGGAAGGAGCGCTCGAGGCGAAACTCGACCTCGCCGAGCGCGAGGGCCGGCCGCTCCGCGTCAAGCTGGGCGTGGACCCCACGGCCCCGGACATCCACCTCGGGCACACGGTCGTCCTCAACAAGCTCCGGCAGTTCCAGGACAACGGGCATGTCGCCGTGCTCATCATCGGCGACTATACGGCGCGCATCGGCGACCCTTCAGGCCGCAGCAGGACGCGCCCCCGTCTGGACGGCGCGGTCATCGACGCCAACGCCGAGACCTACAAGGAGCAGGCGTTCCGCGTCCTCGACGACGACCCCGCCCTGCTGGAGATCCGCTACAACGGGGAGTGGCTGGCCCCGCTCACCATGGAGCAACTCTTTGAGATCACGGCGACCACCACGGTGGCGCGCATCCTGGAGCGGGACGACTTCACCCAGCGCTGGGAGGCACATCAGCCCATCAGCATGCTCGAGATGCTCTACCCGTTCGCCCAGGGCTACGACTCGGTGGCCGTCGAGGCCGACATCGAGCTCGGCGGCACCGACCAGGTCTTCAACCTCTTCATGGGCCGCGACCTCCAGGCGCATTTCGGTCAGGCGCCGCAGGCGATCATGACCATGGACATCCTGCCCGGCACCGACGGCGTCGAGCGCATGAGCAAGAGCATCGGCAACTACGTCGGGGTCTCCGAAGACCCGCGCGACATGTACGGCAAGATCATGAGCATCCCGGACGACGTCATGCCGACATACTACCGGCTGCTCACGCCGCACCATGCCGACGAGCTGACACGGATCCAGAGCGACTACGAGAGCGGCGCCGTGAACCCGCGTGATCTCAAGGCGCGCCTCGCGCGCGAGATCATCACGCGGCTCCGCGGCGCTGAGGCGGCCGCCGCGGCGGAAGAGCACTTCGACACCGTCTTCCGCCGCCACGAGTCGGCCGCCGACCTCCAGGAGTTGCCGTTGGAGCCGGGCGACGTGGAGGAGGGCGGCAACGTCTTCTTGCCGGCCGTGCTCGAGCGCTGGTTCGGCCAGACGCGCAGCGAGTGGCGCCGCCGCATCCAGCAGGGCGGCGTCAGCCTGGACGGCGAGCCGGTCTCCGACCTCGCCGTCCCCGCCGCCGCCCTCGCCGGCAAGCACGTCAAGGCGGGCAAATCGGCCAAGGCGCAAGGCGTGGTCCGTGGCCTCTAGGAGGCCCTTCGCCACGCCTGCCGACCCCTTGGGCCGGGCTCGCATGAGCGTCTCGCAAAGATTTTGCGCAAGTCAGGTTGACACGGTCTCTCGACCGGGTATACTTCCACAGCGCTTCGGGAGTCCGCTCTTCACAGACACCGTCTGGATGATGACCAGAAGCGAAGATCGTTTGAACGGATCGGCTGGTTGTGGTAAGCTCACAAACCCTGCCGGGACGTGTGGTGAGGCAAGCCTTTCCCCGCGATTAGCTTTGCTGGGTTAGTGCGCGCTGAAGCCGGCGGACGATCGAGCCAAGTGCCTACGGGCACGAGGTCTTTGAAAACTGAACAGGATGAGGAAGCCGATCAGCCGGCGTCGCCCTTGAGGCGGCACGATGATCGGCGGACGCCAGTGCGCCTGGCATGCCTTCAGGTATGCCTGGTTCAAATGATTTATCCCGTCAGTGGCTCCCATTGCTGACCGGCGGCCTTCGGGCCGGCGGATCCGGGGGTCACAGACAACCGAAGCATTCGTGCTTCGGCTTTTGAGCTTTCGAGCTCTCTCTAAGCTTGTCTCGCGCCTCAGGGCGCTAGCACCAAGTTTTCACGGAGAGTTTGATCCTGGCTCAGGACGAACGCTGGCGGCGTGCTTAACACATGCAAGTCGAACGAGAAAGCACCTTCGGGTGTGAGTACAGTGGCGAACGGGTGAGTAACACGTGGGCAACCTGCCCTGGAGACTGGGATAACGTTCCGAAAGGGACGCTAATACCGGATGATGCGCGACCTGCCAAGTGGGTCGCGCCAAATGGTAGCTTCGGCTTCTGCTCTGGGATGGGCCCGCGCCGGATTAGCTTGTTGGTGGGGTAACGGCTCACCAAGGCGACGATCCGTAGCTGGTCTGAGAGGACGATCAGCCACACTGGGACTGAGACACGGCCCAGACTCCTACGGGAGGCAGCAGTGGGGAATCTTGCGCAATGGGCGAAAGCCTGACGCAGCAACGCCGCGTGAGCGAAGACGGCCTTCGGGTTGTAAAGCTCTGTCAGGAGGGACGAAGCCACTCCGGTGAATAGCCGAGAGGGTGACGGTACCTCCAGAGGAAGCCCCGGCTAACTACGTGCCAGCAGCCGCGGTAATACGTAGGGGGCAAGCGTTGTCCGGAATCATTGGGCGTAAAGCGCGTGTAGGCGGCCATCCAAGTCCGATGTGAAAGCTCGGGGCTCAACCCCGAGTCTGCATTGGAAACTGTATGGCTTGAGTCCGGAAGAGGAGACTGGAATTCCAGGTGTAGCGGTGAAATGCGCAGATATCTGGAAGAACACCGGTGGCGAAGGCGGGTCTCTGGGACGGTACTGACGCTGAGACGCGAAAGCGTGGGGAGCAAACAGGATTAGATACCCTGGTAGTCCACGCCGTAAACGATGGGCACTAGGTGTGGGAGGTGTCGACTCCTTCCGTGCCGTAGCTAACGCATTAAGTGCCCCGCCTGGGGAGTACGGCCGCAAGGCTAAAACTCAAAGGAATTGACGGGGGCCCGCACAAGCAGCGGAGCATGTTGTTTAATTCGACGCAACGCGAAGAACCTTACCTGGGTTTGACATGACCGTGTAACTCCTGGAAACAGGAGCCCCTAGCAATAGGCACGGCCACAGGTGGTGCATGGCTGTCGTCAGCTCGTGTCGTGAGATGTTGGGTTAAGTCCCGCAACGAGCGCAACCCCTGTCCTATGTTGCCAGCGGGTAATGCCGGGGACTCATAGGATACTGCCGGTGACAAACCGGAGGAAGGTGGGGATGACGTCAAGTCAGCATGCCCCTTATGTCCAGGGCTACAAACGTGCTACAATGGTCGGTACAAAGGGCTGCAATACCGCGAGGTGGAGCGAATCCCAAAAAGCCGATCCCAGTTCGGATTGGAGGCTGAAACTCGCCTCCATGAAGTCGGAGTTGCTAGTAATCGCAGATCAGCAATGCTGCGGTGAATACGTTCCCGGGCCTTGTACACACCGCCCGTCACACCACGAAAGTCGGTAACACCCGAAGCCGGTGGGCTAACCCGCAAGGGGGGCAGCCGTCGAAGGTGGGATCGGTGATTGGGGTGAAGTCGTAACAAGGTAGCCGTAGCGGAAGCTGCGGCTGGATCACCTCCTTTCTAGGGAGTACGGCGGCACTAACCGCCGTGAGCACGGAACTCCATACGCGGAGATGATGTGGCCTTCGGGCTTTGCCATCTCCTCGGAAGCTCCGTCCTCTAGAACTTCACGTCGACCACTGACGTTCCCGTCTCCGCCCGGTTCGCCCGGACGTGAACGGCCTCATTCCTGTTCAGTTTTGAAAGATTTGTGGTTCCGCGCCGCTCATCTCGAGCATCTCAGCCCCGAGCAGTCGCGACCGACACGGTCGCCGCCGGCGCTTCTCTGGAAGCCGGCGCTTCTTTGGAACCACATCAAGTGTGCCGGCACGCCGGCGCGAACCTTGAAAACTGCAGAGTGGCAAAAGAGTTCTTTTCGGTCAAGATAATAAGAGCCATTGGCGGATGCCTTGGCGCCAGGAGTCGATGAAGGACGTGGCCGGCTGCGATAAGCCCCGGTGAGGTGCTGAACAACCTTTGACCCGGGGATTTCCGAATGGGGGAACCCACGTGCGGTAATGCGCACGTACCCGTGCCTGAACACATAGGGCATGCGGAGACAAGCTGGGGAACTGAAACATCTTAGTACCCAGACGAAAGGAAAGAAACCTCGACTCCCTGAGTAGTGGCGAGCGAAAGGGGAACAGCCCAAACCGACCAGGTGTGATTAGGTGCAGCTCTAATCTGGTCGGGGTTGTAGGGCTCGACTTCACCGTTCTGCATTGCGGTGGGGGAGTTACAAAGGATCTCGGTAGCGGAAAGGCCTGGAACGGTCTACCACAGAGGGTAAACGTCCCGTACGCGAAACCCTGATCCCTCCCTTGTCGAGTACCTGAGTACGGCCGCACACGTGAAACGCGGTCGGAACCCGCGGGGACCACCCCGCAAGGCTAAGTACTACCTGGCGACCGATAGCGGACAAGTACCGTGAGGGAAAGGTGAAAAGAACCCCGGAAGGGGAGTGAAATAGAACCTGAAACCAGTGGCTTACAAGCGGTCAGAGCACGGCTTTGCCGTGTGATGGCGTACTTTTTGCATAACGGACCGGCGAGTTACTCGTCTCTGGCAAGGTTAAGGAAACGGAGCCGTAGCGAAAGCGAGTCTGAATAGGGCGCTAGTCAGAGGCGGTAGACCCGAAACTGCGTGATCTATCCATGGGCAGGCTGAAGCGAGGGTAAGACCTCGTGAAGGGCCGAACCCACGTAGGTTGAAAACTGCGGGGATGACCTGTGGATCGGAGTGAAAGGCTAATCAAACGCAGAGATATCTGGTTCTCTCCGAAATATATTTAGGTATAGCCTCATGCGTTCAATCGTGGCTGTAGAGCACTGTTTGGCCTAGGGGGCCCACCAGCTTACCGAAGTCAGACAAACTCCGAATACCACGATTCCAGAGCATGGGAGTCAGACTGCGGGGGATAAGCTCCGTAGTCGAGAGGGAAACAGCCCAGACCACCAGCTAAGGTCCCTAATTGCTAGCTAAGTGGCAAAGGATGTGGGAGTGCACAGACAACCAGGATGTTGGCTTAGAAGCAGCCATCATTTAAAGAAAGCGTAATAGCTCACTGGTCAAGTGTTCCTGCGCCGATAATGTAACGGGGCTCAAGCTAGCAACCGAAGCTGTGGACTTCAGCGCAAGCTGGAGTGGTAGGAGAGCATTCCCAGGCCGCGGAAGCGGCGGCGACAAGCCAGCCGTGGAGGCCTGGGAAGAGAGAATGCCGGTATGAGTAACGAAAGTGACGCGAGAAACGTCACCGCCGAATGCCCAAGGGTTCCTGGGTAAAGCTAATCTTCCCAGGGTTAGTCGGGACCTAAGCCGAGGCCGACAGGCGTAGGCGATGGACAACGGGTTGATATTCCCGTACCACCCACGTGCGTTATCACCGATGGGGGGACGCGGTAGGTAAAGCGGACCATGGCGTTGGTTGACCATGGACAAGCGCGTAGGACGGAGTGTAGGAAAACCCGCACTCCACTAAGTCTGAGACGTGATGTCAGCTGGCGTAAGCCGGCGAGTCGCTGTTTCCTTGCCGCCTAGAAAAGCCTCTAGGGAGTGCGTGTGGTGCCCGTACCAAAACCGACACAGGTGGGCAAGTAGAGAATACTAAGGCGATCGAGAGAACCCTCGTTAAGGAACTCGGCAAAATGGCCCCGTAACTTCGGGAGAAGGGGTGCCTTGCCAGGTTAGGTTGCATGCCAACCAAAGCGCGGCGAGGCCGCAGAGAATTGGCCCAAGCGACTGTTTACCAAAAACACAGGTCTCTGCTAAGTCGAAAGACGATGTATAGGGGCTGACGCCTGCCCGGTGCCGGAAGGTTAAGAGGAGAGGTTAGCTGATCGCAAGAGAGGCGAAGCTTTGAATCGAAGCCCCGGTAAACGGCGGCCGTAACTATAACGGTCCTAAGGTAGCGAAATTCCTTGTCGGGTAAGTTCCGACCTGCACGAATGGCGTAACGACTTGGGCGCTGTCTCAACGAGGGACTCGGTGAAATTGTAGTATCGGTGAAGATGCCGATTACCCGCAGCAAGACGGAAAGACCCCGTGAACCTTTACTGCAGCTTGATATTGGAATTTGGTGCACGTCGTCCAGAATAGGTGGGAGGCTGCGAAGCCGGGACGCCAGTCTCGGTGGAGCCAACTTGGGATACCACCCTTCGTGTTCTGGATTTCTAACGCGTGGCCGTGATCCGGCCGCAGACAGTGTCAGGTGGGCAGTTTGACTGGGGCGGTCGCCTCCTAAAATGTAACGGAGGCGCCCAAAGGTTCCCTCAGTACGGTTGGAAACCGTACGTAGAGTGTAAAGGCATAAGGGAGCTTGACTGCGAGACTGACAAGTCGAGCAGGGACGAAAGTCGGGCTTAGTGATCCGGCCGTGGAGAGTGGAATCGCGGTCGCTCAACGGATAAAAGGTACTCCGGGGATAACAGGCTTATCCTCCCCAAGAGTCCACATCGACGGGAGGGTTTGGCACCTCGATGTCGGCTCATCGCATCCTGGGGCTGAAGTAGGTCCCAAGGGTTGGGCTGTTCGCCCATTAAAGCGGTACGTGAGCTGGGTTCAGAACGTCGTGAGACAGTTCGGTCCCTATCTTCTGTGGGCGTTGGAGATTTGAGAGGGGTTGCCCCTAGTACGAGAGGACCGGGGTGAACAGACCTCTGGTGTATCAGTTGTCGTGCCAACGGCACTGCTGACTAGCTACGTCTGGAAGTGATAACCGCTGAAAGCATCTAAGCGGGAAGCACGCCTCGAGATGAGATCTCCCACCATCTAGAATGGGTAAGGGCCCTGGTAGACCACCAGGTTGATAGGCTGGATGTGTAAGCACAGTAATGTGTTCAGCAGACCAGTACTAATTGCCCGAGGGCTTGACTTTGAATTCAATTGCCGCTCTGCAGTTTTCAGGTCCGTGTCAGCGTGCCGGCACGAGTTTTGTGCGCCTGTGAGGCGCCGGTTTTTCGGCGGCCATAGCGGTGGGGTCACACCTCTTCCCATTCCGAACAGAGAAGTTAAGCCCACCAGCGCCGATGGTACTTCGGGGGCGACCCCGTGGGAGAGTAGGACGCCGTCGGATCTTTTGATCCGCGAGGGGCCCGGTCAACCAAGTCGGTTGACCGGGCCCCTCGGCCGTTAAAGGCAGCGTCATGCTGCTGCGAGACGCGGCCGGTTGCTGCGGAGTTCGCAATCCTCGCTCCGCACGACACGGATTCTGCGGCAAACCTCGCATGAGCCCTTGCTCTTTCACGTGAAGGTCGGAGAGGCTGGTGGTAGGCTGTCTCGTACCCTTCAGGAGGTCCGCCTGTGGCCAGGGCCCGCATCACGTATCTCTCCGACGCGGAGAAGGAGTTCGTCCACGAGAAGACCCTCGAGGTGCTCGCGAAGGTCGGCGTGGCGTACAACACGCCGCGGGCGATCGACTTGCTGGAGGAGGCCGGCGCGCGCGTCGACCGTGGAGCGCTCACCGCGCGCCTCACCTGGGACGTCATCGAGCCGGCGCTCAGGACCGTCCCAGGGACGGTGCTCCTCGCCGGGCGCGACGCCGCAAGGGATTGCGTCCTCGGCGGTGACCGTCTCATCGCGACCAGCGACGGCATGACCACCTACATGCTCGACGACGTCACCGGCGAGCGGCGTGACGGCACCATAGCCGATCTCGCCGCAGTGACGCGGCTGTGTGACGGCCTGGACGAGATCGACACCCTCTGGCCGTCACCCAGCCCGGGCGACGCGCCTGCGGAGGTGCTCCCCCTCGTCACGCAGGCGACCATGGTGCGCAACTCCACCAAGCACATCCAGGACGAGGTGCGCACGCCCGGGATGGTCGAGCCCGTCCTCGAGATCTACGAGGCCGCGTGCGGCGCGCCGCTGACCGAGCGCCCCTACTTCTCGGTGACCAACTGCACCATCGCACCGCTGCAGCACGACCGGGAGATGACCGATGCCGGCCTCAAGCTCGTGGACCGCGGCGTGCCCATCTTCGTGCTGCCTATGCCGCAGGCCGGCACGACCGGCCCGATGACGCTGCTCGGCACCTGCATCCTGAACATGGCCGAGCTGCTCAGCGGCATCGTGCTCTACCAGCTGGCGCACCCCGGCTGCGCCGTGATCTCCGGGGTGGGCTCCGCCGTGGCCGACATGCGCTCCGGCGGGTACATCGCCTCGAGCCCGGAGATCGGGCTCATCAACCTGATCTGCGTGGAGATGAGCCGGTTCTACGGGCTTCCCACGCAGGCGACCGGGATGTCGGCCGACGCCAAGGCGGCGGACTTCCAGGCCGGGTCCGAGGGCGGCATGACGGCGCTCACGGCCGCCCTCGCCGGCGCCGACTCACTGATCTCCGCCGGCGGGCTCGACGGCGTGCAGATCTCGAGCCTCGCCAAGTACGTGCTCGACAACGACCAGGTCGGCGCGCTGCGCCGGTACCTGCGCGAGGAGCCCATCGACGAGACCACCGCGCTGATGGACGACATCCTCGAGGTCGGGATCGGCGGCCACTTCCTCGGCCGCAAGAGCACCCGCGCCCACTCGCGCAGCGAGGTGTGGCGGCCACGGGTGTTCCGTAAGGGCACCTTCGAGGAGTTCGCCGGGCGGCCGCTCGCGGCAGAGGCCGCCGAGCGCGCTCGCGAGATCGTCGCCACCCATGAGGTGCCGCCGCTCCCGGAGGACGTCGAGCGGCACATCGACTCCGTCATCGCGACGGTGACGCAGGCGGCCGGCGCGTGAGCCTCGCCCCGCAGGTGCGCGCCGCGTGACCCGGCCGCGCGTCAGCTATCTCTCGCGGGAGGAGCAGGAGTTCGTCCACGAGCAGGCGCTGCGCGTGCTCGAGGAGGTCGGCATCGGCTACTACACGCCGGAGGCCATCGACCTTCTGGCCGAGGCCGGCGCCCGGGTCGACCGCGCGGCGCTCACGGCCAAGCTGCCGGGCGAGCTCGTGCAGCGGTGCCTGGCCACCTGCCCGCCGGAGGTGCGGCTGGCGGCGCGCGACCCGCGGCACGACGTCGTCGTCGGCGACGGGTCGCTCACGTTCTGCGCCGACGGGACGGCGACGTACATGCTCGACGACGTCACCGGGCGCCGCGGCGAGGGCCCCGCCGAGTGGCTGCGGCGCACCATGCGCCTCTACGACGCGCTGCCCGAGGTGGACTACGCTTGGCCGAGCATCTCGGCCCGCGACCTGCACCCGCTCACCGCGGGCCTGGAGATCGAGGCCATCTCGCTGGCGAACCTCACCAAGCACGTGCAGGGCGAGGTCCGCGACCCGGCGCCGAGGGCATGCTCCCCGGCGCCGCGTGCGCGATGGCGGGCGCCGACACCATCCTCGCCTTCGGCTGTACCGACGGCGCGCAGTCGCTCAGCTTCGCCAAGGTGCTGCTGGATTGCGACTCCGCCGGGGCTCTGCGCCGCCTCGTCCGCGACGACCCCATCGACGAGACCCGCACCCTGCTCGACGACATCGCCGCCGTCGGCATCGGCGGGCACTATCTGGGGCGCAAGAGCACGCGGCAGTTCCACTGCGCCGGGGAGGTGTGGCGGCCGGCGCTGTGGCAGCGGGGACCGTTCGAGTCCTATGTGGGGCGGCCGCTCGTGGCTGAGGCCGCCGCCCGCGCCGACGAGATCCTGCGCACGCACGAGGTCACTCCGTTGCCGGATGGCGTCTCGGCCGAGATCGACGCCATACTGGAACGGTACGGGCGCAGCGTGGGCGCGCCGGCTGCGCGCGTGAGCTGGAAGGGAGCTGTCACGTGAACGACCTGACCATAGGCCCGCTCGCCGACCTCGCGGCGATGCGCCGGCTCGGCGTGGCGTGCGGGATCGAGGACGAGGGCCGCGACGACGACGGCGTGGTCGCGGCCTGGGGCGCGTTCGCCGGCGACAGGCTTGTCGGCGCGCTGTGCCTCGAGCGGCACGGCGAGCTTGATACTCCGAACTGGCTCGCCGTCGACCACGGCTACCGGCGCCGCGGCATCGCCGCGGCGCTCTACGCCGAGCTGGAGCGCGAGGCGGTGGCGCGCGGCATCCCGAGGCTCTGGGTCACGGCGCGTGCGCCGGGCTTCTTCGTGACGCAGGGGTTCGAGCCCGCTCCGCCCGGCCGCGAGCGCGACGCACTGCTCGGGAGCTGTCCGCAGTGTCCTCAGTACGGGCGGCGCTGCACGCCGCAGGCGCTTACCAAACGATTGGATTGACGGGCCCCGAGCCCGTGAGTCTGGAGGTGACGACGTGGCGCGACCGCGGTTCGAGTACCTGAGCGAGAGCGAGAAGCAGTTCGTCCACGAGCAGACCGTGCGCCTGCTGGAGGAGGTCGGGGTCGCCTACAACACCCCGACCCTGACCGGGCTGCTCAAGGAGGCGGGCGCGACGGTGGACGAGTCGCGGCTGCAGGCGAAGCTGCCGTGGGACTTGGTGGAGCGCTGCCTGCGCCAGGTCCCGCGCGAGATCCTGCTCGCCGGCCGCGACCCCGCGTACGACTGCACGGTGGGCGCCGGCGGCATGCTCTACACCAGCGACGGCGCCGCCACCTACATGCTCGACGACCTCACCGGCGAGCGCCACGAGGGCACCGAGACCGACCTCGCCGCGATGATGACGCTCTACGACGCGGTGCCCGAGATCGACTTCACGTGGGCCACGATCACACCCGGCGACGTGGACTCGCGCGCCGGCAACCTGGAGATGGCGCGCATCGCCTTCGAGCACTCGCGCAAGCACCTGCAGGACGAGGTGCGCACGCCCGACCAGGCGCCGGTGATGATCGAGATCCTGGAGGCCGTCGCCGGCGCCCCGCTGCGGGAGCGTCCCATCTGGTCGGCGACCAACTGCACCATCGCGCCGCTTCAGCACGACGGGGAGATGACCGAGGCGCACATCCTGATGGCCAAGGTCGGCTGCCCGATCTTCGTGCTGCCGATGCCGCAGATGGGCACCACCGGCCCGATGAGCGTGCTCGGCACCAGCATCCTCAACATGACCGAACTGCTGAGCGCCGTGGTGCTCTTCCAGCTGGCGGTGCCCGGCTGTGCGATGGTCTCGGCGGTGGGCTCCGCCGTCGCCGAGATGCGCAGCGGCCTGTACCTCTCCGGCGCGCCGGAGGACGGGCTCATCAACGTGGTCTGCATCGAGATGAGCAAGCGCTACGGTCTGCTCACCCAGGGCAGCGCCGTCTCCTGCGACGCCAAATCCTGCGACCTGCAGGCCGGCGCGGAGGGCATGCTCACCGGCATGGCCAGCGCCTTGGCGGGGGCCGACGTCATGCTCGCCTTCGGGCTCATGGACAGCGCCCAGACCGCGAGCCTGGCCAAGTCCGTGCTCGACGCGGACACGGTGAACGCCATCGAGCGCTTCCTGCGTGAGGATCCTGTGGACGAGACCAGGGCGCTCATGGACGACCTCGTGGAGGTCGGCATCGGTGGTCACTTCCTGGCGCGCAGGAGCACGCGGCGGCTCTACCGCAGCGGCGAGCTCTGGCAGCCGCGCCTGTGGCACCGCGGCACCTTCGACCAGCACGCCGGCGCCTCGCTGGTGCAGGATGCCTGGGACCGGGCGCAGACGCTGATCGCGGAGAGCGACGTGCCGCCGCTGCCGGACGACGTCCGGCGGCACGTGCGCGCCACCATCGACGGGTACCTGCGCGGGCGGGGCTGACGCGGGCGCGCGCCGGTTCGCACGCTCGCGCGCCGGTCGCCTAGGATGACAGCATGAGCCTCGCGGAGGAGATCGAACGCGCCGAAGGCGTGAGCGGTGAACTGGTGCTCCGGCGCGGCCCGGCCGGCCTCGAGGTGATCGCCAACGGCGTGTTCCTCGTCTCGGCCGCCAACGCCGCGAGCAGCCGGGCGCTCGTGCAGGCCGCGTGGCCGTACGTCCGGGGCGACGCCCTGGACGTGCTCATCGGCGGCCTGGGCATCGGGGACGCCCTCCAGGAGGCTCTCGCCTGCGAGCGCGTCGCCACCGTCACGGTCGCCGAGCTCGAGCCGGTCATCGTCCGCTGGTTCCGCGAGCACGGGGGAGAGGCGGGGCGGCGGGCTGCGGCAGCCGAGCGGGCCGGCCGCGCGCGCCTGGTGGTCTGCGACGTGGCCGGCCTGCTGGGCGAGCCCGCCCGCTGGGACGTCGTGGCGCTGGACACCGACAACGGCCCCGATTGGCTGGTGCGCGGCGAGAACGCCGGGCTCTATGCTCCCGCGGGGCTGCGCCGCGTGCGTGCCGCGCTCCGCCCGGGCGGCGCGGCCGTGATCTGGTCGCCCGACCGCTACCCGCTGTTCGAGGGCGACCTGACGGACGTGTTCGACGGGCTGGAGCGCGTCGCGGCCGTCGACGTCATCGACGGGCGGCCGCACGAATACACCATGTACGTCGCCCGGCGCGCGGACGGCGACGCTCTTCGGGGCGGGGTAGACTGAGGCCGTCCGCCCCCGAGGCGGCCACGCGAGACAGGAGGGGTGACGTGGGCGAGGCTGACGACCGCGTGATCGGGCTGTTCCCGCTCGGCATCGTACTGCTCCCCGGCGAGGTCGTCCCGCTCCGCATCTTCGAGGAGCGCTACAAGAAGCTCGTGGGCGAGCGCCTCAAGGAGGGCGAGTTCGGCATCGTCCTGGCGGACGAGGACTCGGTGCGCGAGTGTGGCACGACCGCGCGGGTCGCGCAGCTCATCGAGGAACTGGACGACGGGCGGATGAACATCCTCGTCGAGGGCCTGAGGCGGTTCCGCATCGTCGAGGTCATCGCGCCGGAGGACTCGGAGGCCGACTACCTGAGTGCCGAGGTGGACTACTACCGCGATTCGGAGCCCGAGGGCTCGGATGTGCAGAACGAGGCCGTGCTCGAGATGTTCCACAAGATACTCGTGCTCATGGGCGTGGACAGCCCAGACGAGCTCGGCGGCGAGGGGCCGCTCTCGTTCCGCATCGCCGCCGCCGTGGACTTCGGCGCTCCGCTCAGGCAGGAACTGCTGGAGTCGCTCAGCGAGGAGCAGCGGCTGGAGACCCTGCTCGCGGTGATGGCCTCGCTGCTGCCGCGGCTGGAGCTGCGCAAGGAGCGCGAAGACGCCATCCGCGGCAACGGCAAGGGGTATTGACGGCCCTACGGGATCAGCACGATCTTGCCGAGGTGATCCTCCGCGAGCATCTCGTGGGCGCGGCGGGCCTCTGACAGAGGCAGCTCCGCGCCGATCACCGGCTTGACCTTGCCGGCCGCCACCATGGCCGCGATCTCTGCGGCGATGGTGGCCACTCCCGCCCGTTTGGCGTTGCTCAGGTTCATGAAGAGGACGGAGACGTCCTTGTCGAGCGCCGCGCTGATGGGCGCCACGGCGTCGGGGCCCGGCCCCTGGCCGGTGCCGACGATGCGGCCGCCTCTGGCCACCAGCTTGACGTCCGTGGGCAGGTTCACGCTCAGGACGAGCTCGTGGACGAGGTCCACGCCCTTGCCGTCGGTGAGCTCGAGCACCCGTGCGGCGACGTCCTCGGTGCGGAAGTCGATGACGGCCTCTGCCCCGAGGCCGAGCACGAGGTCGGCTGCGCCCGCGCCGCTGGCGGTACCGAACACGCGGGCGCCGAGCGCCTTGGCGAGCTGCACCGACGCCGACCCCACTCCGCCCGCGGCGCCCTGCACGAGGACCGTCTCGCCCTCGTGGAGCGCTCCACGGGTGACGAGGGCGTAGTACGCCGCGGGAAACGCCATACCGATCGCCGCGGCGTCCGTGAACGACAGGCCCTCGGGCATGTGCACCACCTGGGTGTCGGCGATGAGCGCGTACTCCGCGTAGCTGCCCTCGCTGCCGATGCCGAGCCCGCTGAAGGCGACACGGTCGCCCGGCTCGGCGTTGGTGATCTCGGCGCCGATCTTCTCGACCACACCGGCGCCGTCCGACCCCAGAGTCTTGGGCGGCTGCTTGGGCGTCGGGAAGCGGTCCTCTCTCACCGAGACGTCGACGGGGTTCACCGTGGCTGCGGCGACCTTGATGAGGAGCTGCTTGGCGCCGGGCTCCGGGGCGGGGATCTCTTCGTAGACCAGGACCTCTGGCCCGCCGTACTCGTGGATGCGTACCGCCTTCATCATCGCCTCCTGCACCGGGGTCTGCGCTTCTGTGTGTGGACAGTACCCATGCGGGGAGCTGGCCTCACCGGCGACGAAGCTTGCACGGTGAGGCCCGGTCCGGGGAGGGGAGGCCGGGCGGCGGCGGGCCGGGGGCGCCGCCGCCCGGCCCGCCGCCCGGCAACTCAGGCCGCAGGCGTGGTCGGCGTCGCCGTCCGGCGGCGGCTGCGCCGCACCTTGCGCACGACGTACCAGACCAGCGCGCCGACAGCGCCGAACACGATGATGAACGGCGCGAGGGCCGTCAGCACGAGACCTGTCACTCGAACAGCGCGGCCGAGCAGCGCGATGGAGTTGTCGAGCGTGCCGCCGAAGGTGTTGCTGGAGTCCACGGCGGTCGCCGGCCGGTCTTTCTCGGTCACGTACACCGACAGCGTGCCGTAGGTGGTGGTCTCGCTCAGCGACTTGATCTGCGCGCTGAGCTCCTCGATGGTCAGCTGGACCTTGTCGATGCGGTCCTGCACGGTCAGCATCTGGTTCACCGTAGTGGTCTGCTGCAGGAAACCGACCAGGCGGCGCTCCACCGCGCGGTAGTGGCGCAGGCGGGCCTGCAGGTCGACGAACTGCGAGGTGACGTCCTCACTCGAGGTCGACGCGCTCTGCACGTCTCCGAGCTTGGAGAACCGCTTGATGGCGGTGTCGAACAACGCCTCCGGGACGCGTACGACGAGACTGGCGTAGGGGTTCGAGCCGTCGGTGGAGTCTGGGACCGCGACCGACCCGGAGCCCTGCGCGCTCCCGTCGGACGAGACCGCGGTGTCCAGCGGCATGGGCGCCGGCGCACCGCTGGACTGAGTGCCCAGGGAGCTCGACATGACGTAGCCGTTCATGGCGGCGGTCATGGCCTTGATGCGGTCGACGTTCGCGAGCAGCGTGCCGCGCGCCACCAGCAGCGACATGTCGCCGGTGCGCATGAGGTAATGGGTGGACGCCGAGGAGGCCGGAGGGACGGCTGCCTGGAAGTCCGACGAAGCAGTCATGCCGCCCCCGGCCACGCTCTTGGTGGAGGAGCCGTCGGTGGCGGGTTCCATCGGCCCGTAGACGGGCGCCGCGACGACGGACTGCGCGTCCCCCGAGTCCGACGACGAGCCGGACGACGAGCCGGACGAACTGCCGCAGCCGGCGAGCGCCCCGGCGCCTGCGAGCAGAAGGAGCACGCCGATGACGGCGAGTGGAACGGCGACAGCGATCTTGACCCTGGAAGTCATGGCTTCCTCCTCCCTGGCCGCGCCCCCGCGGCCGGATGAGCCGTTCTGGGCGTGAGACGCGAGGGAGAGGCGCAGGGTTCAGCCGACGCTCAGGAAACCCTTACAGAGCCTCGTCGAGCAGCTCGTCGGGAGGGGCGAAGCCGCGGCGCAGCGTGTTCTCCGTGATCACCCGCGGCTCGAGGAACTGCAGCAGGTAGTCGGGGCCGCCGGCCTTGGAGCCGACACCGCTCATCTTGAAGCCGCCGAACGCCTGACGCTCGACGAGCGCCCCGGTGATGCCGCGGTTGATGTAGAGGTTGCCCACGCGGAACTCGCGGCGCACGCGGGCGATGGCGGCAGGGCTGCGGCTGATGAGCCCGCCGGTCAGCGCGTAGCGGACGCCGTTGGCGATGACCAGCGCCTCGTCGAGGTCCCGCGCCTTCATGACGGCGACGACGGGGCCGAAGATCTCCTCCTGGGCGATGACGGCGTGCGGGCTCGCGTCCGTGAAGAGGTGGGGGGCGACGTAGAAGCCGCCGCCGGGCCGCCCGCCTTCGGGCGGCTCTGCGGCGGCCGCGAGCGTCGCCT
This sequence comes from uncultured Thermoleophilia bacterium, assembly GCA_963696935.1. GTDB lineage: Bacteria > Actinomycetota > Thermoleophilia > UBA2241 > UBA2241 > CAIXSE01. Next base: position 33,608 of record CAVOMB010000001.1, on the reverse strand, counting down.
CTTCCTTGCCCCGGGCGATGTAGCTCTCGATCTTGTCGCGAGCCTCGGCGGTGATGACCGGCGGGACGCGCGTCGCCGGATCCTCCGGCGGGCCGACGCGCAGGCTGCGGGTGGCCTCGACGAGTCTCCGCACGAAGTCGTCGTGGGCCGCCTCGAGCACGATCACCCGCGAGGCGGCCGAGCACTTCTGCCCTGCGTAGTGGAAGGCGGAGGCCACGGTCTCCGAGACGGCCACGTCGAGGTCGGCGTCCGTGTCCACGATGATCGCGTTCTTGCCGCCCATCTCGGCGATGACCTTCTTGACGCCGTCCTCCGCCGGGGTGCTGGGCGGCCTGGCTGATGATGCGCAGGCCCACGTCCATGGACCCGGTGAAGGCGATGAGGTCGACGCCGGGGTGGCGCACGAGGAAGTCGCCGACCTCGCCGCCCGGGCTGGGCAGGAAGCTGACGGTTCCGGGCGGGGCACCTGCGGCCTCCAGGATGCTCACCATCCGGGCGGCGATCACCGGCGTCGGTCCCGCGGGCTTCACGATCACGGGATTCCCGGCGACCAGCGCCGCGCTCGTCATCCCGGTGAGGATCGCCAGCGGGAAGTTCCATGGCGCGATGACGAGAGCTACGCCGCGCGGCTGGTAGAAGTACACGTTGTGCTCACCGGGCACGTTCCCCATGCGCCTGGGCGTGCCCAGGCGCAGCATCTCGCGCCCGTAGTACTCGAGAAAGTCGACCGCCTCGTCCACGTCGCCGTCGGCCTCGCGCCAGGGCTTGCCCGCCTCGAGGGTCATAAGGGCTGAGAGCTCCACGGACGCGGCGCGCATGAGCTCCGCGGCGCGGAAGAGCACGGCGGCGCGCTCCTCCGGCGCGGCGTCGCGCCACGCCGGCAGGGCCGCGCGCGCGGCGGCCACCGCGGCCTCGGCCTCGGCACGGCCGCCGTAGGCGACCGTGCCGATCACCTCCTCCGGCGCAGCCGGATTCACCGAGTCGAGCGTCCGCGCCGTCTCGATGTCGCGGCCGCCGATGCGCAGCGGGTAGTGGCGGCCGAAGCCGGCCCGGACGGTCGTCAGCGCGCTCGCGTACGCGGCACGGCTCTCCTCGCGCGAGAAGTCCAGGTGCGGCTGGTTGCGGAAGGGCTCCGGCGCCGCGGCGTCCGTCGGCTGCGCCAACGGCAGCCGGCGCGGCTCGGCGCCGAAGTCGGCGGAGGTCCCGGGCGGCCGGACCAGCTCGTCCACGGCCGCCCCCTCGACGAACGTCTGCCGCAGGAAGGAGTCGTTGGCGGTGTTCTCGAGCAGCCGGCGGACCAGGTACGCCATGCCGGGGATCAGCTCGCCCACCGGCGCGTACTCGCGCACGCGGAGGCCGAGCTCGCCGACCGCGTTCCTGATCGGCTCGCCCATGCCGTGCAGCATCTGCAACTCGAACCCGTTCTGGGCGAGCCCCAGCTCGCGAGCGGTCTCGATGGCCACGGCGAGCGATCGGACGTTGTGGCTGGCGAAGCCGGGCCTGACGACGTCCGCCGCCTCCAGCATCTGCCGCGTGAGCTTCTCGTACATCGCGTCGGTGTCGGGCTTGTGCGTGAACACGGGGACTGGCCAGCCCTCCTGCGCCGCGATGACGGTCTCGTAGTCCCAATAGGCGCCCTTGACCAGGCGGAGGTTGAACGGCCGGCTCCGCTCGCGCGCCCACGCGACGAGGCGGGCGAGGTCGCGGTCAGCGTCGCGCAGGTACGCCTGCAGCACGAGGCCCGGGTCGCGGTAGTCGCGGAACTCGTCTTCGTCGAGGAGCGACATGAACACGGCCAGCGTCAGGTCACGGTAGCGGAACTGCTCGAGGTCGAGCGTGAGGGCGGCGCCGGTGGCCACGGCCTTGCGGAAGATGGGGCGCAGCAGGTCCTTGACGGCGACGACGCCGTCGTCGAAGCCGAGCGGGTCGATCTGCGAGTAGAGCGAGGTGATCTTGAGGCTGAGGTTGACCCGCGGCAGCACGCCCCAGGACGCCTCGTCGACTGCGGCGACGGAGGACCACGAGGCGGCCTCGCCGGCGAGACCGTCCAGCAGGTCGAGGTAGGTGCGCTGGTAGGCGAGGCCCTCGGCCTCGCTCACGGTGGCCTCGCCGAGCACGTCCAGCGTGAAGCCGACGCCCTGCCTGCGCAGGGCGCGAAGGGCCGGGACCGCGTCGCGGGCGTCCCGGCCGACGATGAACCGCTGCGCGAACGCCTTCATCTGGCTGCGGATGACGGCGCTCGCCAGCGGCGCCATCGGCGAGTGCTGTCCCGTGAGGCTGACGCCCCAGCGCAGCGCCGCCGGCGTGGCCACGCCCTCGCGCGCGAAGTACTCGCGCAGGTGGCGGGCGATCTCTGCGCGGCTGCGCAGGGTAGGGAAGACGTCGACGAAGCGCAGCATCTCGACCTTGAGACGCTCGTCCGCCATGGCCCACTCCATCACCTCGCCCTGCAGATGCTCGCGACTCAGCCTGGCGGGCTTGTCGCGGGCAAGGACGGTGAAGATGGCGCGGGCAGTCGCCTGGATGCGTTCTTCGGTGCTGGGGATGGTGCTCACCGGCGGCCTCCTCTCCTCCCGGGGCTCGAGCCGATTGTACCGCCGCTCGAGCCGGGCCAATCCGTGACGCCGGCTGCCTCCGGTGCGGCGAGGAGGGGTACAATCCCGCTTCGGAGACCCCGACCAGGCGGAGCGCCCGATGTCCGAGCCCACCACCCCGCAGCCGCAGTCCGCGACGGCCGACCAGGCTGCCGTCACCATCGCCGAGTTCAGCATGGACGACTACGCGGTCGTCCACGTGCTCTGGCAGCGCTCCGGACTCGAGATCCGCCCGTCCGAAGACCCGGACAAGATGCTGCTCAAGCTGACGCGCGACCCCCGGCTCTTCTTGGTCGCGCGCTCCGCGGACGGCCGCGTGGTGGGCACGGTGATGGGCGGCTGGGACGGCCGCCGCGCCTATGTCTACCACCTCGCGGTCGCGCCGGAGCGTCGCCGCGAGGGTATCGCCGACGCGCTCATGGACGAGCTCGAGCGGCGCTTCCGCGCGCTGGGCGCGCTCAAGGCAAAGCTGCAGATCCTCGTCGAGAACGAGACGTCCAAGGCGTTCTTCGCTCACCGCGGCTACGAGCTCGAGAGCTTCTGCGAGCCGTGGGGCAAGCAGCTCGCGGAGGGCGCCGCGCCGCCCTGCAGGTGATGAGCTCGGGCCTCCCCGTGAGGGAGGCGAGGCGCCCCGGCTGCGCCGGTCTCGGGGGAGGTGAAGACGACGACGGCGCCCCGCCCCTCTGCGGGGACGGCCGCCGTCGTTCTCAGCTCTCTGCTCGCCTCAGCCGCGCGGCTGCTGCTGCGTGATGCAGTGCACGTTGCCGCCGCCGAGCACGATCTCGCGGCCCGGGACGGTGGCGATCTCGCGGTCGGGGAACGCGCCGGCGATGATCTCGTGCGCCACCGCGTCGTTGGGATCGTCGAACGTCGGCAGGATGATGCCGCCGTTGACGATGAGGAAGTTGAGGTAGGACGCGGCGGTCTTGTCGCTGGGGTGCCGCGGGATCGAGCCCTCGGCGCTGTCCACACCCCAGGCCTCATCGGCGGTGATCTCCATGATGGCCGGCATGGGCACGGTGTTGACCTCGAACTGCCGGCCCCTGGCGTCCTTCGTCTCGCGCAGCAGGCGCAGGTTCTCCTGGAGGAGGTCGTACCGCCAGTCGTCCTTGTCGTCGGTGACGCCGGCCAGCACCACGCCGGGCCTGACGAAGCAGGCGACGTCGTCCACGTGGCCGTTGGTCTCGTCGGGGTCGATGCCCTTGCCGAGCCAGACGATCTTCTCCACGCCCAGGTAGTCGCGCAGGTGCTGCTCGATCTCCTCGCGCGTCAGGTCCGGGTTGCGGCCGGGGCTCAGCAGGCACTCCTCGGTGGTGAGGAGCGTGCCCTCGCCGTCGGTGTGGAACGAGCCGCCCTCCATGACGATGTGAGCCTTGTAGCGGCCGACGCCCTCGATCTGGGCTACCTTCTGCGGGACCATCTGGTCCTTCTCCCAAGGGAAGTACAGGCCGTCGTACAGGCCGCCCCAGGCGTTGAAGTCCCAGTCGACCAGGCGGACGTCACCCATGTCGTTGACGACGAAGCTGGGACCGCAGTCGCGCATCCACGCGTCGTTGCTCGAGATCTCGACCACGCGCACCGAGACGGGCAGCAGGTTGACCGCGTTCTCGTACTGGTCGTTGTTGACGCCGACGGTGACGGGCTCGAAGCGCGAGATGGCCGTGGCCACCTCGACCCAGGACCGCTGGGCGGGCTTGGCGCCCAGGCGCCAGTTGTCCGGCCGCTGCGGCCAGAGCATCCAGATCTGCTTGTGCGGCTCGAACTCCCCCGGCATGCGGAAGCCGTCCGCGCGCGGGGTGCTGTCGATGAGCTTGCTCATGTGTCTTCTCCTCGCGGCCGTGCGGCCGTCATTCGCTTACGGCGCGCCGGCGGGTGCTGATGTCGATCACCTCGGCGCCGTCCTCGGCGGGGGCGCTCTTGCGCGGCTTCTTCGCCGGGGCCTTGGGGACCGCCGTCTTCTTCGCGGCGGCCCGCGGCCTGGCGGCCGCCTTGGGCTTGGCCGCCGTCTTCGCCTTGGCGGCGGCCTTGGGGGCGGGCCGCCGCTTCTCCGCCGCGTCCGGCACGATGTGCGTGCCCGCCTTGCCGGCCATCGCCGGGCCGACCTCGGTGAGGCTGGCGATCACGGATTCCCCGCCGGCGCCTGCGAAGCGCAGGCAGGCCTCCACCTTGGGGCCCATGGAGCCGGCCTTGAAGTGGCCCTCGGCGGCGTAGGCGCGCATCTGGCTGGCGCTCACCGTCTCCAGCGCCTGCTGCGCGGGCGTGCCGTAGTGCACGTAGACGCGCGGCACGTCGGTGAGGATGAGCAGCGCCTGGGCGCCGAGCTGCGTCGCCAGCAGCGCCGCGGCGAGGTCCTTGTCGATCACCGCGTCGACGCCGGAGAGCGCGCCGCGGGCGCGCACCACCGGCACCCCGCCGCCGCCCGAGCAGACCACGAGGCAGCCGGCCTCGACGAGCCCGCGCAGCGCCTCGAGCTCGACGATCTCGCGGGGCTCGGGGCTGGGCACCACGCGGCGCCAGCCCCTCCCCGCGTCCTCCTTCATGGCGACGCCCTCCTCGAGCATCATCTTCCGGGCCTCGGCCTCGGAGTAGAAGGGGCCGACCGGCTTGGAGGGGTGCGCGAAGGCCGGGTCGCGCGGGTCGACGGCCACCTGGGTGACGACGCAGACCACCGGCGCGGTGAGCTTGCGCTTGCGCAGGTGGTTGGCCAGCGTCTGCGCCGCGAGGTAGCCGATCTGGCCCTGGCTCATCGCGCCGCAGACGTCCATGGGCATCGGCGCCACGGTCTTGGCCGCCAGCGCGTTCTGGATCAGCAGGTTGCCGACCTGGGGGCCGTTGCCGTGCGTGAGCACGACCCGCCAGCCGTCCTCGGCCAGAGCGGCGATGCGGCGCATGGCGCCGTCGATGTTGAACAGCTGCTCCTCGAAGGTGCCGACCTGGCCGGGCTGGAGGATGGCGTTGCCGCCGAGGGCGACGACGACGGTCCTGCCGTTGCTCTTGCTGGTTGCTGTCATTGCAGGCCTCTTATCTCTGTGCGTCGCCGAGGGCGGCGGACGTGCCGCCGGCCTTGCGGGTGCTGTGCCGGTAGAGCCACCAGCCTATGGCCAGCGACACGACGGTGCCGCCGCCGGTGATGAGCCAGAACGTCGCCTTCGACACGCCCTCCGCCGGGAAGTAGAAGAACAGGAAGAGGGTGAGCACGATGCCGGCTTCACACAGGATCGTGCAGAGCCAGGCGCCGAACTTGCCGCCGGGGATGACGTAGGGGCGCGGCTGGTCGGGGTGCTTGTGGCGCAGCACGAGCAGCGCCGGGAACATCAGCAGGTAGGGGATCAGGAACACGATGGACGAAAGCGCGAACAGCGTCCAGAACACGCTCGTCTGGTTGGGGTCGAGCACGTAGGCGAGGATGGTGATCGCGGTGGCGATGACGCCCATGAGCACGAACGCGTAGTCGGGCGTGCCGTACTTCTTGTTGATGTGGCCGAACACGCCCGGGGCGGTCTTGTCGAGGCCGGTGGCGCCGATGGTCTGGTTGGCACCTATGGACCACGTGACCATGTTGCCGAAGAACGTGAAGAGCAGCATGACGATCGCGATGCTGAACAGCCAGCCGGCATTGCCGAACGCCGAGTCGAACATCGCCTTGAGCGCGTCGGTGATGCCGGTCACGATGCTGACATCCTCGGCCGGAGTCGCCGCGAGCACGCCGAACGTGGCGAACATGTACACGGCGAGGATCGCCGCGCCGGCCATGATGATCATCTTGGGCACGTCGCGCTTGGGGTTCCTGATCGCCCCGCCGGCCGAGCTCATCAGCTCGAAGCCCATGTACGAGTAGATGATGATCGGCAGGAACGAGATGGTGTCGCTGTTCCAGGTGGGCTTCCACTCACCCAGGGCGAACGGGTTGGCGGCGCCGTGCTTGACCACGTAGGCGATGCCGAGCACCCCCAGGCCGACGAGCACGATGACCTTGAGCGCGGCGCTCAGATTGGGCACGAACTTGCTGTAGCGCAGCGGCAGGATGCCGACGAGCACGATCGCCCACACCATGGCGATGACGATGACGGCCTCCCAGATGGGCGGCACGTCGACGCCCCATGCGACCTCGATGGCGCCGATGAACAGCACGAACACCGAGGGCGCCCAGAGTGCCACGTTGACCCAGTACATCCAGGAGGTCACCGTGCCCCAGCCGGGGCCGAAGGCGGTCTTGACCCACACGTAGATGCCGCCCTCGTCGGGCCAGGCGGAGCCCAGTTCGGCGGTGACGAAGCCGTAGGGGATGAAGAACAGCACGCCGAGGATGATCCAGAAGGTGAGTCCCTGGACCCCCATCGCCGCGGACGCGGCCAACGGTGTCGGCGACGAGGATCGCCGACACGCTGAACAGCACCATGCTGAACAGTCCGAAGACCTTTTTGTCCTCCGTGAGCGCCCCCCCGGGCGCCGCTGGCTGCAGGTCGGTTGCCATGGTGGTTCCTTTCACTGACGCGGATGCCGCGGGTTCGACTTAGCTGAGCAGGGCCTTGCCGATGGGCTGCAGGTCCGGGTCGGCGGGCAGCTCGTCGATGCCGATCACGGCGAGCATGAGGGCCTTCTGGAAGTGCATCCGGTTCTGGGCCTGCGGGAAGATGAGGCTCATGGGGCCGTCGGCGATCTCGTCCACGACCTCTTCGCCGCGCATGGCCGGCAGGCAGTGCATGAACTTGGTCTCCGCCTTGGCGTGGCTCCACAGCTCGGGGTTGACCTGGAAGGCCTTGAAGGCGTCGATGCGGTCCTTGTACTCGTCCTCCTGGCCGGTCCACCACCAGCAGTCGGTGTAGATGAAGTCGGCGCCGGCGATGGCCTCGAGCGGATCGTTGGTGAGCAGGAACGACCCGCCGCTCTCGGCGGCGAACTTCGCGGCCAGCTCCTGCGAGCTCGGGCGCCATCTCGTAGCCGGCGGCGTTGCCGATACGGACGTTCAGCCCAAGCTTGGTCAGCGTGGTGGAGAGAGAGTTGCAGGGGTGGGCGGCGTCACCGACGTAGGCAAACGTGACGCCGGCCAGCGTGTCCGCGCTCTCGAGGATCGTGAGGGCGTCACTCATGCTCTGGCAGGGGTGCCGGTCGTGGTCCATGCCGTTGATGACCGGCACGGTCGACCACGCCGCCAGCTCGTTGACGGTCTCGTTGAGCTTGGAGCGGATCTCGATGGCGGCGTTGTACTGGCTCAGGGTGCGGGCCGTGTCGGCGATGCTCTCGCGGCCGGGCAGATGGATCTCGCCGGGGCGCAGATACAGCGCGTTGCCGCCGAGCTCGGCGAAGCCGTTCTCGAAGCTGACGCGCGTGCGCGTGGAGGCGGCCTCGAAGATCATCGCGAGGTGCTTGCCGGGGAGGAAGGGGGTGAGCGGGCGCTTCTTCCAGAGCGCCTTGAGGTTCACCGCGAGCTTGAGCAGGTCCTCGAGCTCCTCACGCGTGTAGTCCAGGTCGGTGAGGAAGTGGCGGCCGCGGAACTTCTTGAGGGCGGGGAGCGTCGTGTCCAACTCAGGTCCTCCTGTGCGCGTCTGGGACCGGGGACGGCGTCCCCGGAATGTTTGTTTGTCCGGACGGACAAATGTAGGGTACACTGGTATGCAGCGAGTGGCAAGCGTGAGCTTCCACGGAATGACGGAACGGTGAGGGACGCATGACCCCGATCGACGAGAGAAGGAAGAGCATGGCCCGAGGGCAGGGCCTGCCCGATCCCCTGCTCCTCGAGGACCCCATGGAGGCGCTGCCGCCGACGGCGCAGCGCATCCTGGCGGCGGCGCGCCGGCTGATGGCCGACGGCGGGTTCGAGGCGCTCAAGCTCTCGGCCATCGCCGCCGAGGCGGGCGAGTCCAAGGCGAGCATCGGCTATCACTTCGGCAACAAGGACGGGCTGGTCACCGCGCTCGTCGATTCGCTGGCGCACGAGTCCAACCGCGGACTCATCGACGAGACCACCGGGGTGCCGGCCGGCGAGCAGCGCGTCCACGCTCTGATCGACGGCGAGTCGCGCATCGCCGCCGACGCGGAGAACTTCCAGTCGTTCTTCGACGTCCTGCCGCACGCGCTGCGCGACCCGGACCTCAGGGAGCGCGTGGCCGCGCTTTACGACGGCTACCGCGAGACGGTGCTGCGCTGCCTCGACGCGGCCGGCTCCGACGCGCCGGCGGAGATGCGGCCCTTCGCGATGCTCATGATCGCCATCGTCGACGGGCTGGCGATCCAGCACGGCCTGGACCCCGACGGCGCCGACGTGCGCGCCGCCACCGAGTTGTGGGAGCGACTGGCGCAACCCTTCCTCGCCGGGGGGCGCAAAGAAGCCTGACGTCCGTCCGCGCCGCCGTTCAGGTATCCTTGGCCGCATGGACGCGGCCATCATCTGGGACGAGGCGTACGCCGAGCACGACACGGGCACGCACCCCGAGGGCGCCGATCGCATCACCACCATGGTCCGGCACCTCGAGAGCACCGACCTCTGGCCCCGGCTGCGCGTCTTCACCGGCCCCGAGCCGGCCACCGAAGAGGACATCCTGCGGGTGCACACGGAGGGTCACCTCGCCCTCGTGAAGCGTGCGGCGCAGGGCAAGGGCACGTGGCTCGACCCTGACACGCACGTCTCGCCGCGCAGCTACGAAGTGGCGCTCCTCTCGGCCGGCGGCGCCCTGCTCGCGACGGATCTGTGGGAGCAGTGCCTCGTGCCCTTCGCGCTGATCCGCCCGCCCGGTCACCACGCTACGCCGGACCGGGCCATGGGTTTCTGCCTGTTCAACAACGTCGCCATCGCCGCCGCGCGCCTGCTTGAGCGCGGCGTGGAGCGTGTGGCGATCCTGGACTGGGACGTGCATCACGGCAACGGCACGCAGGCGGCGTTCTACAGCGAACCGCGCGTGCTGTTCTGCTCGGCGCACGAGTGGCCGCACTATCCCGGCAGCGGCTTCTTCAACGAGTGCGGTGAGGGGGCGGGGGAGGGGTTCACCGTCAACGTGCCCCTCCCGGCCGAAGCCGACGACGGCGACTACGTGAGCGTGTTCGACACCGTGTTCGACCCGCTTGTGCGGCAGTTCAGGCCGCAGGCGCTGCTGGTGTCGGCCGGCCAGGACATCCACCGGGTCGACCCGCTGGGCGAGATGCTGGTGGACGAGGCCGGCTTCGCGCAGATGGCCCTGCGCTGCGTGCGGCTGGCGAAGGAGCTCTGCGACGGCAGGCTCGCGTTCGTGCTCGAGGGCGGGTACGACCGCACGGCCACGGCGCACTCGGTCGAGGCCGTGCTCAGGACGGTGCTGGATGAGACCGCACCCGAGGTCCCGACCGTCGCCGGCGGTACGCAGAAGGCGGCCGCCGCCATCGCGCGGGCGCGCGAGGTGCAGTCCGCCTACTGGAGTCTCTGACGGTCAGACGACCGTCTGCTTGATCCCCAGCCGCTCCAGCTCGTCGCGCACGTCCTGGTCCACCGCAGTGTCGGTGATGATCGTGTCGACCTTGTCGAGCGTGCAGATGGCCACGTCGCCGATGACCCCGAACTTGCTGGCGTCGACCAGTACGGTCACTTCGCCGCGCGTCTGGCGGATCATGGCGCGCTCCACGCCGGCGAGCCCGATGCTGGGGGTGGTGACCCCCTCCTCCAGGCTGACGCCGTCGGCGCCGAGTATGAAGCGGCTCGCGTGGAAGGTCGCCGCGGCCTCGATGGCCAGGGGACCCTCGAGGGTGTTCGACGGCTGACGGTATGAGCCGCCGAGCAGCACGATGTCGAGGGCGCTGTGCTGAGCGGTCGAGAGGGCGCCGACGTTATGGGTGACGATGCGAGCCTTGAGCTGCGGGTCCACGTGGCTGAGTACCTGGGCGGCCGTGGTGCCCGAGCTGAGGAACACCGTCTCGCCGGGCAGGATGGTCTCGGCCGCGGCCTTGGCGATGCGCCGCTTCTCCTGGGAGTGGGCGCGCACGTTGGTCGCGTACAAAGGTTCCTCGCGCATGCGCCGCTTGAGGATCGCGCCGCCGTGCATGCGTGAGAGCAGGCCGGTCTGCTCGAGCTGCTCGAGATCGCGGCGGATCGTCATCTCCGAGACGCCTAGCGTCTCGCTGAGCACGGACACGCGCACCGCGCGTCGTTCTTCGAGCAGTTCCACGATGCGCGCCCGCCGCTCGGCTGGGATCATCTCGTGGACTTCGGATGGTACGTCTGGCGCCATGTCCCGCCCCTCGGAGTCGCCGTTCAGAGTGTGACAAGTCCGCACACTGTCGCACACATTCTAGGCCGCCCCTCGGGGGCGGTTCAAGCACGCGCCGGCTGCCGGCTCCTCAGCCCGGTCTGGAGCCGCCGGCCCCTGCCGCGGGGAGGCTTGTGTGTGCCGCCGGCCTCGACCGGATCAGAAGCGACGACGGCCGCCCCCCGGGAGCGGGGCGGCCGTCGTCGCGCCGTCTGTGGCCGGCCGGAGCCAAGGCTTCGACCGCCGCGCGAGTCGTCAGGCGAGCAGGCTCTTGGCGCGCGCGTAGACGTTGTCGGCGGTGAAGCCGAACTGCTCGAAGAGGATACCGGCCGGGGCCGACGCGCCGAAGTGGTCGATGCCGATGATCACGCCGCCGTCGCCGGCGTAGCGCTCCCACCCGAAGGTGACGCCGGCCTCGACCGCGACGCGGCTGCTGCACGACGGCGGCAGCACGCTCTCCTTGTAGTCGTTATCCTGCTGCTCGAAGAGCCGCATGGACGCCATGTTGACGAGCCGCGAGCGCACGCCCTCCGCGACCAGGCGCTCGTGAGCCTCAAGGGCGAGGGCGACTTCACTGCCGCTCGCCATGAGGATCACGTCCGGCACGCCGCCGCCTGAGTTGTCGTCCATGACGTACGCGCCGCGGGCGATGCCGCTGGCCGGCGCGTACTTCTCGCGGTCGATCGTCGGCAGGTTCTGACGGGTGAGCATGAGGCCTATTGGCGCGTCGGTGGTCTGGAGGGCGATCTTCCAGGCCTCGACCGTCTCGTTGGCGTCGGCCGGGCGCAGGTCGGTGAAGCCCGGCGTGGCGCGCAGCATGGCGAGGTGCTCGATGGGCTGGTGTGTGGGACCGTCCTCGCCGACACCGATGCTGTCGTGCGTGAGTACGTAGATCACCGGCAGCTTCATGAGCGCGGAGAGGCGCATAGCCGGTCGCATGTAGTCGACGAAGACGAAGAACGTGGCCACGTACGGGCGGATGCCGCCGTGCGCGGACAGGCCGTTACCCATGGCGGCCATGGCGAGCTCGCGCACGCCCCAGCGTACGTTGCGCCCGGCCGGGGTGGCTGCCTGCTGGTCGGCCGAGTCCTTGATCAGGGTGTTGTTGGACGGGGCCAGGTCGGCCGAGCCGCCCATGAGGGTGGGCACGTGCGGCGCCACGGCGTTGATGACCTTGCCGGACGCGGCGCGGGTAGCGACCTTGTCCTCGGTAGTGAAGACGGGAAGGTCGGCGTCCCAGCCCTCGGGCAGCTTGCTCGCCCAGGCGTCGTCCCATGACTTGGCGCGGGCGGCGTCGGCCGCGCGCCACGCCTCGTACTTCTTCGTCCACTCGGTGTGGGCCTCGGCCGCTTGCTTGCCGGCGGCGAGGAACGCCTCACGTACGTCGTCGGGCACGAAGAACGCGGGGTCGAGCGGCCAGTCGCAGGCCTCTTTGGTCAGCTTGACCTCGTCGACGCCGAGCGGAGCGCCGTGAGCCGCGGACTTGTCCTGCTTGTTGGGCGAGCCGCAGCCGATGTGCGTGCGCACGGCGATGATGGACGGCTTGCCGGTCTCGGCCTTGGCCGCGGTGATCGCCGCGTCGATGGCGTCCACATCGTTGCCGTCGGCGACCCGCTGCGTGTGCCAGCCGTAGGCCTCATAGCGCTTGACGACGTCCTCAGTGAAAGCCAGGTCGGTGGCGCCGTCGATGGTGACGTGGTTGTCGTCGTAGAGGAGGATCAGCTTGCCGAGCTGCTGGTGGCCGGCGAAGGACGCGGCCTCGCTGCTGATGCCCTCCATCATGCAGCCGTCGCCGGCCAGCACGTAGGTGTAGTGGTCCATCACGTCGCCGTAGGTGGCGGCGAGGAAGCGCTCGGCCAGGGCCATGCCGACGGCGTTGGCCACGCCCTGGCCGAGCGGCCCGGTGGTGGTCTCCACGCCGGCGGTGTGCCCGTACTCGGGGTGGCCCGGCGTGCGGCTGCCCCACTGGCGGAACGCCTTGAGGTCGTCGATCGTGACGTCGTAGCCGGTCAGGTGGAGCAGGGAGTAGAGCAGCATGCTGGCGTGCCCGGCCGAGAGCACGAACCGGTCACGGTTCTGCCACTGCGGGTCGGCGGGGTCGTAGCGCAGGTGGCGCGTGAACAGCGTGTAGCCCATGGCCGCCGCGCCCATGGGCATGCCGGGGTGGCCGGAGTTGGCCTTCTGGACGCCGTCGACGGCCAGGAAGCGGATGGTCTCGACGCACTTCTCCTGGAGAGTTGGATCGCTCATGCGAGTCCTTTCTTGAGGGCCGTAAGCCTCCGCCCTCCCGAATGTGCCGGGGAGGGCGGAGGCTCCGGGCGAACGTCAGAGGAGCGTCGGTCGGCTCAGAAGTACGCCTCGATGAACGCCATGAAGCGCTCGCTCTCCTCCGGCGTGCCGGGCGTGACGCGGAAGTAGCCGTCCTTGCCGTTGATCGGCTTGATGGTCTTGATGATGACCTGCTGCGTGTCCTGCGCGGCCTGCACGATCTCGGCGCTGGTCTTGCCGGTCACGGACGCGTCGACGAGCATGTAGTTGCCGTGCGCCTCGAGAGGCGAGAGGCCCTTGGCCGACAGCGCGTCGGAGAACTTCTTCATCCAGTCGTTGTTGTACACGACCTTCTCGTGCACCTCGCCGGTGTCCAGGATGGCCTCGCCCGCGGCGATCGCCATGAGGCTGAGGTTCCAGGGCAGGTACATCAGGTTGAACGCGTCGACGACGGTCGGGTGGCCGACCATGTAGCCGAGGCGGATGCCCGCCATGCCAAAGGCCTTGGAGAACGTGTGCGAGAGGAACACGTGCGGGTACTTCTTGACGAAGTCGATCTTGGCCTCGACCTGCGGGTGATAGTCGAGGTAGGCCTCGTCGATGCACAGCGGGATGCCGAGCTCGGCGAAACGGGTGAGGTCGGCGTCGTCGATGAAGATGCCCGTGGGGTTGTTCGGGTTGATGATGAGGATCAGCTTGGTCTTGTCGTTGACGGCGGCGAGCATGCCCTCGACGTCGTACTGCAGGTCCTCGTCACGGAGCGGGATCTGGACCGACTTGGCGTTGCAGTAGCCGGCGCGCGACGGGAACATCTCGAACGTCGGGTTGGAGCAGAGGAACTCGTCGCCCGGCTGCAGGAAGATGCGCATCATCGCGTCGATGGTCTCGCTCGAGCCGTTGGCCAGGGCGATGTTCTCGGCCGCGAGGCCGTGCAGCTTGCCCAGCTTCTCACGCAGGCGATAGGCGCGGTCCGGGTAGCGGTTGCCCTTCTTCGCCATGTCGGTGATCGCCGCGACGACCGCGTCCGACGGCGGGATGGGGTTCTCGTTGAGCATCATGCGGCCGAGCTCGGGGTGAGCCCATGCCTTGTCGAGCACGGCAGTGTTGTACTCGGGAGCCGTCCACACGTAGGGATTGATGAGATCCTTGATGTCCGTCATGCCCACTGTCCTTTCGTCCGTCAGGTGACCGAGTGCTCGTCCGTCAGGCCTTGCAGTTGCCCTTGAGGCAACCGTCGGCGAAGGCGACCATCTCGTTGGTGGCCTTGGAGAAGGCCTCGTGCGTCTTGACCAGCGCCGGATGCGTGTTGTACTCCGCGCGGGTGTAGCCGTCCTCGTCGTAGGCGCGCGCGAAGTACGGCACCTTCATGAGCTTCTCCATGACGTCGGCCGGCGGGTCCACGTCGATCTGGTTCGGCTTGAACTTGATGTCGTTGGCGCGCGGGAAGTTGATGACCTCGTCGATGAAGCTCGGCGGGCAGGTGACGACGATGTTGGCGCCGGCCTTCTCCTCGAGGTGCCATAGGTGCTGGACGCCGTCGATCGTCGGGCCGAGGCGCAGGGAGCAGGAGAGCATCTTGCTCTGGTAGTTGCGCTCCTTGAGGGTGCGATAGGCCTTCTTGAAGATGGCGAGCTCGGCGTAGCGCACGTCGGACTCGGTGATCTCCACGCCGGCCTCGGCGCCGAACTCACGCAGGCCGCCGAGGTCGCCGTAACGGGCTTCCATGTGGGTGATGACCGAGCGCCACTTGCTGAGGTCGACGCCGTTGGCCTTGGCCTTCTCGAGGCCGCGCATGACCGACTTGGCGCAGTCGAGCAGCTGCGAGAGCACGAAGGTGAGGGTGTTGTTGGTGGCTATGCCGCGCGAGGTGAGCTCCTCGATGATCTCGTAGCCCTCGGCCGTGCCCGGCACCTTGACCATCACGTTGGGGTTCACGGCGTGGATCTCGAGCGCCTGGGCCAGCATGGCCTCACCGTCGAACGCGCTGCGCGGGTCCACCTGGCCGGAGAGGAAGCCCTCCTTGTAGCCCGACGCCTCGAACAGCGGGAGGAACATGTCCGAACCCTGCTTGACGACTTCCTTATAGAGGACCCAGAAGAGGCCCTCGGTGTCGAGCCCCGGGTTGTCGGCGATGACCTTCTCCGCGACCTTCTCCCAGCGCGGCGGGTCGTCCTTGAAGGCGGCGAGGGACAGCGGCGGGTTGGTGGTGACCCCGCGGAAGAGCTGGCTCAGCGGGTCGGCGGTGTTGTACATGCGGCCGAACTGCGCCTGGAGCACGGGCTTGTCGGCGTCGTCCGCCTTCGCCAGCATCTTCTCACACCAGTTGCCGAAGATGACCGGCGACGAGTCCCACCAGATCTCCATGCCGGGACTGACCGCTACCAGGTCTTCAAAGAGATTGGGGTCTTTCATTGCTCCTCCTCGAGGAATCGATTCCGAGTTAGTGCCAAAGTGAACAAGGAGTCACTCAACTGCACAGATTCTCCCCATCGTGCGCATCGTAGTGGAACCGCTGGCGGCTGTCCAGCACCGTGCGTTCGTGCCGGCCGCAGAGGCCGGAGTGGGCAGGCGCTGAGGGGGCCGCGGTCCGTCCCGGGAGGCCTTCTGGCCGCGGGCCCCTCGCGCGCGCGTCGTTTCGATGCTACGTGTCGATGCTACGTGTCGCGGTGCTATGCGTCGGCGGGCGACGACAAAGCGACGGGGCGGGCCGTGAGGCCCGCCCCGTCGGGGAGCGCTGAGATTGTGACGCTGCTCAGACGACGTTGAGGTCGCGCTCGATCTCGGCGAGTTCCTCGGCGGAACCCTGGACCTTCGGGCCCTTGAACCACTTGTGCGCGGAGATCGCATACCAGATACCGGCGCTGCCGACGACGACGAGCACGGCGATCGGCGCGTAGTTGAAGGCCGTCCATGTGAAGTCGGGGCTCCACGGCACGGCGGTGTTGTACTGCGGGAGCATCAGCAGGATGACAATGAAGACCACCCAGATGATCGCGAGCCAGTTGATGATCGGTCCCCACGTCTTGCTGAGCACCCACGGGCCGGCATGGAAGGCGCTGCCATTGATGCGGCGCAGGAAGACCGGCGTGAGGTAGGAGATATAGAGGCCGATGACGGCGATGGACGTGACCGCCGCGTATGCGGCGACGTTGTACAGGTACGGCAGCGCGAGGATGAAAGCGCCGACGGCGCCGAACCAGGCGGTGCGGACGGGCACGTGGGCGCCCTTGCTGACGTGATGCCAGTAGTTCGAGAACGGCACCGCGCCGTCGCGCGAGAACGCGTAGACCATGCGCGAGTTCGCGGTGATGGAGGACATGCCGCAGAAGAACTGCGCCACGATGACCACCAGGATGAGCAGCATGCCCACCGCCTTGCCGGCGGCGAAGATGAAGATGGTGGCCCAGGGCACGAGGTCGACGGCGATGTCGGAGTACGACTTGTAGTCGATGCCGTTGATGGTGACCGGGTAGGCGTGCGGGATCGCGAAGCTCACGGCCACCAGCAGGATGAAGCCGGCGATCATGGAGATCCAGATGGAGTTGACGATGCCCTTCGGCGCGGAGATGCGCGCGTCGATCGTCTCCTCGGAGACGTGGGCGGAGGCGTCGTAGCCGGTGAACGTGTACTGCGCGTTCAGGAGGCCGATGAGGAACACGTACAGCGGGATGGAGAAGCCCGAGAGCCCCTTGAACGCGTCCCAGCCCTCACTGCCGAACAGGAAGCTGGCGGTCTGGTGGCTGCTGGACGACGGCGCCCAGAACAGCAGGATGAAGATGATCGCCACGCCGATGAGGTGCCAGTACACGGACACGTCGTTGAGCAGGGCGACGAGGCGCACGCTGAACGTGTTGAGCAGGCCCTGGATGCCGAGCACGACGGCGAGGATCACGATCGTGACCCACGCGTCGAGCCACTTCTCGTTGTTGGTGGCGATGGACATGAACGCCGAGATGGAGAAGGCGCAGCCGAAGCTGATGCCGGCGGTGACGGCGACCTGGCCGAGCAGGTTGAACCAGCCGGTGAACCAGGACCAGATGGGGCCGCTCTTGCCGGGAGCCAGCTTGGCGGACCAGTAGTACAGGCCACCGGCGGTCGGGAAGGCGGAGCAGATCTCTCCGAGCGACATGCCGGCGAAGATGACGAGCACACCGACGAGCAGCCAGCCCCAGAGCATGACCGGCGGGCCGCCGTGCAGGAGGCCGTACCCGTAGAGCGTCAGGCACCCGGAGAGGATGGAGATGATGGTGAAAGACACCGCGAAGTTCGAGAACCTGCTCATACTCCGGTCGAGCTCCTGGGCGTAGCCCATGGCATGGAGATCTTTGGTGTCCTGGTCTAGCTCTTCATGAGGCGGAGACACGTTCACATCGTCTGGCACGAGAACCCCCTTGGTCGCCCAACTGGCCTACGCTGGCGCGTATTGAACGCCATTCAGTACCCTGTGCGGTATCCCTGTCAAGGCCCCTGTGCGGTTCTGAGCGCTTCTTGGGAGACTGTGGTAGAAGAAGAGGCTGCGGGCCGAACGGCCCGCAGCCTCTTCACATACGGCGGTGCGTGAGTGAGTCCACACTGTGCGCACCTTAGTAGTCGGCGTCCGCCGCCTTCGTCTTTCCCCAGAACGTCTTGTAGATCAGGGCCGTGTAGAGGAGCACGAGCGGCACGAACACCAGCGCCAGGATCAGCATGACGAGCAGGGTCAGATGGCCGGACGCGGCGCGCTCCACCGTCAGGCTGGTGGTCGGAGGCGTGCCGCGGGCGGGCACCATGTCGGGGAAGTTGCCGACTGCGGCGATGCCGGCGAACCCGATGATGACGATTGCCGAGCCGATGAACGACCTGAGCTCGCCACCCTCCTTGTACATCGCCCAGACCGTGTACAGGATGCCGATCAGGGCGACGGCGATGAACAGCCAGCCGGCCGGCCTGCCGAACACGAGGTCGGACGACCGCGAGACGGTGAGGATGGTCGCGAGCGACGTGGCGATGGCGAGCACGGCGCACACCCAGAACGTCAGGCGGCGCCACTTCAGGGCGCGTTCGTGCAGCTCGCCTTCGGACTTGACGGTGAGCCAGGCGGCGCCGTGCTGTACGATGAGGAAGAGCCCGGTGACGCCCACGAGCAGGGAGTACGGGTTGAGCAGGTCCCAGAAGGTGCCGATGTAGTTGCCTTGCGCGTCCATGGGCACGCCGCGGATGACGTTGCCCAGCGCGACGCCGACGAGCAGCGACGGTACCAGGCTTCCGAGGAAGAACGCACCGTCCCAGACAGGCGCCCAGGCCGAGTCGCGGTGGCGGAACTCCAGCGACACCGCCCGCAGGATCAGCCCGAAGAGCACCAGCATGATCGCGAGGTAGAAACCGCTGAAGGTCATGGCGTAGACCATGGGGAAGGCGGCGAAGATCGCGCCGGCGCCGGTGAGGAGCCAGACCTCGTTGCCGTCCCAGACCGGGCCGATGGAGGCGCGGATGACGCTCCTGTCTTCAGCGGACCTGCCGAGGAAGGGGTACAGCACGCCGGTTCCGAGGTCGAAGCCGTCGAGGATGACGTAGACCGTCAGGATGAGCCCGATGAGGAAGAACCAGATGTTTGCCAGGGTCATCCCGTCACCTCCCTGCTCCGGCGGGAGCGGGTGCGGCGGACTTCTCGGTCTGGAGCATCTCGACGGTGTCCTCGGGACCCTTCTTGATGATGCCGACGAAGATCCGGATCCATGCGATGAACAGGACCAGGTAGATCAGGCCGAACAGACCGAGCGTCGCCCAGATCTGGCCGGCCGACACCAGCGGCGACACCGCGTCGGTGGTGCGCATGAGGCCTTGCACGACCCACGGCTGACGCCCGACCTCGGCCGCCATCCAGCCCATGTTGATGGCCAGTAGCGCGAGCGGGATGCAGGCGATGAGCACGAACAGCAGCCAGCGCGCGCGTTCCAGGCGTCCGAGGATGTGCATGACGAGGGAGACGAAGAACACGAGGGCGAAGAACATGCCCAGTGCGATCATCAGGTGGTAGCTCTGGAAGGTCGCGGGGATCGGGGGCCTGTCTGCCTGCGGCACCGACTGGTAGCCGGTCACCTGCGCGTCGGGGTTGAGGTGCAGGATGAGGCTGAGCCCGTTGGGGATGCCCACGCCGTGCGTGTCGTAGGTGCCGTCGGCCTCCTTGGTGAGCCAGCCGAAGAGCCACAGGGTGGCGCCATCCTCGGTGTCGGTGACGTTCTCGAAGGCGGCCATCTTGATCGGCTGCTTCTCGGCCACGACCAGCGCGCCCCAGTGGCCGATGAAGGGCATGGCGATGGAGATCACAAGCCCGACCGCCACCGCCCACAGGATGGTGCGCTTGGCGAAGTCGGTGTGCTGCCGTTTCAGCAGGTGGTACGCGCCCACGCCGGCGGCGACGAAGCAACCGGTGACCAGCGCGGCCGCCACCGTGTGGAAGTAACGCGGGCCGATCGACGGATTGAGCGCCGCGGCGAAGAAGCTGGTGAGGATCGCCTTGCCGTCCTCGATCTTGTAGCCGGCCGGCGTCTGCATCCACGAGTTGGCGATGAGGATCCAGAGCGCGGAGAGCAGCGAGCCGATCCAGACCAGCCAGGCGGAGACGTAGAAGAAGCCCTTCGAGACCTTCTTGCGGCCGAAGAGCAGGACGCCGAGGAAGGCGGACTCGAGGAAGAAGGCGACAAGACTCTCGGCCGCCAGCGGCGCCCCGAAGATGTTGCCGACGAAGCGCGAGTAGTTGGCCCAGTTGGTCCCGAAGGCGAACTCCATGGTGATGCCAGTCGCAACGCCGATGGCGAAGGTCGTGGTGAACAACTTGATCCAGAAGTTCGACACGGCCTTGTCTGCCGGGATCCCGGTCTTGTAGTACCGGCGTTCCGAGAGCACCACCATCATGCCGACACCGATGCTGATGGGCACGAAGATGAAGTGATACCCCACGGTGAACGCGAACTGGATGCGGGCGAGCGTTACGGCGTCCATTGCGTGACCGCCACCTCCTTTGGCAAGCGAGTGAGCCGGCTCCTTCCCCAAGGCGGTCCGGCAGAACGTGACCATTTTCACTATCTCCGTGGTGCTTTGTCAATTGAAATTTGTGAGAATGGGCACAATCGACTGACGAGGAGCGTGGAATTGCTCCACCGCGCAAGTATTAAGGGCAGGTTAAGACGTCTGTTCAGGCGTGAGGGGACGTGCTACCATGCCTGTGGGCCGGCACCCAAACGCCGGCCGTTGTGCTGTCTAGGAGGCTGATCGCTTGTCTGAAGAGCAGCTTGAGTGTCAGGAATGTTCGGCTCAGTGTGAGAAGGTCGTCTACCCGGCTGCCTGTCTCGCCATGAACTGCCGTTTCCTGTACGCGTTCAAGGAAGACGGTGACACGTTCTTCGGTTGTATCGAGAAGGTGTTCCCGCACGAGATCGACCTGAAGATGTTCCAGGAGATCGAGCGCGGCAAGGGTGGGTTTGGCGTCGTCAAGGTCGCGCGCCAGCCGCTGCCGCAGTGCTCCATCGCGGTGCAGAGTTGCTACGCCACCGGCGAAGGCCCACTGTGCCGCAACATGTACTTCCGCCGTCGCGACCGTCGAGAGGTACAGACCGTAGAGGACTAGGACGGTCCAAGATTCGGTCCAAGATCAGGATTTGCGGGCAAAACCGCGGCAGTGCCGCGGTTTTGCCGTCTCAGGGGCTGGTATACTGAGAAAGCAGCAGCCGCCAAGGCTGCCCAGTTGGGGGCGAACAGGTCTCGACATGGGCTGTACCGAGGTGGGAGCAGCAGGCCGAGGTCCGGTGGCCTCGTTAAACTGCCGGAACACACTACTTGCCGAGAATAATTCTCTCGCACTCGCCGCCTAAGTAATTAGGTGACGACATCGCACCCGGCTGGTCCACGGCCGGGACTCGCGGTGTCATTCAGTGGGCTGGGGTGCGGTCGCGCTGCTCCGAGCGAGCGCACCTGAGACTGATCGGAGCTGGCGGACGGCACCCGGCCGACGCGGGGGCCGCGAGCGAGACCAAAAGCGACGGCTAAGCCTGTAGAGACTCCGCATCGGCGTCCGTGGACGCGGGTTCGATTCCCGCCGCCTCCACCAATCTGCTTCGCCTCGCCTACACTGCGGTCGTGGAGCGCCCAGCCGACATCCTCTCAGCGTCGGCCACAGCTCCTGCTCCGCGCCGGCGCGCGCCATTGTTCGACCCCATCCCGGTCAGCGTGCTGCCGGCCTGGTGTTCACGGCCGACGGTCTCGTAGAACTGCTGATACGCGGGTCCGTCCCGGCGGGCCAACAGGACGACGGCGCCGCGCTCAACCTGCTCACGGTCGTCAGCGGCCTGAACCTCGCCGCGCTCTGGTGGTCGCCGCTGGCGAGCGTGGTGGCCTCCACCGCGTTCCTGTGCGTCCAGGCGCTCGCCGGGTACGAGGTGACCGCGGCCGCCGTCGGCGCCGTCATCGTGGCCGCGTTCGCGATCGTGGCCTTCGACCGCGTCCCGGGTGTGGTCGCCAGTCCTGTCGTCACGGCGGGCGCGGTGTTCGTGCTGCCGGAGTTGCCGCGGGTGACGTGGCCGAGGAGCGCGCGCCTGGCGCGCGAGCTGCCGGCGCGGCAGGCGGCGGAGATCGGCATCCTCGGGGCGATCCACTACGAGTGAGCGCGGGCGCGCCGGCGCAGCGGCGCGCGCCCGCGCTCACGGACTCCACGGACCGCGCGTGAGCCGCCGGCCGGTGCTCGGGTATCATCCACCCTGCACCGGCCGGCGGCTTCCGAGGAGGGCATCATCGAGCATTTCGACGACCAGCAGTGGCACGCCGCCTCCGGCGATGACGTCGCGGGCATCCTCGAGACCAGCGGGACCGAGGGGCTGAGTCGGGCGGAGGCCGACGCCCGCCGGACGGTCTTCGGCTCCAACGTGCTGACCCCGGCCAAGGGGCAGAGCAGCCTCACGCGCTTCCTCCTCCAGTTCGCCGATCCGCTGGTCGTCATCCTCGTCGCCTCGGCCGTGGTGACGATCTTCCTCAAGGAGTACGTGGACGCGATCGTGATCTTCGGAGTCGTGCTCCTCAACTCCGTGGTCGGCTACCTGCAGGAGGCCAAGGCGGTGGCGGCCATCGACGCCCTTAGCCGGGCGATGACGGCGGAGGCGACGGTGCTGAGGGCCGGGGAGCAGCTGCGCCTCCCGGCCCCGGACCTCGTCCCCGGCGACCTGGTGCTGGTGCAGGCCGGGGACAAGGTGCCCGCGGACCTCCGTCTCGTCCGCGCCCGCGACCTGCGCGTGGACGAGTCGGCGCTCACCGGCGAGTCCGTGCCGGTGGAGAAGGACGCCGCCGCGGTCGCCGTGGACGCGGTGCTGGCGGAGCGCGTCGACATGGCTTACGCCTCGACGCTGGTCACCTACGGCACCGGGGCCGGCGTGGTGGTCGCCACCGGCGACCGTACAGAAGTCGGCAAGATCAGCCGACTCATCCAGGAGGCGCACGACCTCAAGACGCCGCTCACGCGCAAGATCGACGAGTTCTCCAAGGTCCTGCTGGTCGTGATCGTCGCGCTCGCGGCGCTCACGCTGGTCATCGGCGTGCTGCGCGGCGAGGCGGCCAGCGACATGTTCAACGCCGCCATCGCGCTCGCCGTGGCGGCGATCCCGGAGGGCCTGCCCGCCGTCGTGACCGTCACCCTGGCCATCGGCGTGAAGCGCATGGCGAAGCGGCGGGCGATCATCCGCAAGCTGCCCGCCGTGGAGACGCTCGGCAGCACCATGGTCATCTGCACCGACAAGACCGGCACGCTGACCCAGAACGAGATGACGGTGCAGCGGATCGCGGCCGGGGGCGTGGAGTCGCGTGTGAGCGGCGTGGGGTACGAGCCGGCGGGAGACATCGTGCCCGGCCCGTCGGCGGCCGAGCGCGAAGTGCTGCTCGCCGGCCTGCTCTGCAACGACACCGCGCTCACGGAGACGGACGGCCACTACGAAGTGGCGGGCGACCCGACCGAGGCGGCCCTGTTGACGAGCGCCGCCAAAGCGGGGCTGGACGGCGCGGCCGCCAAGGCCGAGCTGCCGCGCCTGGACGCGATCCCGTTCGAGAGCGCCTACCAGTACATGGCGACCCTGCACGACGCCGGCGACGGCCGCCGCGTCGTGTACCTGAAGGGCGCCGTGGAGAAGGTGCTCGAGCGCTGCTCGGCGGCGGTGGGCGCAGCCGGCGAGCCGGCCGCGCTGGACGCCGCCGCCGTGCACCACGAGGTGGACGCGCTGGCCGCCGACGGCCTGCGCGTCCTCGCCTTCGCCCGCGGCGCAGCCCCTGACGGCTCGAATCACATCGCCCACGAGGACGTCGAGTCGGGCCTCACCTTCCTCGGCCTGCAGGCGATGATGGACCCGCCGCGGCCGGCGGCGATCGCCGCCGTCAAGGCGTGCCACGACGCCGGCATCAGCGTGAAGATGATCACCGGCGACCACGCCGCCACGGCGGCCGCGATCGGCCGCGAGATCGGCATCAACGCCGGAGACGGCGGCGCCGTGACCGGCGCCGAGATGGCCGCCGCGCACGACGAGGCGTTCATCGAGCTCGCCGACAGGGCCAGCGTGTTCGCCCGCGTCACCCCGGAGCAGAAGCTGCGCCTCGTGGAGGCGCTCCAGTCGCGCGGGCAGCGTGGTCGCCATGACCGGCGACGGCGTCAACGACGCGCCGGCGCTCAAGGCGGCCGACATCGGCGTCGCCATGGGCATCACCGGCACCGACGTCGCCAAGGACGCCGCCGACATGATCCTCACCGACGACGACTTCGCCTCCATCGAGGCCGCCGTCGAGGAGGGGCGCGGCGTCTTCGACAACCTCGTCAAGTTCATCGCCTACGCGCTGCCGACCAACGTCGGCCAAGGGCTCGTGCTCATGACCGGCGTCCTGCTCGGCACGACACTGCCCATCGAGCCGCTGCAGATCCTCTGGATCAACATGATCACCGCCGTGCTCCTCGGCCTGGGCCTCGCCTTCGAGCCCAAGGAGCCCGGCCTGATGGACCGCCCGCCGCGCGCGCCCGGCGCTCCCATCGTTTCGCGCGCCGTCATGATCCGCATCGTCATCGCCGGGCTCATCCTGCTGGCGGCCGCGTTCGGCATCTTCGAGTGGGCCGAGGGCCGCGGGCTCGGCGACGCCGCCGCGCGCACCGCGGCCGTCAACGTGTTCATGAGCGTGCAGGTCTTCTACCTGTTCGCCTGCCGCTCGCTGAAGCGCTCGCTGTTCACGTACAACCCGTTCGGCAACCGGATCATCATCCTCGGCGTCGCCGTGGTGATCGGGCTGCAACTGCTGTTCACCTATGCGCCGTTCATGCAGGTCGCCTTCGGCACCGACGCGATGTCGGGCGCGGAGTGGCTGGTCGTCATCCTGATCGGGCTGGGGACCATGGTGTTCATGGACCTCGTCGGCGTGATCCTGCGGCGTCTGCGGGTCGACTGACCCGGCCGGAAGAGGGAGAGAGGACCGAAGTGACGACTCCGTCGTTCGAGCAAGGGCCCATCCGCCCGCCCAGCGACGCGCACAGTCTGCTGGTGCGCGCGATCCGCAACTGCACCTGGAACCGGTGCGCGTTCTGCCCCGTGTACAAGGGTGCGCAGTCCTCGCTGCGCCCGGTGGAGGACGTGCTGGCCGACGTGGACGCGATGGCGGAGGCGGCGGAACTGCTGCGGGAGAAGGGGACCGCGGCCATCCGCGAGGGCCTCGTCCCGTCGGAGGCGTACCAGGTCGCCTTGTTCCTTGGGGACGGCGCACGCACGTGCTTCCTGCAGGACGCCGACCCCTGCGCGGTCAAGCCGAAGAAGCTCGCGGCCGTGATCCGGCGGGTCCGCGAGCGCTTCCCGACGGTCGACCGCGTGACCACCTACGGGCGCGCGAGCACGCTGGCGCGGCGCGCGCCCGAGGACCTGGCGATGCTGTGCGAGGCCGGGCTCACGCGCGTGCACCTCGGCCTCGAGTCCGGGGCGGACGAGGTGCTGATGGCGATCGACAAGGGCTGTACCAGCGGCGATCTGATCGGGGCCGGCGGCAAGGTGCTGGAGGCCGGCCTCGAGCTCTGCTTCTACCTGATGCCGGGGCTGGGCGGGCGCGCGCACGCCGCCGCGCACGTCGCGGGCTCCGCCCGCGTGATCCGCGAGGTGGCGCGGGCCGCGCCCGCGGACAACCCGCTGGTGGTGCGGCTGCGGACGGCCGCCGTGGTGCCGAGCACGCCGCTCGGCGCGCGCGCGGCGGCCGGCGACTTCGTACTGCCCGACGACGTGGAGGTCGCCCGGGAGCTGCGCGACCTGCTCGAGCAGGTGGGGGAGGCGCGGTTCGAGCTGCGCTCCGACCACATGCTGAACCTGCTGCAGGAGCTCGAAGGCTCGCTGCCGCGCGACCGCGAGCCCCTCATCGCGCTGCTCGACGACTACCTGGGCTGGCCGCGCGATGACCAGGCTGCGTTCGCCGTCGGCGTGCGGCTCGGGGTGTTCCGGCGGCTCGCCGACTACGCGGACGCCGGGCGCCGGCAGGCTCTGGAGGCCCGCTTCGACGGGTACGAGCAGCCGGGCGCCGACGAGCTGCTGCAGGCCGCGGCGGCGCTCCGCTCCCGCTACATCTGAGGCCCGCCGGGCGGGCTTCCGCCGCCGGCCGTCGTCCGGCCCGCCATGCGTGCCGGGCGCGGGCTCCGGGCCCTGGTCGCCGGTGAGGTACCGCTGCACCGTCGGCCCCACGGCCGCGACCAGCTCGTCGACGCTCGGACGCCAGCGGCTCGACGCCGCCGACGTAGCGCATCAGGGCCAGCCCGACGAACTCCGAGCCCACGAGCGTGGCGCGCAGCTCACCGTCGGGCACGGCGAGCGTCTCGGTCATGGGCGCGAACACCTTGCGCACGAACGTCGACGTCGCCGCCTCGATCCCTGTGCTTGAGCGCCGGTCGGCCGAGTGCTAGGTTTCGCTCCTGCCCTGCGGCCGTACTGACGCGGCCGGCGGGACATGGGGCCGGCAGTCTGCACCGCCGGCCTCCCGGGAGGCGTACTGGAAGACCGCCACCCCATACGGCGACCGGCGTTCGGCGCTCTGCTCTCGATGTGCGCGTTGCTGGCCGTCGCCGCGCTCACCGCGGCGCCCGCGGGTGCGCGCACGGGGGCGCTCCAGCAGAACCGCGCCACGGCGAGCGCGCTGGCCGCCGAGATCGCCGGCCTCGACGGCCGGATCAGCTCGGCCGTCACCAGGTACTCGCAGGCGACGCGCGCCCTCGAGGCTGTTCGCGCCCAGATCACGCGAACCAGCGGCAGCAGCGGCTCGCCTACAAGGAGCTGGGCCTGGCGCGCGCCATGCTCGCCGCGCACGCCGTCGCCATGTACAAGCACGGCGACGTCACCGCCGTCGACGCGATGTTCAGCGCCGACGATTTCAACGAGCTGGTCACAGACCTCACCACGGTGCGCACGCTGGCGCGTTCCGGCCACGACGTGCTGCGCACCGTCGAGACCACCAAGCGTGAGCTCGCCGACCGGGCCGAGACGCTCATCGCGGACGAGAAGACCAAACAGAAGCTCGCCGAGACCTGCAAGCACGAGCTTGCCACCATCCGCGCGCGGCTGGACGAGCGCCGCGCTGCCCTCGCCGGCGTGCGCGCGGACATCCGCAAGCTCGTGGCCAGCGCCGACACGAAGTCGCCCAAGCCCACCCCGACCGCGGGGCCTCCACAGCAAGGTGGAGGCGGGTCGGGGCCGTGGTGGCCGCTCAACCAGACCGCCGCGTCGAGCAGCGGCGTGAGCGCCAGGGGCATGTACCGCCTGATGCTGCTCGAGTCGGGCGGGTCGGCCACCGCCGTGGGTCCCGGCGGGTACTACGGCCTGTTCCAGTACGCGCCCTCCACCTGGAAGGGAAGCTGGAACCCGTGGCGCTCGTCGAGCATCACCTACGGCGCGGCCTAGATCAAGGCCACCGCGCTCGCCCTCGCTGAGGGCTACGGCCACGCCTGGTGGGACCCCTCGCACACGTGGGCGTTCCAGGGCGACTGAGGCCCCCGGCGTCACGCTCCCACATGCGCCTCCACGCGTTCGACTTCATCCTCGCGGTGTTCGTTTTGCCGCGGTTTGCACACCGGGGTTGACGCCCGTCCAGAACGCGTTAGACTTCGTTCGGTTATGCTCGAAAGTGCTCGGATTCACATGGATCCGCGCACAGACCAAGACCGCCCCGTGCGTACACGGGGAGCGGCCGGGCGTCGCGGGATGTGAACAGTGGGAGCCTCCGGCGCAGGATGGTAGAAGCGGGTAGTTCAACGCCCGACCGCCTGGTCTTCAACGGCCGTTCGGAGTCCTCCGGGCGGCCGTTGCCGTCTGCCCGCACACTCCAGCCATGTGCGCTGCTGTGCGCTTGGTGCACCTCTGCGGCGGCCCGCGCCCGTCGGGAATCGGCTCGGATACGCTTGACACTTCGGTGGTCAGGTTTAGGATGTGTTCGACTTTGTTCGGTCTTGCCGGGCCGCAGACACGTACTGGGGGAACACCTGTGTCGTCAGAAGTCCCGGAAGTCCACGAGATGATCCCTGCGGAGCGTCGGGCCCGCATCGTCGACCAAGTGAAGGAACGGCGGGCGGTCCGGGTATCGACCCTCAGTGAAGATCTGGGCGTCTCGGGGATGACCATCCGCAGAGACCTCGAGCGTCTCGAGGTCGAGGGCGTCCTCGTGCGCACGCACGGCGGCGCGGTGATCAAACGCCACATGACCGAAGAGACCCTCTACGTCGAGCGCGAGAGCGCGAGCGCGGAGGAGAAGCGGCGCATCGCCGAGGCGGCCGCCGCACTCATCGAGCCCGGAGAGACCGTGTTTCTCAGCTCGGGCACCACGGCCGCCCAGGTCGTCCGCCACATCGACCCTTCGCTCGAGGCGCGCGTCGTCACGCACAACGTGGGGGCCTTGCAGGAGGCCCGCGGCCTCCGTGTGGAGGTCGTGCTCGTCGGCGGGCTCTACCGGCCGCGCTCCAACGCGGTGAGCGGGCCGTTGGCGCTGGATCAGATCTCCCGCTTCCACGCCGGCAAGATGCTCATCGGCGTGGACGGGTTCGACCTGGAAGAAGGACTGACCACACCGACCATGAGCATGGCCAGCGTGGAGCGCGCGATGGTCGCCGCGACGCGCGGCGAGGTCATCGCGCTCGCCGACAACTCCAAGATCGGCGTAGTCGCCGACGTCGTCATCAGTCGGCTCGACGAGGTCGACACCGTGATGGTCGACAACGGCGTGGACCAGACTGTGCGCGACGAGCTCGTCAAACTGGGATTGAGGTGCGTCGTCGTCTGAGCGCCACGCGGCGCCGGACGACGCAGGCCGAAAGCGAGGGTGAGTGGACGTAGCGAAGGCGAACGACTTCTACGAGCTGGCGAAGCGGCTGGCGACGGACGCGCAGTCTCTGCGGGACGCGCTCGAGATCGAGTTCCTCAGCAGCCAGCTGGCCGAAGTGGTGGCGACCGATTACGATCTCGGCGAGGTCCTGCGCGTCGAGCAGATCCTCGGTGGTTACACCAACCTCAGCTTCGCCGTGGTCGTCGCTGCCCCTGAGGGCGAGCGGCGGTACTTCGTGCGCAAGTACAACCGCCTGAACACCGAGCGCGAGGTGCTGTTCGAGCACGCGCTGGTCAACCACATCAGCGGCAAGGGCTTCCACATCGCCGCGCAGGTGTTTCCCAGCAAGCAGGGCGTCACCTACGTGAAGCGCGACGAGGTCATCGACGGTGAGCCGGTCGGACGGCTGTTCGCCGTGTACGAGATGCTCGAGGGCGAGGACAAGTACACCTGGACCAGCAACCGCCTGACCGACCGCGAGTTCGACAGCGGCGCCCGGGTGCTCGCGGAGTTCCACGCGCTCGCGCACGACTTCGACCCCGGTGACCTCGCCCGCGAGCAGCCGCCGATCATGGACTTCGTCGCCCAGTTCCCCGCCATCTTCGAGGGCTACGCGGCCAAGTCGCGGGGTACGGCGTTCGACGAGTACTACCTCGCGAAGCTGCCGGCGATCCTCGACGCCGTGCGCCGCGGCGCGGCCATGGGCGACGCCCTCGCAGGCATGCCTCGGGTCCCGGTCCACTGCGACTACCACCCCGGCAACCTCAAGTGGGTGGAAGAGCGGGGCGTGGGGCTGTTCGACTTCGACTGGTCCAAGCTCGACTACCGGCTGTTCGACGTCGCGCAGGGCATCGCCTACTTCTGCAGCTCGTGGGAAGGGCACGACGACGGCGACGTGCGCCTCGACAAGGCGGCCATCTTCGTGCGCGCCTATCAGGATGAGGCCGCGAAGTTCGAGGTGCCGGGCCCGATGAGCGCCGAGGAGCTGGCGCTCCTGCCGCGCATGGTCGCCAACGCGAACCTCTACATCCTCAACTGGGACCTGATGGCGTACTACGACGACCCGGACTGCGACGTCGACGAGTACTTGGGATACCTCAGCCACCAGGTGCGTTTCATGGAGTACATCGAAGACCACCAGGACGAACTCGCCCACATCGCAGAGGAGGCATGACCGCATGAGGTACGTCGAGCTGCTCACGGACGCGGAGGTCAGGCGCACGCACGAGGCCTCGCTCGAAGTCCTCGAGACGGTGGGCATCCTCGCCCACTTCGCGCCCGCGCGCGAGGTCTTCAAGAAGCACGGCTGCATCGTCGAAGGCGAGACCGTGCGCTTCCCCGCCGAGGTCGTGGAGAAGTACCGCAAGATGGCGCCGCCGAGCTTCACGTTCCGCGGTCGCGACCCCCGGTACGACCGCACCATCCCCGACGATGGGCCTATCGTCGTCACCGGCTCGTCGGCGCCCAATGTCGTCGACCCCGTCACGGGCGTCGAGCGGCGCGCGACGTCTGGCGACATCGCCAACATCGCGCACCTCATCAACGAGCTGCCCGGGTTCGACGTCTTCAGCATCTCCACGCTGGCCGACGACGCTCCCGAGGGGCAGTTCAGCCTGAGCCGGTTCTACCCGGCGCTCAAGAACTGCCTCAAGCCGGTGCGCAGCAACACACCCAACATGGACGACCTGCGCCAGGTCGTCGAGCTCGGCGAGCTCATCGCCGGCGGCAAGGAGGCCTACGCCGAGCGGCCGATCATCAACCACCACTACTGCCCGATGGTCAGCCCGCTGGCGATGGACGTGGACTCCACCGAGGCGGTCATGTGGCTCACCGAGCGCGGGCTGCCCGTCTACACCACCGTGGTGCCCAACGCCGGCCTCACCTCGCCGATGACGCTCATGGGCACGCTGGTCGTCGGCAACGCCGAGTTCCTCGCCGTCACCGTGTTCCAGCAGATGGTGCAAGGAAGGTACCCCGATCATCTACGCGAGCCTGCCCACGGTCGCCGACATGCGCACGGGCGCCTACGCCCCGGGCGCCGTGGAGACCGGCATCCTGCTCTCCGCGCAGGCGCAGCTGGCGCGCTTCTACGGCGTGCCTTCGGGCGGCTACATCGGCCTCACCAACGCGCACTCCGACGACGCCCAGGCCGGCTTCGAGACCGGCATGAACACCGTGCTCGGCGTCTCGGCCGGCGCGACCCTGCTCAACATGGGCGGCCTCTTCAGCTCGCTCATGGCGTTCGACTTCGGCAAGGCCGTCGTCGACAACGAGATAGCCCTGATGGACAAGCGCGTGTACCGCGGCCTCGAGTTCAGCGAGGAGAACCTCGCCCTCGAAGAGATCGCCGCGGTGGGACCCGGCGGCAGCTACATGGGCCGCAAACACACCAAGGGGCTCATGAAGACCACGGCCGTCCTGCCCAAGCTGGCCGCCCGCGACATGCGCCAGCAGTGGGAAGACGCCGGCCGGCCGGTCATCCACGACCGCGCCATGGCGGAGGCGCGCCGCATCCTGGTGCAGCCCAACGGCGCGGTCTGGGACCACGAGCTGGACGCGAAGATCAGGCAGCACTTCCCCGGCCTCGTCGCCGGGGACGCGACACCGCTGGAGGGCTGATCGACTGAGACGACGAAGCACACGAGCATTCACACGTGACTTGCCGCCGGACCACGGCGGCGCGAGACGTTCAATCGGACCAAGGGGTGCATTCCATGGCGGACGCAGACCACTTCGACAAGCTCAAGCAGTCGATCATCGACCAGGACGAGGACCAGGTCCTCGACGCGGTCAACGCGGCACTGGCCGACGGCGTAGAGGCCAGGGCCATCATCGACCAGGGGCTCCTGCCGGGCCTCAACGTCATCGGCGAGCAGTTCGAGTGCGAGGACATCTTCCTCCCCGAGCTCATGCAAGCCGCTCTCGCCTTCCAGGCGGCGATGGTGATCCTCGAGCCCAAGATCAAGGAGCAGGGCGCCGAGGGGGAGAAGAAGGGCAAGGTCGTGCTCGGCACGGTGAAGGGCGACCTCCACTCGATCGGCAAGAACATCCTCAAGCTGCTGTACGAGACCTCCGGCTTCGAGGTGTGGGACCTGGGCATCGACGTCGACCTCTTCCAGTTCGTCGACAAGGCCAAGGAAGTCGACGCGGACATCATCGCCATGTCGGCGCTGCTCACCACCACCCTCGTCGGCCAGCGCGACGTCATCGACGCGCTCAGGGACGCTGGCCTGCGCGACAAGTACAAGGTCCTCGTCGGCGGCGGCGCGACCACCAAGGAGTGGGCCGACACCATCGGCGCCGACGGTTGGGCCGCCACGGCGTACGAGGCCGTGACGATCTCCGCCACGCTGGTCTCCTGACCCGGCCCGACGACTACCTGACGCAGAGGAGCACCACATGATCGATCTTATCGAGGTCTTCGACCGCGCCGAGACCGGCCCGCTCACCTCAGAGACCGACTACTACATGAAGCGCTACGTCCCCAAGCTCACCGAGGTCATCGCGCGCCACGGTGAAGTGGGACAAGCAGACCATCATCAACCCGACGACGTGCTCACAGACGCCGTGTTCGAGGCGGCCGTGGACCTCATCGCCGAGGCCGGCGCGTACTGCCCCGAGACCAACCGCGTGATGCAGTTCACGCGCGAGGAGATCGAGATCGCCAACCGCGAGTGCCCCACGGCCACCGTGTTCGGCGAGGGACGCGAGCGCAAGACCATGTACGGCCGCCGTCCCGACGCCACGGACGACCGTCCGTGGGTGCACGTCGGCGGCGGCATCTACACCACCGACGAGCAGGTCTTCGTGGACACCGTCGAGAAGATGGCGTCCTTCAACATCGTCGACTCGGTGTCCGTGCCGTCGATCCTGCATCTGCGCGGCCGGGACGCCCGCGTACGCTCGCCGCAGGAGATCCTCGCGGCCTGCAAGACCGTGCGCCTGGCGCGTGAGGGCATCCGCCGCTCCGGCCGCGCCGGCATGCCGATCATCAACGGCATCTCGGCCGCCTCGCAGCCGGCGTCGATGTTCGCCGCCAGCTACCCGGACTTCGGCCTGCGTCCGAGCGACGGCTTCCTCATCGACTTCCTGAGCGAGATGGTGGTCGGCTACGAGGCGCTGCAGAAGGTCGCCTTCTACAACAGCCTCAGCGCCAACATCGGCTCCACCAGCACCCCGCTGTTCGGCGGCTACGCCGGCGGCGCCGAGGGCGTGGCCGTCACGGCCACCGCCTACATGATCATGGGCAACCTGATCTTCCGCGGCAGCTACCACTACAACGCCCCGCTGCACAGCAAGCTGCACCTGTCGTCGACCAAGCCGCTCATCTGGGCGATCGCCATGTCGAACGCCGCCATCGGGCGCAACATGCGCTACCCGATGGTCAACCTTCCGTACCTGGGCGGTGGCTCCGGTACGAAGCAGTACCATTACGAAATGGCCTGCTATATGCTCGCTGTCGTGACCTCTGGTGGAAACGTCTTCTCTGGGCACCCCGCCATGGCCGTCCAGTCGGACTCTCTGATCCCGGACGACCACAAGTTCCACGCGGAGATCGGCCTTGCCGCCTCCAAGCTCACGCGCGCGCAGGCCGAACCGCTTGCGCAGAAGCTCTTCCCGCTGTTCGGCGACAAGCTCAAGGACCCGGACAAGGGCACTGACCTTCCAGGAGGTCTACGACGCGCAGACCAAGAGGATCGTGAACACGACTACCGGCGCGTCATGGACGAGGTCCGCGGCGAGCTCGCCGGCATGGGCCTCGAGGTGCCCGTCTCATGACCTGCCTCTCCAAGGGCTTCGTTCCGCCGTGCCTCGCCGCGCCTCGCGGCGGCGGCGGACGGCGCCGACGTGCCGGCGCGCGACCGGCGCCTGCACCACAACGCCAAGCGAGCGGCCGCGGCGCCGCGCGTCGGAAAGGCAGGTACATGGGAACAGCAAGCTCACCACCTCTCGCCGGACGAGCCATTGCGCGCATCGACGACTGGAAGGGCCAGGACGTCCGCTGCGAGGAGCTCGGCGGCGGCATCACCAACCACAACTACATCGTCTGGGTGAATGGTGGGGTCGAGGCGATGCGCCCGGCCTAACCCTCCGCTCAACTCGGACCCCGCCTGCATTGCCTTCCGTTCTCTCTCATCATTTTGCTACCTCGGCTCCGCTCATCGTCTCGGTGCAGGCGCGGCCGGTTAGCCTGATTGGC